>JBKBLL010000099.1:0-12649 GCA_046296375.1 Alphaproteobacteria bacterium | reverse complement strand
CCCTCCTTCAGGAGCCCCCTACAGAATCCAATTCAACCCAACCCGCCACTCCTCTTTTCTCAAATGCGATTCCCCTGGCCGACCCCGCCTTGCCCGATATCTGCCCGCCGCCTATCGTCGGGCCGCAAAGAACGGAGGACATCCATGACTGCTCCCGAGCGCCTGCGCGCGCTGCTCGCCCAGCCCGATTTCGTCGTCATGCCGGCCGTCTGGGACGGGATCAGCGCGAAGCTGGCGGCCGCCGCGGGCTTCAAGACGGCGTTCCTGTCCGGATCCTGCGTCGCCGCGAGCCGATTGGGCGGTCCCGATCTCGACCTCGTCTCCTTCGGGGAGATGTACGATTCGTTCCAGATGGTCCACGGCGCCGCACCCGAAACGCTGGTGCTGGCGGACGGCGATCATGGCTACGGCAATCCGCTGAACGTGCAGCGCACCGTGCGTGCCTATGGCCGGGCGGGCGCCGCCGCCGTGCTGATCGAGGACAAGATCACGCCGCGGGACCTCACCTCCGCCGGCAAGCCGTGCCTGCCGCGCGAGGAGGCCCGCATGAAGGTCCGCGCCGCCGTCGAAGCGGCGAAGGAGTCGGGCATTCTGGTGCTGGCGCGCACGGACTGCCGCCCCACCCAGGGCATCGACGAGGCGGTGGCGCGGATCGAGATGTATGTCGAGGAAGGCGCCGACATCCTTTTCCTCGATTCGCCCGCTGACGACGACGAGGTCCGCCGCGCCGTCGCCGCGGCGGCCGGCAGGCCCTCCTTCGCGGTCCTCTCGCCGGGCGCGCCGCGCGCCACGCCGACACAGAAGCAGGCCGCGGCCCTGGGCTTCAAGATCGGAACCTACCCCACGGGAATGCTGTCGCCGGCCATCGCCGGGATGAAGGCCGGCCTCGCGGCGCTCGCCGCGGGCGAGGCCGAGGCCGCCAGCGCCATGCCGACGGCCGAACTGCGCAGCACGCTCGGCTATCCGGACTACGACGTCGCGGGCAAGCCGTTCATCGTGGCGAACTGAGACCGCGCCCTGCCGGAGGGCCGCCATTTTGGGAGAACGGACGATGGACGACGCTTCGCGAGCCGCGACGGCCCCCTTCACGTCCCGGACGGCGGAAGCCGCGCCGGGCGGGGAGGATGCGGCCCTGCTGGAGCGGCTGATGCGCGAACGGTACAGCTGCCGCGCCTTCCTGCCGGAGGCGGTGCCCGACGCGGTCATCGCCCGCATTCTGGAGATGGCCCAGCGTACCGCCTCCTGGTGCAACAGCCAGCCATGGCAGACGGTGATCACCAAGGGGGCGGCGACCGAGCGCTTCCGCGAAGCCATGTACCGGCATGCCGGCGAGAATGCCGAATGGTCGTCGGACCTGCCGCGGCCGCGCGAGTATCGCGGCGTCTATCTCCAGCGCCGGCGCGAGAGCGGCTTCCAACTCTACAACACGCTCGGAATCCCGCGCGGCGACAAGGCCGGCTACGAGCGCCAGGCGATGGAGAATTTCCGCCTGTTCGGCGCGCCGCACGTCGCGATCGTGACGACCGACGAGGCCCTCGACGTCTACGGCGCGGTGGACTGCGGCGCCTTCGTCGGCAACTTCATGCTGGCGGCACAGTCACTCGGCGTCGCCAGCGTCGCCCAGGCCGCCCTCGCCCGCTTCGCGCCCTTCGTGCGCGCTCATTTCGGCATCCCCGACGACCGGCTGCTGGTGTGCGGCATCTCCTTCGGCTATGCCGATGCCGCGCACCCCGCGAACGGCTACAGGACCAGCCGTGCGTCCGTGGCCGAGGCGGTCACCTTCGTCGAGTGAACGCGCCGCCGGTCACGGCGCCTTGCCGGCGGCTCCGGCTTCGCGCAGCCGGGCGATCTCGTCGGGAGAGTAGCCTACCTCGCTCAGCACCTCGTCTGTGCTGGCGCCGAGCCGGTCGGCCGGCCTGTAGTGGCCGCCGGGTGTCTTGGAGAAGTGCACCGGGACCTTGATGGCGCGCATCCGCCCTTCGGTCGGATGCTCGAACGTCGGGAACATCCCGACGGCCTCCAGGTGCGGGCAGTCGAACAGGTCCTCCGGCCGGTTCATCGGCATGACCGGAACGTCCGCCTCTTCCAGCGCCGCGATCCAGGCCGCCGTCGTCCGTGACGGCATCACCGCCGCGACGATGGCGTAGAGCGCATCGATGTTGGCGGAACGCGACGGCTGGTCGGCGAAGCGCGGATCCCCGATCAGGTCTTCGCGGCCGGCGACCTGGAAGAAGCTGTGCCAGTGCCGGTCGTTGTAGGGGAGAACGCAGACATGGCCGTCCGCCGTGGGATAGGGCCGGCGATGCGGTGTCAGCATCCGCTTGTATCCGGCCTCGCCCAGCGGCGGATCGAACAGGCGCCCCTGCATGTGCTCGCTCATGACGAAGGCCGTGAAGGCCTCATACATGGGGATGTGCACGCGCTGTCCCTCCCCCGTGCGCTCCCGATGAAACAGGGCCATGGTGATCGCATAGGTTACGAACAGGCCGCAGGTCTTGTCCGCGAGCACGCTCGGCGCATAGCGCGGCGTGCCGGTGACCGCGCCGAACAGGGCGGCGAGGCCGGATGCGCCCTGGATCAGGTCGTCATAGGCCGGCTTGTCCACATAGGGACCGGCCTCCCCGTAGCCGGTCGCCGCCGCATAGACGATGTCGGGCTTCCACGCGGCGATCGAATCGTAGTCGATGCCGAGCCGCGCGGCTGCCTTCGGCCGGATGTTGAGAACGAAGACGTCCGCCGTCTCGACCAGCCGGCGGAGCGGTTCGCGCGCCTCGGGCTTTTTCAAGTCGAGGACGACGCTTCGCTTGTTCCACGCCTTGGCGACGAAGCCGGAGGACATGCCGGGCGTCTTGCCGGTCCCCGTCCAGCGGGCGATGTCGCCGCCCGGCGGTTCGACCTTGATCACGTCCGTCCCCATTTCGCCCAGGATCTGGGTCGCATAGGGGCCGAGCATCACGGTGGTGAGGTCGATAATGCGGATGCCGTCGAGCGGCCCGCGGGGTCGGTCGGTCACGATGGGGCTCCCTCGCGGGCTCGGACAGTCCCGGTCCGGCGCGGCGCCCCGCGCGGACCGGGTGCACGTCAGGTGACGATGTTGCGCGGCACCTCGCGGAACGGCCGGTCTGCGTCGGTCCGCGGCTCCTTCGGCATCTTCAGGATGCGTTCGGAGATGATGTTGCGCTGGATTTCGTCGGTACCGCCGGCGATCGAAATCGCGGGCGTGGAGACCAGGATCTCGGCGATGACCCCACCCATCGGGCTGTCCTCGCCGGTGAGCATGGCATCGGCGCCGGAGATCATGGTGTGGACCTGGTTGGCCTTGCGCGCGACGACGCTGGCGGCGAGCTTGCCGAGAGACCCCTCCGGCCCCTGCGGCCGTCCCTGGGCCTGTGCCGCGCGGGAGCGGAGCGCCGTCCATTCGGCCGTCTTGGCGAGCGTCAGCAGCCGCGCGATCTCCTGCCGGACGGCCGGGTCGGATATCCGTCCCGTCTCCCGCGCCCGTTGCATGACGAGGTCGACCCGTCCCATGCGCTGCGGGTACCACTTATAGGGTTCGAGCTGGTGCGCGATCTCCTCGGCCTCCTCGCGATAGCAGCGCTCAGGCCGGTCCTTCGCCTGCACGAAGCCCCGGAGGCCGTCCGCGCCGCGCCGCTCGTGCATCAGCGTCGTGGTGGCGATCTTCCAGCCGTCGCCCAGTTCGCCGACGATGAATTCGGGCTGGATCTCGGCGTTCGTGAAGAAGACCTGATTGAACGAAGCATGCCCGTTCATCTGGCGCAGCGGCTGCACCGAGACGCCGGGCTGCTCGATGTCGAGGATGAAGAAGCTGAGGCCCTTGTGTTTCGGCGCGTCCCAGTCCGTGCGTGCCAGCAGCAGGCCGTACTGGGCGTGATGCGCGCTGGTCGTCCAGACCTTCTGGCCGTTGATGACCCATCGGTTGCCCTGGAAGTCCGCACGGGTCGTGGCTCCCGCCAGGTCGGAGCCGCTGCCCGGCTCGCTGAAGAGCTGGCACCAGGTGTCCTCGCCGGTCAGGATGCGGCGCAGGAACTTCTTCTTCTGCAGGTCGGTGCCGTGCGCCAGCAGCGTGGCCGCCGCCAGATTGCGGATGCCGGTGCGCGCCACCGTGACGGCACCTATGCGGTCGAACTCGTCGTCGACCACGCGCCCGAGCGGATGCGAGAAGCCCTTGCCGTACCATTCCACGGGCCAGGTCGGGGCGCCCCAGCCGGACTCGACCAGCAGGCTGCGCCATTCGACGAGCCCGAGGTCCGGGTTCCAGTTCGCTTCGAGCCAGGCGCGGACCTCCGCGCGGGCGGCCTCGGGTGTCGGTTCGCTCATCGTCCGCTCCTTCTCAAGCCGGCCAGCGCTGCATCATCAGTTCGCGGTGATGGCCGGGGTCGCCCAGCATCACCTCCGAGGACTTGGCGCGCTTGAACCAGAGATGGCAATCCTGATCCCAGGTGAAGCCGATACCGCCGTGGATCTGGATGGTGTGGATCGCCGTCTGCATGTAGGTCTCCGCCGCACAGGCCTTGGCCAGGCTGGCTGCGGCGGGGAAATCGGCGGCCTCCACGGCGGCGGCGGCCACCGCGTAGTAGGCCGCCGACTTCGCCATCTCGACCTCGAGCAGCATGTCGGCAGCCTTGTGCTTCATCGACTGGAAAGAGCCGATCTGGCGGCCGAACTGCACGCGCATGAGCGCGTAGTCCATCGCCTGCTGGAACAGCCGTTCCGTCCCGCCCACCATCTCGTTGGCGAGGCAGGCGGCAGCCTGATCGAGGGTGCGGGCGAAGCCCGCCGCCGCCGCGCCCTCGGTCCCGAGAAGCTGCGCCGGTACCGACCGGAACGTGAGACGCGCGAGCTTGCGCGTCGGGTCCATGGTCTTCAGCAGCCGCCTCTCCAGGCCGGGCGCGTCGCCGGCGACGGCGAACAGCGACAAACCGTCGCGCCCGTTCGACCCCGGCCTCCGCGCGAGCACGACGATCATATCGGCGACGTGGCCGTCGACGACGAAGGACTTCACGCCGTCCAGGCGATAGCCGCCCTCGGCGGTGGACGCGGTCGCCGCGACCGACTCCATCTCCCAGCGTCCGTCATCCTCCGTAAAGGCGAGCGTGGCGATCGTCTCGCCGGCTGCGATCTTCGGCAGTAGAGCCCGCTTCTGCGCCTCGTCGGCGCCGTTCAGGATCGCCGTCGCCGCCAGAGCGACGGTGGAGAAGAAGGGAGCGCAGAGCAGAGCGCGTCCCATTTCCTCCAGGGCAATGCCGAGTTCCACGAACCCGAACCCCTGCCCGCCATACTCCTCGGGGATATGCACCCCGGCCAGTCCCAGTTCGCCCGTCAGCTGCCGCCACACTGCGGGATCGTAGCCGGCGTCCGTCTCCATCAGGCGGCGGACCTCCGGCGTTGGCGACCGGCTCTCCAGGAAGCGACGCAGGATGGAGCGGAACTCCACCTGCTCGTCGGTGAACGCGAACTGCATGCGTCTCTCTCGTTCGAATCTTGTCGTTGGCGGAGCGTAACCCGGTCCGGACCGGGCGCGCCAGAAGGGGACTCGCAGCGCGGCCGGGGCGGACTGCGGGAGCGGCCCCGGAAGCGGCCGTGACCGGGGCTACTGCGCTGCGGCAAAACGGTTGCCGCCCCCGCGGGTGCGTGCAACAAAGCCGCCGATCGGGCGGAATCTCAATCCTCGGCTTCTTTCGCCACGCCAGTTCGGGAACGGATCAGTCATGCGTATTGCGATGATCGGCACCGGCTATGTCGGGCTCGTGTCGGGTGCCTGCTTTTCGGACTTCGGTCACGACGTCGTCTGCGTCGACAAGGACGCCGGCAAGATCGAGCGGCTGCACCAGGGCAAGATGCCGATCTATGAGCCCGGCCTCGACGTTCTCGTCGGTACCAACGTGGAGGCCGGCCGGCTGTCGTTCACGACCGACCTCGCCGAGGCCGTTCCCGGCGCCGACGCGGTGTTCATCGCCGTCGGCACGCCGACGCGGCGCGGCGACGGGTTCGCCGATCTCAGCTACGTCTATGCCGCCGCGGCCGAAGTGGCGGACGCGCTCGACGGCTATACGGTGATCGTCACCAAGTCCACCGTGCCGGTCGGCACCGGCGCGGAGGTGGAGCGGATCGTGCGCGAGCGCCGGCCGGACGCGGCCTTCGACGTCGCATCCAATCCGGAGTTCCTGCGCGAGGGTGCCGCGATCGAGGACTTCAAGCGCCCCGACCGCGTCGTCGTAGGGACCACCTCGGCGCGCCCGACCGAGGTTCTGCGCGAACTGTACCGTCCGCTGAACCTCATCGAGACGCCTATGGTGTTCACGTCGCGCGAGACGGCCGAACTCATCAAGTATGCCGCCAATGCCTTCCTGGCGACCAAGATCACATTCATCAACGAGGTCGCCGACATCTGCGAGAAAGTCGGCGCGGACGTGCAGGAGGTTGCGAAGGGCATCGGCCTGGACGGACGGATCGGACGCAAGTTCCTCCATGCCGGCCCCGGCTACGGCGGGTCCTGCTTTCCGAAGGATGCGCTCGCCCTCGTGCATACCGCACGGGAGGCCGGAGCGCCCTTCAGCCTGCTCGAGGCGGTGGTCGACGCCAACGCCGCGCGCAAGTGCCGGATGGCCGACCGCATCATCGAGGCATGCGACGGCGTCGACGGCGCGACGATCGCCGTGCTCGGCCTCACCTTCAAGCCGAACACCGACGACATGCGCGATTCCCCCAGCCTTGAGATCGTGCCGCGACTGATCGAGGCGGGTGCCACGGTCAGGACCTTCGATCCGGAAGGCATGGACGAAGCACGCAAGCATTTCGGCGAAACGGTCGCCTGGTGCGACGATGCCTACGCGACGATGGAGGGCGCCGACGCCATCGTGATCCTCACCGAGTGGAATGAGTTCCGGGCG
Organism: Alphaproteobacteria bacterium; assembly: GCA_046296375.1. Taxonomy (GTDB): domain Bacteria; phylum Pseudomonadota; class Alphaproteobacteria; order JAJUGE01; family JAJUGE01; genus Constrictibacter. Next base: position 5,738 of record JBKBLL010000099.1, on the reverse strand, counting down.
CTCGACCTGCGCCGGGCGGGACGCCTGCTCAAGCGGAAGCTCATGATCGACCTGCGCAACGTCTACGAGCCCGCGGAACTGGTCCCGCACGGCTTCACCTACCATTCGGTGGGCCGGACAGCGGTCCGCCCCTGACCTGCGGAGGATCTGTGCGATATTGATCCGGTCGAAAGTCGGTCACGCCGCATCGGCGGGATCCGCCGGTTCCGCGCCGCGCCGAACCGTGGCGCCCCCGCCGCACCTGGGCGTGGCGAGCCGATGATTACGTCCTTCAGCGACCTGCGCGTGGCCGTGGTCGGCCTCGGCTATGTCGGGCTGCCGCTCGCCCTGACGCTCGCCAGCCGGTTCCCGACCCTGGGCTTCGACATCGATCCCGACTGGATCGATCAGCTGGCGCGCGGCGAAGACCGTACCGGCGAAGCGGAGCCGGACGATTTCACCCGGGCGCGCCATCTGTCCCTCGCCTGCGACGCCTCTGCACTGGACGACAGGAACTTCTTCGTCGTCACCGTGCCCACGCCGATCGACGCCTACAAGCGCCCCGATCTCGGCCCCCTCGTCGCGGCGAGCGAGACCGTCGCCGGCGCGCTGAAGCCGGGCGATGTGGACAGAGCGGCCGAGCCGGCGTCCGGCTGGTCCGGCGTGTCTCCGGACCCGGGAACGAGCAACGCCCCCTACCGCATCTACAATATCGGCAACAACCGCCCCACCGAGCTTCTCCGCTACATCGAAGTCATCGAGGAGAGCCTCGGCCGCAAGGCGACCCTGAACCTGCTGCCGATGCAGCCCGGCGACGTGCCCGATACCGCCGCGGACGTCGAGGACCTCGCCCGCGACACCGGATACCGGCCGTCGACACCCGTCGAGGTGGGGGTGGCGCGGTTCGTCGAGTGGTACAGGGACTATTACCGGGCCGGTTAGCGGCGCGGCCGAAGCGGCGCGGGAAGCCCCCGCACCGTCACGGTCCTGTCAACCTCCGCTGGACGAGCCCCGCCGATTCCCGGACAATGATGGCGCTCGCACCTGACGGAAAGCGGACGACCGGCCTATGGCAAAGGTTCTGCGGCTCTCGGACATCGCTCGTTCGCGTCGCCCCGTCTACTTCAACCAGCAGGAACTCCGAGACCTGCTCGACGTCTACAGTCGCCGAGTCATGACGGGCGAATGGCGTGATTACGCGATCGACCACAATCCCGGTATGGCCGTGTTCTCGATCTTCCGGAACACGCGCGACGTACCGATTTTCCGCTTGGCGAAGCTGGCGGGACGTGGCGATGCGCCCAACGAATACGTCCTGGTCAGCGGCTATCAGAAGTTGAAGTCGGCCTCGACCATCCGCGAGGCGCTTAGCGTGCTCGCCAAACCGCGCAGGCTGGAACTGGTCGGCTAGATGGCGCCTGCTCCCGGCCGGCCACGACGAGACGCGACAGGAGGAACCGCCATGCCTTTCCCGCTCGAAACCGCAGACCCGGCCGCAGTGCGGCTGGACCCCGTGGCGATCGGCCGGCTGGTCGCGCTGATCGAGCGGCACATCGCCGAGGGACGCTATCCGGGCGCCCAGATCGCCTTCGCCCGCGACGGACGGCTGGCGCTGCACCGCAGCTTCGGCCATGCGCGGATCGGCGCGGCGCCGGCGGATGCTCGCGACGACACGCTCTGGCTCCTCTTCTCCAACACGAAGGTCGTCACCGCCTGTGCCGTCTGGGTGCTGGTCGATCGCGGCGCGCTCCGCTTTGCCGACGCGGTCGCCGACCACGTGCCGGAGTTCGCGCGCAACGGCAAAGCCTGCATCACCGTGCACGACGTGCTGACGCACCAGGCCGGGTTTCCCAACGCAGCGATGCCGGAAGCGGCCTGGGACGATCACGAACTGATGCGGCGCACGGTCTGCGACTACACGCTGGACTGGACGCCGGGATCGCGCGTGCACTACCACGCCGCCGCCGCGCACTGGACCGCAGCGGTCCTGATCGAGGCGCTGACCGGACGCGATTTCCGCGACTTCATCCGCGAGGAGGTGATCGAGCCGCTCGGTCTCGGCGGCGAATTGTTCGTCGGCCTGCCCGATGTCGAGCACGGCCGGGCCGCCGACATCCACGAGCCGGACACGGACGGTCGGCACGCCATCATCGCCGACCGCAACAGCCCTGCGGCGAAGCGCGCCGGCATTCCGGGTGGCGGCGGTTTCGCCACGGCGCGCGCGATGGCCGCCTTCTACCAGATGCTGCTGGCGGGCGGGCGGCTGAACGGGCGCCGCATCGTTTCGGCCCGCATGGTCGACTGGGTGACGCGCAACCATACCGGCGAGCGCCTGGACGAGAACTTCGCCATGCCGATGCACCGCGGGCTCGGCCCGCACGTGCGCGGCACCACCCCGACCATCCGCGGCCTCGGCACCATCGCCGGCCCCCGGGCCTACGGCCATGGCGGCGTCGGCTCGTCCTATTGCTGGGCCGACCCGGACAGCGGCGTGTCCTTCGCCTATCTCAGCAACAGCCGCATTCCGGAACCCTGGCACTCCATCCGCATGGACCTGGTCAGCAATCTGGCCCACGCGGCGATCGAACGGTGAGGGCCGCGGCGCGACCTACTTCATCTCGATCTCGACGAAGGCGAACTCGTGGCCGCTGGCGTTGATGACGTCGTGTTCGACGCCGGTTTGTCGGAAGTAGGAAACGCCGGCCTTCAGGTCGGCGATCGTTTCGCTGCCGTCCGGTTGCTTCAGGAGCAGCTGGCCGTCCATCAAGGGTACGACGACATAGTCGTGGGCGTGCCGGTGCCATCCGGTCGCGGCGCCCGGAGCGAAGCGCCATTCGGTGACGCAGACGCGCTCGTTGTCGACCTGGCGCGTCGGAACGGCGGCTGGACGGGCTGATTCAGCCGGCATTGGATTCTCCGAGTGGCTGTGCGAGTTGCATGCGACGCGCGCTGCCGGCACCCGGATTGCCTTCGATGGCGAAGCGGGACTCGCCGTAGCCGGCCTCGATCGGAATGTGCATGATGCGTCCTCCCTCGACCTTCTCGACGCGTGGCATCACCGTGACAACCGGTGCCGAGGACGCCGCAGTACAGGCTGCCTCGACCGACCTGCCCGTGCGGGAGAGCTTCTCCAGATTCAGCCGGGTCGGGAAGATCACCGTCCGTTCGCTCGCATCCGCCAGACGGCAGGCCTCGTCCGGGGATATCCAGACGGAATCGACGGATTCACGGCCGTCATGGATCGCCACATGGTCCTCGGGTGCCTTGGCCAGGAAGAACATCGTGTCGAAACGCTTCGGAAGCTGAACCGGGGTGATCCAGCGCGCATACGGCACCAGCAAGTCGCACGCCAGTTCCAGCCCCTCGCGGTCCAGCATGTCGGCGATGCCGACCTCTCCCCTCTCCAGCGGCGCGCGGTAGGCGTTCTCCAGGCCCTTGAGACGCTGCGCGTCGACCAGATCGCGGCTTCCGCGCGGCCGCGCGAGCAGTACCCCGCACTCCTCGAACGCTTCGCGTATGGCCGCGACGCGGAAGGCGAGGTCGTCGTCGTCGAACGCCTCACAGCGCGACGTCATGGTTCGCACCCGCGGATCGCGGTCTGCCTTGTCGACGGACCCGCCCGGGAATACGAGGGCACCCGAGGCGAAGTCGATTTCATGGTGGCGGACCACCATGAAGACCTCGAGGCCGTCGCGGCCGTCGCGCAGCAGAAGGATGGTCGATGCCAGCCGCGCCGGCGCGATGGGTTTCTCGGTCGTCACGCTCGTCCCCGATCTCTCGTGTCGCTGGCCCAGAACCTAGCACGGCGGAACGCCGGGCAGGAGAGCCCCTCCCCGCATGCCGGCCGTGCGAATCCGGGCATTGCCGCGCGCGTTCCGTCCTGCGAGCATCGCCGCGGTGCGAAGCGCGTCGCGCCGCCGGGGAACGGGATTGAGCTCCGAGACTGCCGATGTTCTGACGGCCCGCTACGGACCGGCCTATCGCTGGCTGGTGACGGGCGCGGTGCTGCTCGCGATGGTCGCGATGGTCCTGTCGTCGACCAGCGTCGCCGTCGCGGTTCCCAACGTCATGGGCGCGTTCGGCGTGGGCCAGGACAAGGCGCAGTGGATCGCCACGGCCTTCTTCGCCAGCCAGGTCGCGACGATGCTGCTGAACGCGTGGCTGGTTTCGGTGTTCGGGCAGCGTGCCACCTTCATCGGCACGCTGGTCGTGGCGATCTTCGCCTGCTTCCTGGGCGGCCTGGCGCACAGCCTGGAGTTCGTCATCCTCTCCCGGATCCTGCAGGGGGCCTGTGCCGGGATCATCCAGCCCCTGTCCATGATGACGATCTTCACCGTCTTTCCTCCCGAACGGCGTGGCACCGCCATGGGCCTGTTCGGCCTCGGCGTGGTGCTGGCGCCGGCCTTCGGTCCGACGCTCGGGGGCATCGTTATCGACACCTTCAGCTGGCGCGCCGTCTTCTATCTGCCGTTGCCGCTCTGCCTCGTGGCACTGCTGCTGGGCTCGATCTTCATGCCGACCAAGACGCCCGGCTCGCCCTCGCGCCCGTTCGACTATCTCGGCTTCCTGCTGATGGTGACGGCGCTGACCTGCCTGCTCAACGGCTTCGCCAGCGGACAGCGCGAGGGCTGGACCTCCGACATCATCGTGGCGCAGCTGGTCGGCGGGGCGCTGGCGGTCGTCTTCTTCGTAACCTGGCAACTCCATGCGCGCTCGCCGCTGCTCGATCTTACCCTGTTCCGGAATCCGCAGTTCGCCTCGGCTGCCGTGGTCGGTTTCATCTTCGGTTTCGGCATGTTCGGCTCGATCTTCATCACCGCACTGTTCGTGCAGACCGTGCAGGGCTATACGCCGACACGCGCGGGCCTGCTGCTCATGCCGGGTGGGCTGATGATGGCGATGATCTTTCCCCTCGCCGGGCGGATCGTCGACACCATCCCGGCGCACATCCCGATCATGATCGGCCAGGCCCTGTTCGGCGTCGGCTTCATCATGATGGCCGGGGCCGACGCCAACACGGCCTTCTGGACCTTCGTGCTGTTCACGCTGGTAAACCGTTTCGGCCTCGCCATGACGATGCCGCCGCTCAATACGGCAGCCCTGCGCGCCCTGCGGCCGGAGCAGGTCAGCCAGGGGTCGGGCGCCATCAACTTCGTCCGCATGCTGGGCGGGGCCTGCGGCGTCAACCTGCTCGTCGTGTTCTTGGAAATGCGTACGCGCTTCCATGCCGAGGGTCTTACGGCGACGCAGAGCTTCGCCAATTCGACCAGCCGTGAACTTCTGGACTCGGTGGAAGGGTTGCTGGCCCAGTCGGGCGTGGCGGAGGCGCACCAACTGCCGGGCGCTCTCCACTATCTCGGCCAGATGGTGCATGCGCAGGCGAGCGCACTGGCTTTTCAGGACACGTTTCTCGCCGCTGCCGCGCTCGCCATCTTCGCCGTGCTGCCGGCATGGATGATGGGACGGGCGCACGCTGCCGGGCGGCAAGGCCAGGCGGTGGCGGCCTGAGCTTGACGCGACGGCGGCCGAGCAGCCGCACTTGGGACAGCCCGGCTTTCGCCGGGCCCAGACGGAGGGGTAGAGACATGAGCGGGACGGCGATCGTGACGGGGGGAAGCCGCGGAATCGGCGCGGCGGTGGCGCGTCTGTTGGGCGGGCGAGGCTGGTCGGTGGCGGTCAACTACCGGTCCAACGCGGCCGAGGCGCAGGCCGTCGCCCAGGATGTCGACGCCGCGGGCGGACGCGGCCTGCCCGTACAG
>JBKBLL010000098.1:0-12768 GCA_046296375.1 Alphaproteobacteria bacterium | reverse complement strand
CAGACGGTGCCGGCCTATGCCACGGCGCCGGCGCTGCTGTTCGTCGCCTGCCTGATGGCGCGCGGTCTCGCCGAGATCGACTGGGAGGACGCGACCGCCTATGCGCCGGCGGTGATCACGGCGCTCGCCATGCCGTTCACCTTCTCCATCGCGCACGGCATCGGCATCGGGTTCATCGCCTATGCCGGCATCAAGATCGCCTCCGGCCGCGTGTCGGAATGCCCGCCCGCGGTGATCCTGATCGCCGTCCTGTTCGCGGCGAAGTTCGCCTTCCTGTGAGGCTCTGCCCGACCGGCGCGTGGCCTGCGTCCGGTTGAAGCCGCCCGGGAACGGCGCTAGCTTCTTTCGGACAATGCATGAGGAAACGACAGCCATGTCCGACGCGAAGCGCGCCGCGACCGAAGCCGTCACACGGGTCGACGCCCTGGTCGTCGGTGCCGGCTTCTCCGGCCTCTATCAGCTGCACCGGCTGCGTGGTCTCGGCCTTTCGGCCCTGGTGCTGGAGGTCGCCGACGGGGTGGGCGGCACTTGGTACTGGAACCGCTATCCCGGCGCGCGCTGCGATTCGGAAAGCTACTACTACTCCTTCTCCTTCTCCGACGACCTGCAGCAGGAATGGACCTGGTCGGAGCGCTATCCGGGCCAGGCGGAGATCATGCGCTATCTGGAGCATGTCGCCGACCGCTTCGACCTGCGCCGCGACATCCGTCTCGGCCGGCGCGTCGCCGCCGCCCGCTACGACCGGGCCGCGAACGTCTGGCGGATCGAGACGGCGGACGGCGAGCGCTACGAGGCGACCTACTTCATCACCGCGGTCGGTTGCCTGTCCTCGGCCAACGTGCCCGAGATCCCGGGGCTCGACCGGTTCGCCGGCCGCTGGTACCACACGGGCGAATGGCCGCACGAGGGGGTCGACTTCACCGGCAAGCGGGTCGGCCAGATCGGCACCGGCTCGACCGGCATCCAGTCGGCGCCCGTGATCGCCGCCGACGCGGCGCATCTTACCGTTTTCCAGCGCACGCCGAACTACAGCGTGCCGGCCCGCAACGCGCCGCTCGATCCCGCCTTCGACCGGCAGGTGAAGGCCAACTACGCCGCCATCCGCGACCATGCACGGCGCACCGTGAACGGCCATCCGTTCGACATCTCGTCGGTCTCCGCGCTCGCCGTGACGCCGGAGGAGCGGCGGGCCCTCTACGAGAAGGCCTGGGAGGTCGGCAGCCTGCGCTTCCGCGCGACCTTCAGCGACCTGCTGACGGACAGAGCGGCGAACGACACGGCCGCCGGCTTCATCCGCGACAAGATCCGCGAGATCGTAAAGGACCCGCAGACGGCGGCGACGCTGACCGATTTCGATCATCCCTATGCCGCCAAGCGGCCGCCGATCGACACCGACTATTTCGAGACCTTCAACCGCGACAACGTCACCCTGGTCGACATCCGCGCCGACCCCATCCAGGAGATCACGGCCGACGGCATCCGCACGCGCGACGCCTTTCATCCCCTCGACGTGATCGTCTTCGCCACCGGTTTCGATGCGATGACGGGACCGCTGATGCGGATGGACATAAACGGGCGCGACGGGCTTTCGCTGCGCGAGGCCTGGCAGGCGGGTCCCAAGACCTATCTCGGCCTGCAGGTCGCGGGCTTCCCCAACATGTTCACGATCACCGGCCCCGGCAGCCCCTCGGTCCTGTGCAACATGCCGGTCGCGATCGAGCAGCATGTCGACTGGATCACCGCGTGCATCGCGCATATGCGCGCGCACGGCATCGCCAGCATCGAGGCGCAGCCGGACGCAGCCGAGCGGTGGGTGGCCCACGTCAACGAGGCCGCCGCCGCCACCCTGCTGCCGCAGGCGTCGAGTTCCTGGTATCTGGGCGCCAACGTGCCCGGCAAACCGCAGGTCTTCATGCCCTATGCGGGCGGCATGAACCGCTATGCCGAGATCTGCCGCAAGGTGGCGGCGAACGGCTATGAGGGGTTCTCGCTCACGGGCTGAGGCGGACGGCGCCCTGCCGTCCGCCCCTGCGTTGCGATGACGCCGTTCAGTCGATCGCGATCGGCGCGCCCATCGAGCCGGTGGCGCCGGCGATGGGGGTGGGCGAGTAGGCGTAGAGGAAGCGATAGACCCTGTCCTCGCTCAGCCCGTCCAGGTCCATGTTCTCCTGGTTGACGATGCCGTGCCGGACGATCAGGTGCTGGTGGACGCAGAACCGGCAGGCCGGGTCGGGGTTGGGGACGACCTCGGTCGGCCAAGTGTCGGCCCCGACGACGCCGACCTTCACCTCGTCGGTCAGCCAGAGCGCGACCTCCATGCCGATGCCCGGCGCGCCCGAGTTGAAGCGGGCATTGTCCTTCTTCCACAGCTGGCCCCAGCCGGTCCGGAAGAAGACGCCGTCGCCGTTCTCGAAGGTGAAGTCGGCCATGCCCTGCTTGTCCAGCGCTTCGCGCACGTCGGCCATGGTGATCTCGTAGCCCCGGTCGAGCATGTCCGTGCCCTTCGCAGCGGCGACGTCGATCATGATGCCGCGCCCGACGATGGGGTGCAGGTTTTCGACCCCGAGCTTCCTGATGCCGCCTTCGGCGACGATGTCCTGCTCGGTGAAGCCGTTGTAGAAGCGCATCCTGCTCTCGTCATGGTCCTCCCCGATCTGGACGCCGATATGGGCGAGGCCGTCGAACTGCGTGCCGACCTGGCCGATGTTGGTCGCCACGAACTCCTGATGCGAGAGCAGCATGTTGGCGCCGAACGGACCGCGCCGGTGCGGGATCATCATGGCGAAGCTGCGCGTGCCGAAGAGCGGCATCTCGGCATCGTACTGTCGGCCCAGGCTGTAGACCTTGCCACGGTCGGCCTCGGCCAGGCCGCGCAGCACCACCTCAGGCTTCGTGTACCAGTTGGTGGACCCGGCCGTATCGCCCTCGCCCCAGATCGGGTGCGGCCACCATTTGTCGCCGATGGGCGTTTCCATTGTGTCGCCGATCACCCAGGGCTTTCCCTTGCAGGCCTTCCAGTTCTGGCGGCTGCATTCGTCGGCGAAGGCGGGCGCGGAAAAAATTAGGGCCGTGCCCAAGGATATTGCGGCAATCGCCATCTGGTGGGGGCGCATCGCTGTCTCCTTTTTGTGTCGTTATACCGTCCGGTCAAGAGAGGTGCCAGTCGGTAGGGAAGCGTAGGCTGGATGCCGAACCTGCGAAAGCCGCAATCGATTCGTCGGGTCGCCGCCCGTATTCAGAGACTATTCGCGCGATTTGACAGGCGACTAGAGGATGGGCGGACGAGACCCGGACAGGCGTCGGTTAACGCGGACTTGAGCTCCCCGCGCGTGCAATGGCGGCGGTGGGATGGAACGAACGGATGAGGAGATGAACATGATGCGGCTGTCGGCGACGGCGTTCTTCGCGGCGGGCATGCTCGCCGTCTCGGCCATGGCTGCGGCCGACGAGCCCGGGCGCTACCGCGCGCTGCTGGCACCGCTGCTCCAGACGGAGGTCGACGCGGTCGGAGCGCCGATCGCCTATCCGGCCGGCACGCGGATCACCGCGGCGGTGGTGACGCTCGCACCGGGGCAGGAGACGGGCTGGCACCTGCACGAGGTGCCGCTCTTCGTCCATATTCTGGAGGGCGAGGTGACCGTGGACTACGGCGCGGAGGGCGTGCGCACTTTCCGCGCCGGGGACTCGGTGATGGAGGCGATGAACCTGCCGCACAACGGCGCCAATCGCGGGGACCGCCCGGTGCCGATGCTGGCCGTCTATATGGGCGGCAGCGGCAGTGCCGACACGGCGCGGGTCGAGGGCCGGCGCTGACGCCTTCCTGGGTGGACGATCAGCGCGGCGGTCGGGCGAACAGGACCGCCACGGTGGCGGCCAGGGAGAGGAAGGCGAAGACTTCGAGCGACAGAACGTAGTCGCCCGTCCAGTCCCGCAGCGCGCCCGAGAGCAGCGGCCCCGACGCCTGGGCCGAGACCTGTACGGTCAGGGCGGCGCCGCGGATCGCGCCGAAACTGCGCCGGCCGAAATAGTCGGCCCAGGCGAGCGGCAGCATGGTCAGCAGGCCGCCGATGCCGATGCCGAACAGGCCCGCGGCGAGATAGGCCTGCGGCGCCCCCGCGATGGCGATCATGAGGAAGGCGGACGCGGCCATGCAGAGGCCGGCGGTGCAGAGGACGGCGCGGATGCCCAGTCGGCGGGCGACCAGCCCGAAGCAAAGGCCCGCGACGGCCGACATGAAGGAGAAGGTGCTGACCACCGTGGCCGCCACGGCCGGCGACAGGCCGCGCTCGATGAGGTGCGGCGCCTGGTGCAGGCTGATCCCCGCCTGCACCGGATAGATCAGCAGGGTGAAGAGGGCGAGGAGCCAGAAGGCGGGCGAGCGCATCGCCTGGGCGCGGGTGAAGATCGGTTCGGCGGTCGCCGCGGGTGCCGGGTCTTCCGGGAGCGGCGCGGCGCGACCGTCGGGCAGCAGGCCCATATCCTCCGGCCGGCGCACCATCAGCAGCCAGGTCGGCAGCAGGCCGACGATCAGCACGGTGGCGCCGACCGCGATCCAGCCCGAGCGCCAGTCGACGCCCGCCTCGCCCGCCGTCATGGCGAAATGCGCGATGAGCGGCATGGCGACGAGGCCGGACATCTGGGCCAGGGTGCCGACCGAGGTCGCGATCGGACGGCGGGCGACGAACCAGTTGTTGATGGCGCCGTAGATGCCGAGATCGAACGGCCCGGCGAAGTTCATTCGGCCGATGCAGTAGAGAAGGTAGAAGAAGGCGAGCGAGGCGGTCAGCGAGAGACCCATCGCGGCGAGGCCGGTCACCGCCACGGCCGCCACCAGCATGGCGCGCGCGCCGTGCCGGTCGAGCAGCGTGCCGAGATAGGGCGAACTCAGCGCGGCCAGCAGCCCGCCAAGGGAGACGGCGCCGGAGATCGCGGTGCGGGACCAGCCGAACTCGGCCGTCATCGGCTCGACGAAGATGGACAGGGTCGCCACCGCCGGTCCCTGCCGCGCGAAGCCGGCGCAGCACACGCAGGCCAGCACGACCCAGCCGTAATAGAAAGGCAGCCGCGGCTGCAGGGCGCTCGCCAGTCGGGTCACCGGGGTCTCCGCCCAGGGGGCAAGTGGCCCGCCGCGGGACCTGCGGCGGGTGCCGGGCGGCCGCGCGAGAACGCCGCGCCGCGACGACCGACCATACCGCGCGCCGCGGGCCGCGTCGCGGGCCCGGCAGACCGGGGCCGTCAGAACAGGCGGGGATCGAGCCTGAACGCGTCCGCCGCGACGGTCGGGATGCGCGCGGCGTCGGGATGCCGGTGATTGATCAGCACGTTCATGTCCGGCGCGCCATCGATCGGCACGATCGCAGACGGTACGCGCAGAAGCGGCGAGCGCCGGGCATCGTGCCAGTCGTCTCCGCGCCGCTGCGTCCAACTCTCCCGCTGCCGCCACCCGTCGGGAAGATCGGGCAAGGTGATCGTTTCAACGGCGAAGCCGTCGGGAACCGCATAGCGCAGCATCACGAGTTCGGGCAGAAGGTCCGGATTTTCGACATGGACGAGCTTCTCGATAACGCAGAGCGAGGGCGAGGTCGCGCAATAGATCACGACGTGGCCGACCGTATTCCATCGCCCGTCGTACAGGAGCCCATAGCCGCCGTCGAAGGTGCGCGCATGCGCCCGGCCTGACAGGCGCCAGAGGAGCATCAGGCGGCCGCACCCCAGGCGATCTTTGCCGGGACGCCCTCGATCACGCGCGCCCCCGCCTCGGTCTGCGTCACGTCGAGCGGACTCTCGCCGTTCAGCAGCGCCAGCCGTCGGCGCAGCCATGCGTGGGCCTTGTCCCGGTCGCCAAAAGTCTCCTCGGCCAGGGTCTGGATGCGCAGAAGCCGGACCGCGCGGTCCGATTCCTCGACGGTCAGGGCCTCCCGCCGCTGTGCACGGTGACGGCGCGTGCGCTGCGGGATGACGAGGCGGTCGATCTCGCGTTCCGTGACGCCGGCCCGCTTCAAACCGTCGAGCGCGCCGAGCGGGAGACGGTTGCGGACAGCGAGCGCCAAGTCGGCCTGGGAGCGTACGTCCCGCCCCAGAACGTCCCGCCCGCCCAGCTTGCGGACCACCTCGTCGATCACGATCGCCATGAGGCACCTCCCGTGCAGCCGGCAGTTTGCCGACTGCTTCACGACATATTGCCGCTGCGGCTGCCTGCAAGCCGGTCGTGCGGGTCCCGCATTCCCGCGGCTGTTTCGCGGCGGTGCCGACCGTGCGACGTTGGCGGGCGGGCGTTCCGCGCCCGTCGACACACGGAAGGAAGCCCAAAGCGATGGAAGACGTTCTGCTGCAGTCTCTGGATCGTGGGCTGCTGACGCTCACCATGAACCGCCCGGAGAGCCGCAACGCGCTCACCATGCCGATGCTGGAGCAGATGCTGGACGCGCTCCGCCGGGCCGAGGCCGACCCGGCGATCCGCGCCGTCGTACTGACCGGGACCGGCAAGGCCTTCTGCTCCGGCGGCGACGTGAAGGCCATGGCGACCGGCAGCGAGCGGGCCGCCACCTTCGAGGGCCGCGTCCGCTCGCTGCGCCTGCGCATGGAGGTCTCGCGTCTGCTGCACCAGATGCCGAAGCCGACGATCGCGGCCATCCGCGGCGCCACCGCCGGCGCGGGTCTGTCGCTGGCGCTCGCCTGCGACCTGCGGATCGCGACGCCCGGTGCCAAGTTCACGACGGCCTTCGGCAAGGTCGGCCTGTCCGGCGATTTCGGCGGCACCTACTTCCTGCCGAAGATCGTGGGCGGCGCCAAGGCGCGCGAACTCTACATGCTGAGCCCGGTGCTGGACGGCGAGGAGGCGCTGCGCATCGGTCTGGTCACGCGGCTGGTGGCGGACGAGGCGTTCGAGGCGGAGGTGACGGCGCTGGCCCGCGGCCTCGCCGACGGGCCGACGGTGGCGCTCGGCTACATCAAGGAGAACCTGAACCTCGCCGAGCACGCCGACCTCGCGACCGTGTTCGACGCCGAGGCGATCCGGCATACGCGCTGCGGCCGCACGGACGACCATATGGAGGCGGCGCGCGCCTTCGTGGAGAAGCGCGCTCCGGTGTTCAAGGGCGCCTGATTTCCTCCGGTCGGGCGTAGCCTTCGCGACGGTCGGCGGCTCCGGCCGCCGCGTCGCGCTCCGCCGGGTCGCCGAATCCGCCGCCGCCGGGGGTGCGCAGCGTGATGGTCTGGCCCCGCTCCAGCACATGGTCGGCGCGGACGTCGGCCGGCACCCCGTCGATCAGAACCTCGCCGAGCGCGCCGGCGCCGCCGCCGTTCAGGCCCTGCGCGGCCTGCCGGAGGCGCTCGGCCATGAAGATGATGCCGACGGGCGTCGGACTCTCCACGGTGATCTCGATCTCCTGGCCGAGGCCGCCGCGGCGGCGGCCTGCCCCGCCGGACCCGTCGCGCAGCGCCTTGCGGCCGACGAAGAGGGGCGTGTTCCGCTCGACCAGTTCGATCGGAACGTTGGGGATGTTGGACGGCCAGGAATAGCAGTTCTGGCCGTCGACCCGGTCCGTCGCGCCGGTGCCGCCGTTGAAGAACAGGGTGTTGGCGTAGGTGCGTCCGGCCGCGTCGGTGCCGGTCTGGATGATGCTCCAGAGCGGCGAGCCGGCGGGGGCCATCACCTTGTCCGGCATGATCGGCGCGAGCGCGCCGAAGATCAGCGGCGGCAGATAGTGGCCGGTCGCCATGCGCCCGCCGACCGCCACGGGCCGCTTCGGGTTGACGATGGTTCCCTCCGGCGCCGTCACCTCGATCGTGCGGAAGATGCCCTCGTTGTTCGGCAGGTCGGGCAGCAGCGCCGCCTTCATCGCATAGGCCGACATGGCGAAGGTGTAGGTCATGCAGCAGTTGATCGCCCGGCCGACCTGGGCCTGCGTGCCCGCATAGTCGATGAGGCAGCGGTCGCCGTCGATCGTCACCGCCACCCTGTAGGTGAAGGGCTCGCCCAGGCCGTCGGTGACGAAGCCGTGCTCGTAGCGCCCGTCGGGCACGGCGGCGATGGCGCGGCGCATGGCGCGCTCGCAGCGCCCGTGGATTTCCGCGGCGAAGGCCTCCAGGTCGGCCAGGCCGTACTCGTCCATCAGTTCCTGGAGGCGGGCCTCCATCAGGTTGAGGCCGGTGACCTGCGCCCAGACGTCGCCCTCGGTCTGGTCCGGCGTGGGGACCGCGGCGCGCAGCAGCGTGAACAGGGTCGCAGCCGGCGCGCCGCGGCGGATGAGGTGCATCGCCGGGATGTGGAAGCCCTCCTCGAACACCTCGCGCGCCACGACCGAGCGCACCTTGCCGCCGATGTCGGGCGCATGCGCCGTCGAGGCGGCGAAGCCGATCAGCCGGCCGCCGCGGAAGATGGGCTTGGCGATCGAGATGTCGTTGAGATGGCCGGTTGCGACCCACGGATCGTTGCAGACCAGGAAGTCCCCCGGCGCCATGTCCGCGACGCCGATCGCCTCCAGGAAGTGCTTCACCGTAATCGGCAGCGAGCCGATGAAGGAGGGGATGCTCTCGGTATTCTGGACCAGGCTCTGGCCGCGGGCATCCGTCAGCACGCAGGCGAAATCGTTGGATTCGTTGACCAGCGTGGAAAAGGATGTGCGCTGCAGCGTCTTGCCGGCCTCGTCGGCGGCGGAGATCATGCGCCGCCAGACGACTTCCAGCGTGACGGCGTCGAAGGCGGGGCTGTTCATGGGCTGGTTCCCCTCTGCGGTCACGGCAGGTCGACGACGATGTTGCCGGTGTGCGAGACGCCGAAGCGTGCGCCGGGACCGACGACCAAGGTCGACTCGCGCTCCTCGATCACGCCGGGTCCCTCGAAGCGGTCGCCCGCCGTCATGGCGTAGCGGTCGAAGACCGGCGCCTCGCGGAAGCCGCCCCATTCGGGGAAGAACATGCGCCGCCGGCCCTTGACCGCCTCGCGCGTCCGCGCGGCCTCCGCCCGGGTGCCGAGATCGCCGCCCGGCACGGCGGCCGAGACGGAGACCCGCACGTTGATGATCTCGACCGACACGGCCGGCGGCGTGCGCGTGAACTTGGCGAGGTAGGCCGCCTCGAAGGCGGCCATCAGGGCCGGCAGCGAGCCGGCGTGGTAGGGCCCGGGCGGCAGGTCGACGACGACCTCGAAAGCCTGCCCGACATAGCGCACGTCGGCGATGCGTTCGACCCGCGCCGTCGCCGGGTCGAGCCCGGTCTCGGCGACGATGCGGCGGGCGTCCGCCTCCAGCCGCGCGAACGTCCCTTCGAAGGCCGCCCAGTCGAGCGTGTCCAGGCGCTGCGCCACCGTGGCCACCCGGTCGACCTTGGCCGGTGCGATCAGCAGGCCCATGGCGGAGGCGACGCCGGCGGAACTCGGGCAGACGATCCGCCGGAGGTTCAGCTTCTTTGCGACGTAGTAGGCGTGGAGCGGCCCGCCGCCGCCGGTGCAGAGCAGGGCGTAGCGCCGGGGATCCTTGCCGCGCTCGGCGATGTGGACGCGCGCGGCACTCGCCATGTTCTCGTTCACGACATCGTGGATGCCCCAGGCGAGCTGCTCGACCGACAGGCCCGCCTCGTCCGCGACCTGCGTCAGGGCGGCGCGTGCGGCCTCCATGTCGATCCGCATGGAGCCGCCGGCGAAGAAGTCCGGATTGAGATAGCCCAGCAGGAAATCGGCGTCGGTCACGGTCGGCAGGCGCCCGCCCAGGCCGTAGGCGGCAGGTCCGGGCTCGGACCCCGCACTTTCCGGCCCGACCTTCAGCAGGCCGATGGCGTCCAGATGCGCGATCGAGCCGCCGCCGGCGCCGATCTCGATCAGCTCGATGGTGGAGATGCGGATCGGCAGGCCCGAGCCCTCGGCGAAGCGCTTCTGACGCGCCGCCTCGAAATGGTAGGCGACGAGCGGCTTGCCGCCGTCGACGACCGAGAGCTTCGCCGTGGTGCCGCCCATGTCGAAGGCGAGCACGTCGCCGCCGGCGTCCTCCGCGCCGAACCATGCGGCCGCCAGCGCCCCGGCGGCCGGCCCCGATTCCAGCAGCTGCACCGGCACGCGCTTCGCCTCCTCCACATGGGTGAGGCCGCCGTTCGAGATCATCAGGAGCAGCGGTGCCGCGATCCCGCGCCGGGCGAGCTGGGCCGCGATCGCGTCCAGATAGGTGTGCGCCAGCGGCTTGATGTAGGCGTTGACGACGGCCGTCGAGGTGCGCTCGTACTCGCGGATCTCGGGCGCGACGTCGGACGAGGCGCTGACGGCGAGGCCGGGGAAGCGCCGCGTGATCAGCGCGGCCGCGGCGCGCTCGTGCGCCGGGTTCGCATAGGCGTGCAGGAAGACGACCGCGACCGACGCCACGCCCTGGCCCACCAGGTCGGCCACCACGGCCTCCAGCGCCGCCTCGTCGAGCGGCGTGCGCACCGCGCCGGCCGCGTCGACGCGCTCCGGCACCTCGGCCCGCAGCCGGCGCGGCACCAGCGGCGTCGGCTTCTCGATATGGACGTCGTAGAGTTCGTACTTCCGCTCGCGCCCGATCTCGAGCACGTCGCGGAAACCCTCCGTGGTGACCAGGCCCGTCACCGCGCCCTTGCGCTCGATCATCGCATTGGTGAAGAGCGTGGTCGCATGGACGACCCGGCCGATCTCGGCGGCCGGCACGCCGTCCTCGCCCAGCACCATGTCGACGCCCTCGACCACGCCGCGCGAGGGGTCGTCGTGGGTCGTCAGGACCTTGCGGCTGAAGCGGCGGCCCTGGGCATGATCGTAGACGACGATGTCCGTGAAGGTGCCGCCGATGTCGATCCCGAGGGAATAGCGGCGTTGCGAAGCGTCGGGCACGGTTCGTCCTGATCCTTCCTCGGGTGCGGCGGCAGCGGCGGACCCCGACCGTAGCCGCAGCCGCGCCGCGCCGCCACCCCCACCTGCGTTCCGCCGGCCCGTCCCGCCGCCCGCCTGGTCGCGCGTTACCATCTACGCCGCGCTCAAATCCGCGACGAGCCCGACAGGCTGGTGCGGGCGCAACTCGTCGTCCCGCACGATCACGGCAGCGTCGACGACGTCTTCGAGGGCATGTACGACGATGTCCCGTTCGTCAGGCTGGAACTGACGCTGAGCCGCCGGACGACGGTCTTGGCGGCCGGGCGGGTCGGCCAGCGTTCGTCGACGCGCTCCCGCAACCGCCGCCTGTTCCGGGGCGTGATGTTCGTCCTCACGACGCCAGCGCCGGTCGCCGTCCGCATCCTCATGCGCGGGCCGCGGTGCCCGTTCGGCACGCCCTGGCGGCCGCCTCGCGACGTGCTGGCCGGGCTGCGCCCCATCCCGATCGACGTGCCCGATTTCGCGCGGCACCTGGAACTGCGGTCGGACGATTCTCGTCGTCCATCGGCTGATCGACGCGCTGAAGGGCCGCGCCTGACGGTCGGCCGCGGCGGCCCGCCATGGACAGACCGCGCCGTGCCCGGTGAGGATCGGCCTATCCGTCGGCGCCGATGCCGGCGCGAAACCGATGCGACAGAGGGAGAGGAACGATGGAAATCCGCCTGGACGGCCGCGCCGCGCTCATCACCGGCGGCAGCAAGGGACTGGGGCTGGCGATGGCCGAGGCGTTCGTCGGCGCCGGCGGCCGGGTGGCGATCTGCGCCCGCGACGCGGCGACGCTGGAGCAGGCGAAAACGCGGCTGGACGGCGTCTCGGCCGGTGCCGCGCGCGCCTATCCCTGCGACGTGACCGACCCGGCCGCGATCCGGCGGCTCTATGCCGACGTGGTGCGAGACCTCCGGCGGGTCGACATCCTGGTCAACAATGCCGGCCATTCGAAGCGCGGCCCGTTCGAGCAGATGACGGACGAGGACTGGATGGACGATCTGCAGCTGAAGCTGTTCGCGCAGATCCGGCTGTCGCGCCTGTGTTTCCCCGACATGAAGGCCCGTCGCTGGGGCCGCATCATCAACGTGATCAACACCCAGGCCAAGGCGCCGGCGGGCGAGGGCGCGCCGACCGCGGTCAGCCGCGCGGCCGGCATGGCGCTCGGCAAAATCCTGTCCTTCGAAGGGGCGCCTCACAACGTCCTGGTCAACTCGCTCTGTACCGGACTGATCGAGAGCGACCAGTGGGTGCGGCGCCACCGCGCCTCCGGCTCGTCCAAGTCCCTGGACGAATTCATCGCCGACATGGGCCGCGACCTGCCGATGAAGCGCCTCGGCAAGGCGGAAGAGTTCGCCGCCCTGGCACTCTTCCTGGCCTCCGATCTCGCCGGCTACATCACCGGCACGGCGATCAACGTCGACGGCGGCCGCAGTCCCGCGGTGTAAAGGCGGCGGGGCGGGCCGGGGCGGCCGGCCCCGCCGTGGATCTCAGCCGCCGGCGCCCTTGATCGCCACGGCCTCGATCTCGACCAGGAGTTCGGGCATCGCGAGGGCGGACACCTCCACCAGGGTGGAGACGGGGAAATCGCCCTCGAACACTTCGCGGCGGGCCTTCCAGACTTCCTCGCGGCGCGCGATGTTCGTGACGAAGATGTTGACCTTGACCACATCCGACATGTGTCCGCCGGCCGCCGCGATCAGGTTCGACATCTTGGTGAAGATCGCCTTGGCCTGTTCGTATTCGTCGGCGCCGAGGACCTTGGTGCCGTCCCGTGCCGTGAGGCCGGCCACATAGATCGTCTCGCCGACCACGAGGCAGTTCGACCAAGTGCCGGCCGGCGGCTCCATGACGTCTGGGTGCTTGATGCGCTGCTTCTTGGGCATGGTGGGTTCCTCTCCGTTCCCGTTGCG
>JBKBLL010000097.1:0-12900 GCA_046296375.1 Alphaproteobacteria bacterium | reverse complement strand
CCGGGGGCGACGGGCGGCGCGCGCGACGCCGCCCGGCAACTGAACCTGAGCCGCCGCGACATCCAGCGCTCCAAGGCCGTCGCCGGCCTGTCCGACGAGGCCAAGGCGGAGGCCGCCCGGCTACTGCGGCCGGTCTGCCAGGGCGCGGGCCGCTATCTTCATCAGGTCCGACGCCAGTTCCGCGGCGCGGGCGGGAGATAGAACGCGCTCCATCGTAGTGCGCCCGTCGCCGAGGCGGATCACGGCGCCGCGCTCGGGATCGTCGACGATCGCGCACCACGAGGCGGGGAGCACCGGCCTCCTCCGCGCCATCAGGCCGTGGCGTCGGTGGCGTCGGTGTCGTTGGCGGCGACGCGCTCCCGATCGGCCAAATAGGCAGCACGTGCCCGTGCGGCGCGGATCTCCGCCACCTTCTCGAAACCGCCGACCATCTCGACAAGCTCGGCCCCCAGCGCGTCGGCGCCCTCCAGTAGCGCGACCTGCCGCGCCACGATGGCTTCAAGCTGGCGGATCGACAGCGAGCGGAGCGCGCCGGACGCAATCGCCTCCCGCTGCTCCGCAGTCTCGTCGGGCCAGATCGTCGCGACCGAAGCCGGTTCGCGGCCGGCCGCGGCGAAGAGGCGGCGCCAGTCCGGTGTCAGCAGGTCCGCCATCTCAGCGCGGCCTCACGCGACGGGACCGTTCGAACTGGTCCAGGGTGTACGCGGACGACCGCTTGACGATGCCGGGCGCCGCCATCGCGATGCCCCGCGCAACCGCCGCCTCCACCATGCCGGGGTCGGTCGCCCCGCGCGCGTCGACGCTGTAGTAGTTGACGGGGCCGGCCGCATTGCCGTTCGCGGGCGATCCCTGCGCCCGGACGCCGAGTTTGCCGCCCGGCATCCGCTCAAGCGGCATGATCGCCTCCGGCCCGGCCTCGCCCATCTCGCCTATCGCGAACCGCGTCGGACGGTCGAAGATCCCGCCCTGCGAGAACCGGTGCACCTCCATGCCGCGGTCGAAGGCCCCGCCCATGGCGAACTCGCCGCCGGACAGGCTGCCCATGTTCGCGTAAGCGCCGCCGGGGCTCGTCATAGACGAGCCGCTGAACAGCGACGAGCCGATGCTTCCGAAGATCCCGCCGAGCGTCGGCAGTTGGTTGTCGGACCCGCGAAGCAGGTTCTTTAGCGGGTTGATCGCGGCCAGCCGGAACATCTCCTGCGAGATTTCCGAAAGGACGCCCATGACGACGTTCTTCCACGAAGCCGCGGCACCCTCCCCGCGGACGAACATATCGGTCATGGACGATCCGATGCGGTCGAGCGCCCGGTCCGCCATCTGTTCCAGCAATCCGAACTCCTCGCGCGCGGCCTCGGCGGCGCGGCCCAGCGCGAAGACCCCGCCCTCGTCGTCCCGCATGATCTCGTCGAGCGCCTTGCTCGCCTGTGCCAGGTCGTAGGTCCGGCCGGCGAGGTCCGATATCGCCTGCGCCGCGCCGTGCGCGCTGTCGATGCCGGCCGCCCGAAGCTGGTTCGCGATGTGCTGTTCCCGGCTCGTGCGGAAGATCTGCTCCTCTTCGAACCGCATCGCCTCGGTGACGCGTCGGATCGCCTCCGCCTGCCGCTGCGCCGCGCGCTCCTCGTCGGACATCCGCTGCGCCGTGCCGCGAGTGCCGCCGCTGCGGCGGTCTCGCCCCAGATCAGGAAGCGGCGGGGGCGCGGCGCCTCCGCGCGGGGTGGTCAACTCGAGCCGGGCGCTGTGCCGGTCCATCTCGGCTTCGACGCGGGCCATTTCCTCGCGGATCTGGCTGATATAACCATCGACACCGCCGAGCCCGGACATGGCGTCGGGGTCCATCCGCTCGGCCTCGGCAAGCTGCTCCCGCAGGATGTCGAGACGGGCGCCGAGCACGTCGCGCGGGTCGCGGGAGCGGCCTAGCCCAATCTGTCGGAGCCCGCGTTGCCCGAACTCTTCGATCCACCCGACCACACCGCCGAGGTTGCCGGGCGCGCCGTCGATCCCGCCGATCTGTCGCAGGGCCGCCGCGAGCGTGGCAATGGACATGGCCGCTTCGGCCGCCTGGACCGTCACCCATCCGATCGTGCGGCCGATCGTCTGCATGCCCTCGGGAAAGCCGGCGTCGACCGCGATATTGCGCAGGTCGGCGAACTGCCCGTTGAGGCTTTCCAGCAGTCCCTGGTCGAGGTTCGTGCGAAGGATCTTGTTGAGCGTGTCGAACTCGTCGTTGATGACTTCGGCGCCGCGGAGCAACTCGCCGTCCAGCACGAGCCCGAGCCGCCGCGCTTCCGCCGCCATCTGGTCCAGGCCGGCCGTGCCGTCCTTCAGCATGTTGATCATCGCCATGCCGGAGCGGCCGAACGCGGCATTCGCAATCTGCGCCCGCGCCGAAGCGTCGTTCGTCCGGGACATCGCGGCGGCGACACCGCGAAGGGCGCTCTCCGTCGACGTGAGGTCGATGCCCAGCCGGCGGGCCATGCCCCCCAACTCGCCCTGTCCGGTGCGGGCCTCGCCGACGCGGCGGGTCAACTGTTCCAGCGAGCCGCGTAGCGTGTCGCTCGTGACACCGGCCTGCGACGCGTGGAACTGATATTCTTGAAGCGCGTCGGTGCCGACTCCGACGCGATCCGCCAGCTTCGCCATGCCGTCCGCAGCCGCCAGCGTGCCCGACACCAGCCGGCCCATGCCGCCGATGGACAGGCCGACGCCGACCGCCGCCAGGAGCGGGCGCAGCGCCAGAAGCCCCGCCTGCATCTTGGCGAAGCTGCCCGTCACGTTGTCGTTCGCCGCGACCATCTGCGTCTTGGCCGTCCGCACCTCGCCGTACTTCTGGCGAAGCAGCTCCATCTGCCGGGTGTGTTCTTCGGTGGTAATCCGGCCCGTCGATAGCGCGCGGTCCAGGATGCGCGAGCCCGTCGCCAGCTGCTGCTGCGAACGGTACGTCGGATCGATCTGCCGACGCAGCTTTTCAAGCGAGCCGCCGGTTTCCTTCACGCGACGGTCCGTCGCCTGCGACGCTCGCGCCACGTTGCGGTCGCCAGCGACCATCCGCTCGTCGGCTTGCACCTTCTCGTCGGCGCCGCGCTTGTAGCCCGACGCGTCGAAGTCCGCAGACACTTCGAGGCGGCGCATCTGGCTCAGTGCTACCATAGGATCACCCGCAGATGTCGGACAGGTCGTCGTTGGCGACGGGCGCGGCGTCGGAAGTGTCGAGCGACGACCGCGGCGGCGGTAAGGGCGTGCCGTTCAACTTGGCGACGACGATGGGCGCCACCATCCGCACAAGGGCCTCGGTGTCGTCGTGCGTGAGCGGGCGCCCGTATGCCGTCGTCGCGGTCGCGACGGCGACGCTCGCCACCTCGCGGAAGTACTGTCGGATATGCGGCTGGCCCAGGAGCATCGCCACGAGTGCGGAGGTCATTTGCCCTCCCTCCTGTGCGGCGACACGCCAAGGTCCCTGCTGTGATACTGGACGCGGTTCTTGTCGGCCTGCCGGGTCTGCCGCAGCACTTCGGCAGCAACCGCCTTCGCCAGCTTCTTGACGTTCGTGGCGGATGCGGCCGGGCGGGCCGGTGCGGTTCGGGCCTCGTGCGCGGCGAGGGCGCGCAGGCGAACCAGCGCCTCGAACTCGTCGTCGCTGAGGGCTCCGCCCGTCGCCCAGCGCCGTTCCAGGTCGGGCAGATCGTCCAGCCCGTAGGTCCGCGGCGCGGCGGCGGCACGCGCTCGGCGGGCGGCGATCTCCTCGGCCGTCTCGACGGGCGGCGCCCGGTCGAGAATGGCGCGGGCGCGTGCGCGGGTCGCCTCGCGACGGGCAGCGTCATCGGCATGCACGCCGGCCGCTCCGCCG
Source organism: Alphaproteobacteria bacterium (assembly GCA_046296375.1). GTDB lineage: Bacteria > Pseudomonadota > Alphaproteobacteria > JAJUGE01 > JAJUGE01 > Constrictibacter. The sequence goes on along the minus strand of JBKBLL010000097.1, from coordinate 9,056 downwards.
CGAGGATCACCACCGCCGTCCAGCCGAGCGGCCGGACCGGGTTCCGTGTGTCGATCGTCCATCAACGCGCCTCCGTTGCGCTCAGTGCCGCGCGGGCGACGCGCTCGACCTCGGTCGCGGGCATGTCAAGTTGCGTGTTGTACCCGGTTCGGCCACCGGCCCTGATCCGCTCACTGCGGATCTGCGAGAGAATCGCCGCATCGGCCCGAAGGGCCTCGAAGGCGGCGAGCACGCGCGCCGCGACTTCCCGCTCCAGCGGAGCAAGCGCGGCGGCAACGGCCACTTCGTGATTTCGACGGAGTTCCATGACGGGGCGGCGGCGCTGCTCGATTTCCGCCTCCAGCACACGGCGCCGCATGATCAGGTCGCGGATCTCGCGGGCGGCGTCGCGCTGCTCGATAAAATCGGAAAGCCAGGGTTCCCGCTCCCTCACCCGTGCGATGTTGCGGGTGCGCTCGTCGTGCAGTGCGGCCAGCTCCTGCTCGACGCGGATCAGATCGTCGGACTGCGGGACGGCCGCGGCGATCGATGCGGGCGTCTCCGGCGCTTTACCGAACAAGAATCCACCTCCCATCGGCAGTCTGTTCGCGTGATACATGCGAGATCTCCAAGTTGTTCGGCAATCTTACCGCAGCCCGTCCCGCCTGTACGTAACGTCGTTACATTTTCTTGCGCTTGATTAACTCGGCAACCACGCCGGAAAGCGCGGCATCTATCTTTCCCGGCCGGTCAACGTCGTCTTCGGAAAGGATTCGGTTCTCTATCATCCATTCCGCCAACTGCCACCGGTCGACTTCCACGCGGGCCGTGTCGAGCCCCAGGCGGCGGCGGCGGCGATGGCGCCTGACACGCTCCGCGGGCGTCAGCGGCATGGCGCGGTCAGGCGCGGCGGTCGGCATCGTCGCGGCCCTGAAGGACCATGCTGCGATACGGCTCCGGCCGCTCGACGGGACCGGCCTCGCCGGGGGCGGGCGGCACGTCCAAAAGGGAGCCGTAGGCGTACGGCGAACGCCACCGCCGGGAATCGAGGCCGGCCACGGTCGCGCGGGCCAGGGCAAGGTCGATCTTCGGCCGCGTCAGGCGGTCGGCGGTGGCGGCATCGAACATCGCAGAAATGATCCGGACCGCGGTCAGGCGGGCCTCCGGCGGAAAGTCGATGCGGCCGGCATAGTCCAGAAGCGCGTCCGGATCGGCTATCGCCAGCACCGCGTCGATCGCGGGGTGGACGGCGCCGCGGATGCGGTCGGGCGGCTGGCAATCGTGAATGCCAACGCCGCGGTAAGTCTCGGCTGTGGGGATGGTGTCGGTCATTTCTTGGTCCTCAGGAGCCGGACGGCGATTGTCCGGATGTTGTCTGGATCGTCGGCGGGCATGTCACCGCCGGCGGCAAGCAGCGCCCGAAGTGCCTGAACGCGCGCGGTCGCTGGCACTGCGCGGTCGGCCGCGATCTCGCGCAGGAGGGCCGCCGCATCGAAGCTCTCCGGCGGCGGGGGCTGGGAAGCGGGCGGGCGGCGCGACCATCCGTCATGTCGCGCCCGCCGATTGACGGTCGAATGCGAGACGCCGTGATTGCGGGCGATCTCGCGAGCGGACAGCGTTCCCGAAGTGAAGTCACGCTCGATCGAGAGCCAGTCCGGAGGCTGCTTTTTCGTCATCTTTCACGCTCCTTGTTCCAGGATTTTTCTCCGCGCGCGCCAACCCTCCGCGTGAGCCCCATCCGGTTGGCGCCCAATCGTCTTTCGCGAGATCCGAGCCCGCCCCCCCGGTGTCCACCGCGGCGGCGATCGGCGCCTGCGCGGCTGACCACGCGGCCATCAGACGGCGGCCCGCACGGGTGCGGGCGGCGGTGGCCATCAGCCGGGCGCGGGGCTTCATCGGGCGGCCTCGCACTTGTCACCGGCTGTCACTTGCGCGCGCGCGAGAGCCGGATGCCGGAAAGCCGTGAAAAGGGGCGGGCAGAGTGATTCTGCCTCACGCGCGCAAGTGACAAGTGATGACAAGTGGCGGGCATCAGTCATCGTCGGTGTCCCCCAAAACGTCGGCGATCCGTTCGCGGATGGCGTTCCTGCGGGCCGCCTCGCGGCGTGCGCGGTCTGCGAACACGCGGTGCACGGTCGGGTTGACGGCCCATCGGGGCGCGGTGCCGTTGACCGGCGTCGCCGCGGGCTCCAGCCATCCGAGCGAAATGAGCTTGGCGGCGACGGTCTCGACTTCGTGCCGGTCCATCGCCTTCATCAGCTTCGTCCCGCGCTGGAAGTCGCGCGGCGCCAGCTCGGAAATATCGGGGTGCGCGAGGATGTAGCCCGCGACGGACTGCAGCCGGTCGTGGTCGGCGGACAGGCCGAGCACGTCGCAATAGAACGCCACGGCGTGCGGCACGAGGAACCGGTGTAGGAAGTCGGCGACACGCTGCGCCGTCTCGGCACCGATCGCATGCGGCAGCAGGCCGTCGCCAGCGTGCTCGATGGCGTGCCAGAGGAGACAGAGGCGGCCGAACAGCCCGTCGAGCTTGCCGAAGTGAGCGGCTAGTTTCGGGTGCACCGCCTCCACGGCCTGCATGTCCAGATGCCGCTGTTCGAGGGCGCGGCGGATCTCCTGTGCCTGGTCATCGAGCCAAAACGGCTCGCCCTCGGGATCGTACATGCTGCCCAGCCCGTGCAGCCGCTCGACAAGGGCGCCGTACTCGGCGACCACCGGCGGCATCGGCTCGTCGCGGCCCATCACCGCCGGCCGGAGAACGATGGGGAACATGCGCTGAAGCAGCCCGTCGTCGTGCGCGTCGGCGGCGACACGGCGGATCGGATCGGGCTGAATACCGCCGAGCATGCAGACGCTGGCGTTCTCGATCAACGCCGATCCGCGGCCGATACGGTTGACGGCATACGGCCCGCCGTTGAACGACTGAAGCCAGTACGCGCGATCCTTGCCGCCGCCCTTCGCGCCGCTGTAGGCGTCCATCCGGCCGAACCAGCCCGACATCTCGTCCTGCATCAGCAGCAGCCCGTCGGGCGAGGCAGCGGCCACCTCCTGCGCACTCTCGATGGTGGCGTCCTCGATGCGCAGCCGGGTCTGCCGCGGCGGCACCGCAGCCGCCTTCTCGTCCTTCGGGAGCGCCGCATACTCGGTCATCGCCGCAGCCCAGGCGCGGTGCATGTTCGCGTCGATCCGGATCAGCGGACGCGCGGCGGCGGAGATCATCGGCGTCTTCTTGGTCGACGGCATGCCGACGAGCGCAACCCAGATCCGGGGCGCCTCGCGCCACGTCGGATCGTACCGCTTCATGCGGAGCTTCAGGTTGTCGGACGTAGCGGCAGCGCACACGGCCAGGGCCGCCGCGGCGATGCCGCCGGGATCCGCCCCCATCGTCTTCCCGGTCGTGCGGGCGAACCGCTCGATCACGTCCGGCAGCAGACCGGCCGGCAGGTCCGGCGGCTCGTGCCGGCGCCAGAGGTCGACGGGATCGGCCGCGCCGAGAGGCGCGGCGCGCCGGTGGTGGTCGGAGCAATCGGCCGGCGGGAACGTCTCGACGGGTGCCGCGTCCCAGGCGGCCCGAAGCCCGTCAACGCCGCGCTCCTGCAGGATGCTGTTCGCGTCGACCTTCATGCGCCGCTCCCGGCGCCGAGCGCCTTGGTCTCGACATACCGCCCGCGGGCACGGAGCCGGGCGGTCAGGTCGGCCGCGCCCTTCAGCCCGGCCGGGTCGGGATCGGCGGCGACGGTGACGGTATCGGCGAAGTCGGGCACCGCGTCGGCGAGCGCGGCGAGCATCGAGGCGGAGCCGGCGGCCCAGGCGCCGAGCCCCGTGGCGGCATGGATGCTCAGGCCGTCTTCGATGCCCTCCGATATCGCCAATCCGAGCGCGTCGTTCATCGGGGCCAGCATGATCGGCGCGCCGCGCGGGCGGCCGATGATCCGTTTCCGCGGCCCGTCACCATCGCCCAGGCGGGTCAGATGCACGGCGACCACCGCGGCGTCGGCGAGGGCGATGCGGCCCGGCTCCGGCTCGTCGGCGATGCCGAACGCAGCAATCATCGCCGACGGATGCCGGCTCGATCCGGGCAGGAAGGCGACGGTCTGCGGCGGATCGATCGTCACGCCGCGGCCCCGCAGATAGTCCCGCACCGGCCCGTCGTCGGCCGGGCGGCGGAGGCTCCACAGATGCCGCGCCAGTTCAATGCGCGCGGCGTCTTCGCCGTCGCGTTCCGGGTTGCCCGACGGCTCGGCGCGGCGGGCGACATCCCGTCCTCCGTCACGCCGCGGCGCCGGGTGCGCACCGTCCGGCAGAGTCATGCCCGCACGGTGCGCCGCTTCGGTGACGGCGTCGGCGAACGTCCGGCCGTCAGCCCTCATCAGGAAGTCGATCGCGTCGCCGTGCGCGCCGCAGCCGAAGCAGTGGTAGAAACCCTTGTCGTCGCTGACGGTGAAGGAGGGGGTCTTCTCGGCATGGAACGGACAAAGCCCGCTCCACTCCGACCCGGCGCGCTTCAGCAGCACGCTGCTGCCGATCAGGTCGACCAGCCCGACGCGGGCCTTCAGCTCGGCGAGGAAGTCGGCGGTAAAGATGCGGGGGCCGTCCATCAGCTGGCCTCCCGCTTCCTGCCGCCACCGGGCCGCACGGTGCGCGCCGAGACGATGCTATCGGCGGTCACCTGCCACGCTTCCCGCGGCGTGCCGTCGCGAGCGACGTAGCGGCGCCGGCTCACCTGCCCCATAACGGCGATCAGGTCGCCTTTCTGGTGTCTCTTCAGGGCCTCGCCGACGGTGCCGAAGGCGGCGACGCTGAACCACTCCGAGTCCTCGTCGCCGGAGCCGTAGCGGGCCACGTCGACGGCCAGGGAGGCGGTCACCATCGTGTTGCCGTTGCTGGTCGTGCGCTCGACCGGATCGCCGCCGAGACGGCCATAGAGGGATGCGCGGATCATGGCGCACCTGCGAGCGCCAGTTCGGCGACGAGGGACGCGCGCTGCGGGTGGAGCCCGAAGCGACGGCGGAGCCAGAGAACTTGAATCGCGTGATGGGCTGGGCTAACTTCCGAACCGTCAACGCCGTCAAACGTGACAGATTTGGAAGCCGCCGCCGGGGACCAGCCGGCGGCGCTTCTATTTGCGGCCATCCTAGGCGGCCTCGCCGCAGCGGCGCGCGTCGAGCCAGCGGTCGAGGTCGGCCGCTCGATACGCGATGCGGCGTTCGGAAAGCCGGACGAACGCCGGTCCTTCGCCGGCCCACCGCATGCGGCGGATGGTGGCGAGCGACAAGCCGGTGATCCCCGAAACCTCGCGTTCCGAAAGACAACGGTTGCCTGCGGCGATGGCGCTTTGAAGCACGTCCATGAATAAGCACCCGTGCGCTTCGTTGATCGTGCGTCACAGGTGCCGCGTAGGGCGCAATACTTCAAATGGAAAGTAGTATACGAAACCTCGTGGGTTTCGTATACTAATCGTCAACTTCCTCCAGCCAGCGGTAAAGCATTGCTACTGTGATTCCGAACCGCTCCGCGACATCCGGGACCACCACCTTTGCCTGCCTCCCGGCTTCCCGCGCAGCCCTCACCGCCGCCCAGGCCTGACGCTTCTTGAGCCACAAGTCGGGGTCAGATTGCCTTCCCACCTTCATCGGCGCCTTGCCGTCCAGCACATCGGCCACGAGGCGCAGCAGCGCCGCCGGCACGACCACGGCATCGTGGCCATACAGTTCCCAGCCGCCGCCCTCTGCCGGATAGGCGAGCGGCCCGCCGTCCCGTAGCGCGGCGTCGAAGTCATAGCCCTCCGGGGGCCGGCACGCATCACGTAGCGTCGCCGCAAGCGCCTTCCGGTCGACTCCTTCATCCTGTCCTGCCTGAATCATCGCGTCGAGCCGGAGGCCACGCGCGTCGTGCGGTCGGCGCCCGCTCATGCTGCCCCCCGCGTCGCCAGCGGCACGACCTTTGCCGGCGTGGCCGTCGTGATCGACCGGAGGTGATCCGCCCAGATGGTGAGTGCGGCGCGCTTCTCCGGGGCGTAGGTGCTACGGTTGTAGATGCCGGCCACGCCGGCCTTGGAACCCCCGGCATGGTTCAACAGCGCCTCGACGACGTGGGGCTGCACCCCCAGGTCGGCCATGCGGGTTGCCGCGCTTCGGCGCAGGTCGTGGATGCGCCAGGGCGTCGGCGCCTTCACCTTGCGCGGATCGTCACCCCGCTCGACGGCGGCCTCTCGACGCGCCTCCAGGATGCGCGCGTCAAGGTTCGCTTTCGACTTCGACCAGCCAGAGAATCCGCTATCGTCGCGGCCGAAGACGTAGGTGCGCGGCGGGTCGCCCTCGGCCGGCGCCCGCGCCTGCATCGCCCCGCGCAGCAGGTCGAGGGCGAGGTCCGGCAACGGTAGTTCGAGGGCGCGGCCGTTCTTCGAGCGCAGCCCGGGCAGGGTCCAGCCGGCCGCGGCAAAGTCGACTTCGCCCCACTGCATCGAGCCGATCTCGTCGCGACGCGCGGCCGTCAACAACAACAGCCGAGTGATGCGCCCGTAATCGTCGTCGCGGCAGGCGCGCCATATCTCCGCCAGCTCGTCGTCGGACAAAACCCGATCCCGCTCCCGGCCCGGCGCGTACTTGTTCGTCGCTGCGACCGGGTTGCGCTCGACCACGCCCTCACGCATCGCCCACCCGAACAGTGCAGACAGGTTTGCGCGCGTCCGGTCGGCGGCGACCGGCCCGCTGTTCGTGGCGATCCGCCCGAGCATTTCGGCGACGGCGGCGCGGTCAATGTCATCGACGGCCAGCCCGTGCAGCTTCTTGCAGTGCCGCCGCAGCGCCCTTTCGGCTTCGTCGAAAGCCCGCGGCCGGAGAATCGACCGCTTGTGTTCGAGGTAGCGGTCTACGATCGCGGCGAGGGTGAGGCTCGCCCGCGACCGGGCGCGCATGCGCTCGGCTTGAGGGTCTGTGCCGAGGGCGACCTTGGCGAGGGCGATGCCGGCGGCGTCGCGCGCCTTGTCCAGGTCGAGCCGGTCGACGGTCCCGAGCGACACCCGCCGCTGTTTGGTGCCCACGCGGAACTGGACGATCCATGTGCGCTTGCCGCCGGCCCGGAGGCGGATGCCGAAGCCGGGGAGGGCGTCATCCCAGACGATGGCCTCGGACTTATTTTCAGGAAGAGCAAGGCGGGCAATGGCGGGCTTGGTGAGACGCATGGAACCCATCCCTCCGAAATTGGGAAGCATATGGGAAGCAGACTCGTGCACGTTTCTGCTTCCCAGAGACTAAATCAGTCTGAGGGTATGCGCCTTAATCGGCTGAAATGCAATGCTTATGATTGCTCCTGAGTGCTTCCCAGCAGCGCATATCTCTGCCTGGGGGTCTGGGGGTCGCGGGTTCAAATCCCGCCGCTCCGACCAACGAAATCGAAGCCCGAATGCGGTCGTGAGGGCGTCGGCGCGGCTCTTGCGGCAGGCTGGCGGGCGGCACCATCTTTGTTCCACGCCGCTGGCCGGGCTCTCGGCCGGCAGGGTTCCGTGTCAGGAGCAAACGCCGCCCATGGCCCAGCGTCCTCGCCGTCCCGCCACATCGGCGGTCGCCATCCTCGTCGCCGGCCTCGCGCTGTTCCTTCCGCCGCCGGCCGACGCGCAGCGTTACGATCCACGTGGGAGCGATCCGCTCGTCGGGCAGGGGGATCCCCATCGCGAGCGCGTCGAAGTCAGGCTGAACGCCCTCGAAAACGAAATCCGCGCCGTGACGGGGCGGGTCGAGGACCTGACCTTCAACGTCCGGCGCCTGCAGGACCGGCTCGACAAGCTCGTCGCCGATGTCGACTTCCGCCTGACCAACATCGAGCGGGCCCTGCGCGAGGGCGGAACGCCGGCACCGGGAGCGGCCGCGGCCGCATCGCCCGCACTGCCTACGGTTCCGCCGGCTTCCGCTTCGGCGCCCGCCGCTCCGCCGCCTGCCGCTGCGGCTTCCTCGCCTCCGACCGGGGGGCAGGCTCAGCGGGCCAGCGTCGCGTTGCCGGCCGGATCGGCGATGGACCAGTACGCCTTTGCACAGCAGCTGATGTCACAGACGCGGTATGCAGAGGCCGAATCGGCCTTCCGCCAGTTCGTCGAGCGCCATCCCGAGGGCCAGCTCGCGGACAATGCGCGCTACTGGCTGGCGGAGACGCACTATGTCCGGCGCCAGTTCCCGGATGCGGCCAGCGGCTTCCTCGAGGCCTACCAGACAGCGCCGGCGGGAAACAAGGCGCCCGACAATCTGCTGAAGCTCGGCATGTCGCTGGCGGCCCTCCAGAAGAACCAGGAAGCCTGCGTGGCGCTCGACAAGCTCCTGCGCGAGTACGGCGACGCCGACGCACGGATCCGGCAGCGCGCCGAACAGGAGCGCGGCCAGCTCGCCTGCGGTTGAAGCCCGGCACCTGGTGATGGCCGCCGGGGGCATGGACGACGGCCGGGAGCCGCCGCCTGCGGCTGCAATCTCCGACGCGGTTCCGGTGGAAGCGCTTCCCGTGGACGACGGCACCTTCTCGGGCTGGATGCAGGCCCTCGGGCCGTTCGAGGCTGCCCCCCGTCTCGCCGTGGCAGTGTCGGGCGGGCCGGACAGCCTCGCACTCGCACTCCTCGCCGTGCGCTGGGCGGCGACGCGCGGCGGAAGCGCCGTGGCGCTGACCGTCGACCACGGCCTCAGGGAGGAGTCGGCGCGGGAGGCTGCCGCCGCCGGCGCGGTGCTCCGCCGCTTCGGCCTTCCTCAGCACATCCTGCGCTGGCAGGGGGGCAAGCCGGCCACGGGGGTGCAGGCGGCGGCGCGTGCCGCGCGGTATCGGCTCATGGAGGACTGGTGCGGCGCCAACGCCGTCCTGCATCTGCTCCTGGCTCACCACGCGGACGATCAGGCCGAGACGGTGCTGCTGCGGCTCGGCCGCGGCAGCGGCCCGTTCGGGCTGGCCGGCATGGCGGCGGTCCGCGAACGCGAACGGGTGAGGCTGCTCCGCCCGCTGCTCGCGGTGTCGCGGCGGCGGCTGGCGGCGACGTTGCGCGCAGCCGGCGCGCCATGGACGCTGGATCCCTCCAACGAAGATCCCGTCTTCGCCCGGGTCGC
>JBKBLL010000096.1:0-12960 GCA_046296375.1 Alphaproteobacteria bacterium | reverse complement strand
TGCGGTTTGGGCAAGGCGATGTCGTATTGCCGGATGATACCTGCGCGCACCGGCACGGTATCCGCCTCGCGGTGCACGACCGTGCCACCGCGCCGGACCGTCAGCCGCACGGCGACCTTTCCCTCGACCAGTTGCCGCACGGTCGCGGCGGGCCATGTGACGAAGAATTCGCCCTCGGCATCCGTCTTGCCGCCCTCCAGCGGGGTGCGGACCGGGCCCACCGCCTCGAACCCGATCTCTGCGCCGGCTACCGACGCGCCATCATGCTCGGCGACGCGTCCCGCGGCGCTCCAGGCGAAAGCCTCGGGCGGCTTCACTGTCGCGATACGGTGGGCCGTGGCCGCGGCCATCCGGGCCTGCATCTCCAGCGCGCCGATCGCCGACCGGACGGCGGCGACGCGCGGATGCGTCTCGCCATGCTTCTTGATCAGGCGCCCCAGATCGTCGGCGAGCATCGTACGCTCGGCGGCGGCGCGCTTCTCCTCCAGGCTCGCCTCCTCGCGCCGACCCTGTTCGATCCGGTCGATCACCTGACCGAGGATCTCGCCGATCTGGCGTTCCGACGTGCCGCCCTGGGCGGCGGACATGCCGGTCGCCGCCGACCTTCCGGTTCCACCGTTTTTCTCAGCCACTGAAGGCGCCCTCCGGACAGAATTGGGGATGCGGCCAGATCACCGCGTTGTTGCCGACAAAGGACTGCGGCGACATGCCGAATGCACGGATGCAACTCGTCGCCTGGTTGTTCGTGCAGTGCGCGACCAGCCCGAACGCCATGATCGAAAAGGCGGTCAGCAGGGGTGTCGACATCAGGCCATTGCCGGTGACACGGGTGCTGATGGCGACATTGAGCAGGTCGGCGAGCAGCAGATCGAGGCCCAGCACCCCCTCGCTCTGATTGTCTGCGACGCCCGTATCGTCGAGAGAGAAGATCAGGGTGTTCGCAAGCGCGATCTGCGTATCCGGCCGCGTCAGGTCGAGGCGCATCCGGTTGCCGGCATACTGGACCTGACCGCCGAGGACGAAGCGGGCGACCGGCTGGCCCTCCACGGCCATGCCCTCCCGCAGGCCGTTGAAGCCGAGCGCCGACAGCCATCCCGCGAAATAGCCGGGCAGGCCCAGGTTCAGCAGGAAGACGCCGCCGACATAGGCGTCGATCCCGTCCTCGACATCGTCGCCGAGGTCGGCGAGCACGTCCATCGCCGACAGATGGTTGCCGCGCACGGCCATCGGTCCCATGCCGCGTATCCAGAGCGCCGGGCCGCGGCGCGCTTCGACCGTGTTTCCGTCGATCCGGGCCGCGGGCAGGGCGCCCAGCCGGAATCCCGCCCCCCTCGGCCGATCGGTCGTGGTGTCACCGGGCATCGTCGCGGCGAGGATCGAAGCGTCCCGCAGCATGATGCCGGCCTGGGGCCCGGGCAGCAGGCCGCCGTCGCCTGGCGGCCCGTTGTCCCGCAGCAGGTTCCCGGCGATCTCCAGGCCTCGGCTGTGCCGCACGAAGATGCCGCAGACCGCCGCCCGCGCGTCCTCGCCGTTGCGTTCGATACGGTTGTCACGGATCAGAAGGTCGTATACGCGGCCGAGCACGATGCCGCCGAGCGGGCGATCGGCATCCTGACCGTCCGCTCGCGCCGCAGCACATTCGACAATTTCATTACCGACGACGCGCAGGCCCATGACGATCCCGTCGGCAATGCCCTCGGGATCGAAATGGCCGCTGGTGAGGCCGTTCCCGGCCGCCCCGCGGATGCGGTTGCGCAGCAGATCGATCTCGTACGAAGGCTCCCTGCCGCCGACGAGAATGCCGCTCGAAGCCGAACCGATCAGGTCGTTGTCTTCGATCCGGACCGTGTCCGATCCCGCGCCCACCCGCACCGGGCCACCCTCGACGCGGCAGCCGGTCACGACGATCCGATCGCCGGCGAGTTCGATACCGCCGACGCCGCGGGCACCGCAGTCGGCCACCACCAGGTCGTCGACACCCTCCGCCGCGACGGCCGGCCCCGGACCGTGATTCTCGAGGTCCAGGTCGTTCAGCCGCTGGCCCTGGCCCTGCAGCAGGATCAGCGGCGCCTCGTTCTCGCCTACCATGGCGAAGGCCTGCGCCGAAGCGGCCGCGCCGCGCAGCAGCAGGCCCGGCCCGCGCTCCACCCGAAGGCGCGAGGTGGGCCCGCATCCCGTGATCCGGACGCGCGGACGCTCGATCACGACCGGCGCATCGACCGCATGATCGCCGGGAGCGAGGCAGATTGCGACGTGGACCTCCGCATCCGGCGCTATCCCGGGCAGCGCCGCGACGGCCGCTTCCAGCGTCTGATAGTCGCCGGCGGGATTCTGAAGCGACCCCACCGTGACGGTGCAGCAGCAGGCGCAGTCGCGCGGCCGGGGCCGGCAATCCTGGGTCGTCGGCGCGCCGCCCCCGAGACCCGCCAGCACGCCGACCTGCAGATAGTGGTGTTCGATCCCGCGCGGCGGGGCGTCGGTGAGGATTTCGACCGACGCGTCCGCCGTCCGCGCCGCGAACAGCCAATAGTCGCCGAGCCGGAAGCCGCCGCCCGCCGGGTCGGTGGAGAAGGTGATCTCGATTCCATCCTCGATCGGTATCGGACCGGCCGCCGTGTCGATCAGCCCGTCGGCATCGATCGCCGCGTTCGACGCGTTCTGGTCCCACCGCTGGACGCGCGTGTGCCGGGCGGCGAGCTCGGCGGCGTCTCCACCGAAGGGGCGTCCGCCGCCGGAGGGCAAAGCGCGGTCGAGCGTGATCGTCTGAGCCGCCTCGTCGGTGTCGACGATGCGCGCCATCTCGCCCGGTTCGCCCATCAGTTCGCGATGGTCGTCGGTGACCGTGACCCAGTCGTCGGCGCGGAAGCGCAGAACGCGGTCGCGGCCGATCCTGCCGACGGTCAGTACGGTGTCGCTGCCGCTCGTCGCCACGGCCGTAACCGGGGAGACGATCGAAGCGTTGTCGCGCGACCATTTGAATCTGGCGGTTCCCAACGGGCCCGGCGTATGGACCTCGACCCGGTAGAGCCGGTTCTCCAGACCGCGATAGCCGCCCGTCGGCGACAGGATGCACGGGTCGCCGCTCGGCGGCGGCGCGAACGCTGCGGTCGACAGCCGGCCGGCCGAGGGCGGAAACAGCGCGTCGAGATCGGTCCCGCAGGCGGCCTCGCCCTCGACCGCGGTCCATTTGACCTGCCAGACGCGCTGGATACGCGTCGTCGTGTCCGGCCCGCCAAGCGCCTTTTCCAGCAGCGCGGGATCCTGGACGTAGGTGACCTCGCGCTGCCAGAGGTCGAGATAGACGATGACCGAGCCCGCCGCCGGAAGCGGTGGCGGGTCGGGCAGGAAGGGCTGCGACAGGTAGGTCGGCGCCTCCGCCGCGAAGGCCTCGGCCAGCAACCCGTCGAGGTAGAGCCGCCCAGGTCCGATGGAGAAGTCGGCGGGCGGCCCCGCGAGCGGCGCGATCAGGAAGGCATCGGGCGTGTTCAGCCAGGCGACGGCGGCAGGCCCGAACGTGTCGAGTGCCTGCAGCCGCATCTGCCGGGTCACGATCGCCGCCTGCTCGTTCCAGTCGGCGTCCAGAGTGACGCGGCCCTGCTGCATCAGGACTTCGGCGTAACGCCGTTCCGGGCGGTGGGTGAAGCGTGTGTAGTCGCCTGTCATGGCCCTCTTCCCGACCCTTCTGGCCGCTGCCGGCCGATTAGTCCGATCCGCGTCCGCGACGAAACGCGTCCGCTCACGTCACGTAGACGACGCCCGCCTCCAGCCCGAAGGGCAGGTACTCCTCGAGACGGACGCGCAGGTTCGCTTCGCGCTGCGGCTGCTTGAGATGGCAGTAGGCGCCCATCTCCGATCCATCCTCGGCCCCGGTCGCGATCTCGCGCGGCCCGTTGAGGTGGAGTTGGCGATAGGCCGGCTGCCCATAGCCCTCGGCCGTATATTCCGGCCTGAGCCATCCGCGCACGCGGTCGCGGACAGCATCCTTCTCCGGCTGGGACAGCGCGTCCCCACCCGCCGCTTCCACTTCGTCGGCGATGCGCAGGTCCGGCTGGCAGCGATAGCGCTGCGGCGTGGTCGACCCGGGCGCGACGTAGCTGAACCGAACGCATCCGGTCTGACGCCGCTCGCTCGTGACCACGCCGTCGAAGATCACCTCGCTCGCGAGCGTGAGTTCCCGGACGTTCGCCGCACCGACGAGCGTGACGCGCTCCAGCCATGCCGCGGGTCCCGGCGCATCCTCGGCAGCGGGGTCTGCGATCGCGACCGCCCCCGCCCCGTCGATGATGGAATCGAGCGCCCACAGCCCCGCCGCATGGCGCGGCAGGCGCAACGGTCCGGTGATCGAAAACGCGAGTTCGAGATGCAGGGTCTGATTGATCTGCTCGCCGCCCGCCTCGGACGCGACCAGCACGGCGGGCGGCGGCGGCCCGCCGACCGGCGGCGGCCCATCCGGGTCCGGCTCTGCGATGCTGCCGCCGGGGACGATGGTGGTGTGCAGCAACCGGAGCCGGCCGAGCGACCCCTCGACATGGATCACGCCCTCGATCAGCAGTCCGCTCAGCGTGACCGAGGCCGCATCGTGCTGACCCACGATCGTCAGGGGCGATGGCAGGCGGAGATGCGGTCGCGCGCCGTCGGCCGCCTCGATCGCGATGCGGCCCCCGTCGGCGGGCTCGATCGTCAGCGCCTCCGGATAGGTCCGGTTGTCGCGCACCGCGATCACCGCGTCGGGACGGCCGAGGTTCGCCCATTCGGTCAGCGCGTCCGCGATCGTGGCGAAGGTGCCTGCAGCGCCGCCGCCGTCCACCGTCAGGATCCGGTGGGCGAGATCGCGGCGCACCTGCCAGGCGCGGCGGCGATATGGTCCGCCGCCGAGATCGGCGGGAAAGCCGTGATGATACCAGACCTCCACCGGCAGGGCCGGGTCGAGAAGCTCGCCGAGCGTCAGGCGGCCCCGGACGACGTCGACCGCGATACCGTCGTCCGCCGGACGGGACCAGACCGAAAGGTTGGCGCAGCGGACGCGCTCCGGCGGTACCGGAACATTGTCGTGGAATACCATCAGACTGGCGCCCGGCGCCTGCGGCAGGAGCGATGCGGCCTCCACGTCGAAGAGGCCGTAGAAAGCCGTGAACCCGGCAGGTGCCGCAAGACCTGCGTAGGCGCGCAGATCCTCGAAGAAGAGCGCCGGGCGGATCGGCTGCGGCACGTGGAACTCCGTCGCGAGGCGGCGCGGATCGCCCTCGCGCCGCAGGCGCGAGAAGAGCGGCGCATCCTGACCGAGCGGGCTGAAATGCATGCGCCAGTCGTCGGCCGCCCCGAGCCGGCGCGGTGTCACCCGTTCCGCCTCGAAGCTGCGCAGCCGCCAGAGGAAGAGCCCGACGTTCCGGATGTTCCACCAGCCCTCGCTCTGGCCGGGCGGGCGCACGTCGACGGTGTGCGCCACATGGTCGAACGCCCCGTCCAGACGATCGACCGATTCGGGCGAACGGATGTCGGGGCAGAGCACCCGTTCGTGGCGGACATGGTTGCGGACGTTCTGCGTCCAGCCGAGCAGTTCGAAGAACTCCACCGCGTGCGCCGCCCATCCGGTGACGTCGCGTGCCAGTTCTTCCAGCATGGGCAGGGTGCCCTTGCGGCGGCGATAGTAGATGGTCTTGGCGACGTCGGCTCGGGCGCGCAGGCCGATCTCCGGCAGCAGGCTCGGGCCGGTCAGATCCGGGAACAAGGCTCGGGCGGTGTCCGGCTGGCGGACCTGCGCGACGTCGAACAGCGGCGTCGTGCCGACCAGGTCGCCGATATACGGCACGACCCAGGGTGCCGCGGTCTCGACGAAAGCATTGTCCCAGAGTGCGGCTATGTCGCCTTCGAGCGCATCCGCCTGGCGCTGGACGATCCGAAGCAGCGCGCGCAACGGCCCACCCTGTTCGGCATCACGCTCGCGATAGATCGACGGCAGCAGCTCGTAGAGCCTGTCCTCGCTTCGTCCGGTGCCGTTCATTGCTCGCCCAGCCCTTCGACCATGGTGAGGGTTATGTCCGTATCGGCACGCTCGATGAACGCCTGCTCGGCCGGGATCACGAGTGGCGGCTGCGCACCGAAGGCGGCGGCCACCAGCGGATCCCCGGCGAGGGCCCCGTCGGTGTTGGCGCGCGCATCGAAGATGCGCACATGACGCTGCCGAGGGGCCGCCGTGACGCCGCGCAGGGCGCGTCCGGCAGGCGTCCAGCCCGGTACCCCCTTGGGCCGGAATATGTCGAGGTCGACCGCCGCGACGCCCTCGACCCCCTGCAGCAGGGCGAGGATGCCGCTGGCATGGATGGAACGGCCGAGCGGCATGGCGTCGAAGGCGAAATGATCGCGTAGGGCTGCGCGCGCGGCATCATGCACCGCCTCCGGCGCGTACGCCGGGTCCGCTACGATCTTCGCACGCACCTCCACCGGGACCCGGATGAAGTTTGCGAGATCGAGCCGCCGGTTGACGTCACGTTGCGCGTCGAGGGCCGCGCTCAGCGAGCGGAGCGCATCCGCCGAAAGCGCGGCGCCGCCCTGTGCGGCGACCGTCAGGTGAATTGCGCGCTCGAGGCCCTTCCAGACCCAGGTCGCCCGCGATTTCGCGACGAGGCCGGAGGTCGCCAGCAGGGCCTCGAAGTCCCGTAGCGACACGGCCCGTCCGAAGGTCCGCACGGCGGCGGGCGCGGCCTCGCGCGCGGTTTCGAGCCGCTCCGGGTCGGCGCCACCCTCTGCCGGGAGGGGGTTCCTGACCGCCCGCAGGCCGACCGGCCGCGCCATCGGGATGGACAGCTGCTCCGCCGCGACCCGCCCTTCCAGTCCCAGGCCCTGGCGGTAGGTCGCGACGACATTGCCCTGGCCGGTCGGCAGTCGGGCGCCCGTGCGGCCGTCGCCGAACCGGACGACCGTGGCACCGTCGTCGTCCTGCCGCGCGGTGTAGACGCGCGCGCCGCCGGTCTGTCCATGGAAACTGTCGACCTCGCTCCACGCCTCACCGTTGACCCGCAGGGTCAGCGTGCCGCGCCCCGCGACGGACTTCGGGCTCGGCAGGCGCGTCAGGGGCGCCTTGCGCAGGGCGAAGCGCTGGAACGGGCGGGTCGCGTCGCCGTTCCCGAGCGGTTCGTCGGCCACCGTCTCGCCATGGCTGGCACGCGCCACGTTGCCCAGCAGAACGGCGCCGGCGGATCGCAGGGCCTGCGGCGGGGCCGGCGTGAAATCGATCGCGAGGTGGTCGGGATCGTCCCCCCAGCGCGCCGCGATCGGCGTCGTTCCCGTGACGGTCGCGACATGCGGGGATGCGATCCCGTCCTCCAGGATGATCCGCCGGCCCTTCTCGATCGTGTCGAGCCGGTCGAGCGTCGCAACGACGCGCGCGCCTTCGATCCGCTCCGGATAGTCGAATGGCCGAAACGCGATCTGCGGTGATTCGAGCTGCCAGACACGGGCGCGCCGGCGATCGGCGATCGTACCGATCCCGTCGCCGCGTGCCGTCCAGGCCTGCCATGCGCCGCCGACCCAACTGCGCTGGACCAGCGTTCCGTCCTCGCCGCGGGCGAACACGTGCAGGTCCCCGCCGGCGGCGACCACCGTCGGCGCCGAGTCCAGCCTGCCATCGAGCGACGCCCAGGCCGACCATTTCGCGCCGTTCCAGTAGGCCGTCGCGAGACTGCCGTCGGCCGTGCGGACGAAAAGGTCGATGCGGTTCGGCGCGGTCGAGACGACCGCCGGCTCTTCGGTCGTCTCGCCGCCGAGCGATGTCCAGTCCGACCATTTCGTTCCGTTCCAGGCGCGCCAGGCGATCGTGCCCTCGTTCGTCCGGACGAAAAGGTCGAGCCGGCCGGCGGCGCGCGCGACGGCGACCGGCCGCGAGGCCGCCACACCGCCGAGCGACTGCCAGGGCGTCCACGCGGCGCCGCTCCAGCTACGGCGCCAAACCGCCCGGTCGGCACCGCGCACGAAGACGTCGATCCGGTTCGCCGCCCAGGAGACGGGATAGGGTTCCGAGGTGAGAGCGCCACCGAGGGACTGCCAGCCGGACCAGGCCGCGCCGCTGCGCGCCCGGAACCAGAGCCCCATATCGGCGCGGCGCACGAAGACATGGACGGCGTTCGGCGCGTGCGCTACGGCCGCCGGGGCCGAGGTCAACACACCGCCGAGCGATGTCCAGCCCGTCCAGGCGCCCGGAACCCGCGCGGTCGTCCACAGCGCGTTGTCGAGGCCGCGGCCGAACAGGTCGAGCCGCTCGCCGCCCGACGCCAGCGCCACCGGCTGCGTCGTCAGGACACCGCCCTCGCGGGGCTGCCAGCCTTCGCCGGTCGTACCGGCGATGGTCATGGTCAGGGCCGCCGCCGTTCCGCTGCGGGCCGCGAGGGTGATGCTTCCGAACGCGGCGGCGGCAGCCGGTCTCTCGCGGATCACCTGCCGCAGCGCGGCATGGGTCACCGTGTCCTGC
This sequence comes from Alphaproteobacteria bacterium, assembly GCA_046296375.1. Lineage (GTDB taxonomy): Bacteria > Pseudomonadota > Alphaproteobacteria > JAJUGE01 > JAJUGE01 > Constrictibacter. Next base: position 4,496 of record JBKBLL010000096.1, on the reverse strand, counting down.
AGCTGACCCAGGACGACCGGCTCCTCCTTCGTCGCGACGACCCGCGCCAGCCGCATGCGCGGAAAGGTGCCCGTTCCGGCATCGACCAACAGCAGCGATCCAGGCTCCAGGTCCGGATACCGGGCGTCGAGAGGCAGGAAGCCGCCATCCGGGAGCGACATCACGTAACCCGCGCTGCCCGCCGTGACGGTCTTCCAGCGCTGCGCGGCCGGAATGGCGGGGTTTGCGTCGAAGAACGCGTAGCTGTCGGGGGCCCCGCGGCCGAAAAAGCCGAGAGAGCGCCTAAGCTGCGCGGCGAACGCCGCATCGGGACGCCACCCGCCGGCCTGAACGGCCGGCGCCCAGCCGAGCCTGCGCTCGTCGGCCGCGGTCGACGCCGCGACGACCGTCTTCTCCTCTGCGGCCCCGGCGGTGAAGAAGACCAGGCGCTTGCCCGGCACCAGGCCGTCGGGACCCGCGAGGATCGGCGCCCCGACCGCGCCCTGCGCGAAGGCGTTGACCGGTTGCGGCGGAGCGGAGACGCGCAGCCGGTTCAGTGCGGCGACCGCCTGCACGGCTTCGGTCGTCTCGAAGAATTGCGGCCGCTCGTTTTGGCCCGGGACGCTCATCACCTTCAGGCCGACCGGAATGCGTGTGGCCGCACGCTCGTCCAGGATGAATGCCAGGTCCGCGGTCGCGGCGAGGCCGGCGCGCAGGTGGTAGTCGAGCATCCGGGCGAGCCGCAGGACGGAGTCGCGCTCGCGCGCGGTGCGCAGGAAGAACTCGTTGGCCACGCGCTCCTGGTAGAAGGTCAGCACGTCGCCGACGGCCGCCCACAGTTCGAGGATGGTGATCGCATAGTCGTCGCTACGGCGGGTCGTGAGTGCCGACAGCGCCGGTTCGGTCGCGATCGCCTGCAGCATGGCGGTCCGGAAAGTCGCGAAGGTCCCGATCCGGTAATCGAGCGCGGACAGGCCCGGCCGGTTGAACAGCAGGCTGGGCGCCGGGGCGACACCGGGCGTGCAGCAGGCGCAGAAGGCGGGATGCGGCAGCATCGCGGGCATGGATCAGGACCCTCCCAATGCGATCAGCCGCAGTACGCCGTTCTCGCGGAAGTTCGGATCGGCGTCGAGCCTAGGGATTTCGAATGCGGCCATCGGGATCAGCCCCTTCCCGATCTCCCCGTTCGGGCTCTCCCAGAAGCGCTTGAAGACCGTGACGTGGGCGGAATCGACACCTGCCACGGCCTCGACCGCGGCATAGAGCCGGCTGAGATAGACGGGCTGGCCGAAGGCGAAGGCGGCCGGTGCGAAGAACGACCGTAGCGCACGGGCGACCGCCTCGAGAACGGCGCCGCGAAAGTGCCCGCGCGCGACGCAGATTTCGACCTCGACCTCCAGCGGGACGTAGTGCGCCGCCCGGACCCGCAGGTCGTAGCCCGCGAGCTTGTAGCCGACCAGATGCGCAGTCAGCCGCTCGCGCAGATCGTCCGTGAGGTCCGCCCCGCCTCCGGGCAGCGTGACGAGATCGTCGCGATGGGCCGGATGGGCGGCAACGAACACGGTGTGCCAGCTTCCCGTCCAGCGGAACGTCGCCTTGGCGGCGGCGATGCCTCGGAACGCCAGTGCCGCCTTCTCGTAGTCGGCCTCGGTGACTGCCCGGAACTGTTCCGCCTGGAAGGCGCGCGGCGCAAGCTGGCGGACCTCCTCGATCGTCTCAGGCTCGACGCCGCCACCGGCCGCGAGCGGCTGCCTGACGCGCAGGATTCCGGGAAAGGCCACCGGACCCGCGGCGGGGACCGCCGGGTCGACGAGATCGGCGGGAGCCGGTGTGGCCACGTGGACGAGCGCACCGTGGCCCAGATTGCCGGCGCGGCCGTTCCCGATCCGATACCGGGCGGTCGCCGCGGCTGCTCCCAGCGGCCGGGCGCCGTACGCGTCGTCGCCGAACCGGATCGAGGCACGGCCGGCATCGTCGACGTCCACGACGAAGTGACGGTCGAAAGGGCCACTGTCGAGGAGGTCCGGTACCGGCGTCCAGATCTCGGTTTCGTTGGGCGGAAACTCGAGGATCAGGACGACGGCCGGCTGGGCGGAGCGCGCATCGGTGGCGCGTTCGTGGCGTCCGGCGACCATGCGACCGGCATCGTCGAAGACGGCGTGCTCAGGTGCTGCGTGCATGGTGAGCGGCCCGTCCGGCAGCGCCGTGCGGACCACGGTCCCGAGCGCTGCCGGCGTCGGTAGCGGTCGGATCACCGTGCGGCCGTGATCGCAGGGCGCGACGTTGCCGCGCACCAGGGTCAGATTGCCGATGGGGCCGGTTTCGGGCGTGTCGGCCGATATGCAAGCGGCGAACGGCAAGGCGTCGTCGGCCCCCCACACGACCCTCTGCAGCGGCAGCGGCGGGTCGCCCGCGGCCGCCAACGGATTGAGGCGACCGTCGGTCAGCGTCTCGGCATAGACGGGATCGGTGGCGTCCTCGACCATCTCGACCCGCACGACATGGCGGTGCGCCGGGTCGGCGTCCGCCGCCAGGCCCGTCACCGGACCTCCGACCTCCTCGATCACGAGATAGTCGCCGGGAACGAAGTGCGGACGGTAGGCCGTCCTGTCGGCGCCGCCGACGGCAGGCAGGCCGTAGAGCCAGACCTCGCGCGTACCGCGGCCGAGGCAGCACCGCGCGTCGCCCCATGTGTGGACGCGCAGCTCGTTGTGATCGGGATGAACCGCCGCACGAGCCGTCGTCTCGAACACGGAGACGCCCTGAAGCGCCGGGTCGGAATCGAAATCCAGGAGACCCGCGCCGATCACCGGCCCGGGAGCCGCGATCTGTCCGCGCAGTGGACGCGCGACGCGGGTGGCGAGTTGGGTGCCCTGGGGCACGACACCGGCGCCGTCCGCCTCGAACTGAACGAACGTCCAGGCGTTGCGCCCGTCATGCATTCGGTAGTCGATCAGGCGCGCATGCCGCTTCGCCGAGATGCGCTGGCGGCAGGTGTCGAGATAGGCTTCGGTCGCGACCGCGTCCTGGAAATAGGACAGATGGTCGCCGGCATAGGCGAAGAGTTCGACCAGCGCCATGCCGAGGTCGGCCGGATTGCGCTCCAGCCATCGCGGATTGCGCTGCGGGATCAGGTCGAGCAGCAGCCGGCGGAAGCTCTGATAGTCCTTGGCGAGATAGTCGATCAGCGGCTGCTCGGGCGTCTCCTCCGGGCACTCCGGATCGCTGCGGCAGTCGAAGTCCGTCGGACAGGACGCCTTGAAGCCGAAGGGTGCCGAGGCGAGCAGCGGGTCCATGTCCGCATGCGCAACCGACAGCCCGTAGGTCGAGAAGTCCCCCGCGCGGTCCACGAAGACGTTGAGGCGCAGGGCGTCCATCACATGCGCCGTGACGTCGAGCACGCGGATGCCGACGATCCGCGCGCCGCCGTCGACCGTGAATGCGCCGGGGCTCCCGACCAGGGCCGGCGGTGGCGGCTTCAGGAACGTGGCCTCGATCCGGTAGCGCGCCTCCGGCGGCGCCGCGTCGTCCTCGAAGAACTCGACGAAATCGAGGCCGTTCAGCGTCCCGGGATGATTGACGACATCGCCCCTGCGCCGTTCGTCACGACACCAGATCGACCCTGCGGCATCTCCGGTCATCGTCCCCTCCCGCTCTCAGACCGGCCGCCGGAAGACGTCGTCGTGCCGCTCGCCCGTATCGCGCCGGACATAGCCGACCGTCACCTCCAGTACCGCGTCGCGGGCCGCAACCTTGACGGCGTCGACGGCGATCACCTCGTTGAGCCAGCGCAGCAGCGCGCCGTGCACGAGGGCCTGCGTCGCGGCGGCGAGGGCGTCCGAGTTGGGCGCGAAGACGAGCTGGCGCAGGCCGCAGCCGAAATCCGGCCGATTGACACGTTCGCCGGGCGCCGTGAAGAGCACCTGGCGGATGAGGTCCCGGACATGGTCGTCCGCATCCGTCTCCGCCGTCCGGCCGGAGGCGTCGATATCGAACGGAAAGTCGAGGAAGCGGGGTTCGTTCGCCATCTACAGCCCCTCCACCTGCATCGTCGGGGAAACCTGTGTTCCATCCACGCGCTGGACCCGGATCGCATCGAGATTGTCGCGCAGGTGGCGGACGACGCCGCGCGAGATCGCGGCGAACAGGCGGCGCCGGTCCCGCGATTCCGGGCTGTTGTCGATGTCGAGCGGCGGCAGGCCGTCGGCGATCAGCAGCGTGTTCAGCTCCGCCTCGATCGCCGCCGCCATGGAGTTGGCGAACGCCGCCGGGATCGGGAAAGGATCCGCTTTGGAGCCGAGATTGCCGGGTTTGATCGCCATTCCTGGCACCCCCTATTCGAGCAGGACCTTGAGCGACAGCAGGCTGGGCGTCGCCGGTGGCAGCGGCGGCACCGGTGGCGCCGGCGTCACCGGCAGGAAGCCGCCGGCCAGTTCGCCCGGATGGACGTGCGCGTTGAACATCGCGACGATCTGGTTGAGATAGACTACCAGCTGGTCGCCGAAGACCGCCGGATG
>JBKBLL010000095.1:12754-13027 GCA_046296375.1 Alphaproteobacteria bacterium | reverse complement strand
CTTCACCACCATCGGCGACGCGTCCAGGCGCCGTCTCGCCGCCCTCACGCCGGCGGGTGAGGTGATCCTCGGCTTCAACCCGTGGCCGGACTGGACGGTACGCGAGGTCGAGGTGTCACCGGACGGCACCAAGGTGTACGCCGTCGGCGCGTTCAGCGCGATCGGCGGTGCGACACGCAAGAACCATGCTGCCGAGCTGCTCGCGAGCAGTGGCGCCGCCACGGCGTTCGACCCCACCACCGGCGGCGGCCTCCCGCTCGCCCTCGGGCTCTC
>JBKBLL010000095.1:0-12744 GCA_046296375.1 Alphaproteobacteria bacterium | reverse complement strand
CGGACGGGTCCCGGTTCCTGTTCGCGGCCGAGAACAACACCGTCTTCGCCTATGACCCAGCCGTGTCGAACAAGCCGGTCTGGATCAACAAGGGCGGCGGCGACACGCAGGCGATCGTGGTGTCGACGACAGGTGAGGTCTATGTCGGCGGCCACTTCTCGAACATCCGGGCCGTCAACGGGAACCACAAGACCGGGAAACTCGCCTCGGTCCGGCTCTCCGACGGCGCCGTCACCTCGTGGCGACCGAACCTCATAGGAAACATGGGCCCGTGGTCGATCAAGGTCGCGGGCTCCCAGGTCCTCGTCGGAGGGGACTTCAGCCAGGCGGGGGGCCGCAACACCGGAGGGTTCGCCCGATTCAGCGGCACTCCGTAGAGCGCGCCGGTCTGGAGGACGACCGGCAGTGCATCGGCGTCGCTGACCTTCGGGTCGGTCCAGGGGTTCAGCATCACCGGGTCGATGGTGAAGTCGGGCGGATTGTACGCCTCGCGCACATGCATCATGTGGGCGCGCGTCTCGAGCAGCAGGGCCGAGAGTTCGTCCTCCGCCTGGGCGTCGGAATCCGCGACATAGACGTTGCGCCAGAGGGCCGCCTGGGACAGCAGCCTTTCGCGGGTGGCCTCGTCGTGCCCGCCCTCGCGAAGCCCCTCCTCGTAGAGCGCCCAGCGCTCGCGGATGCGCTCGACCGGCAGCCGCGCCGTCAGGATGGGTATGCCGCGCCGGCCGCAGTCGGTGAAGGAGCGGGGGGAGATGACGCTGCGCCAGAGCGGCGGGCCCGGCTGCTGGACGGGCTTCGGCCGGATCTGCGGGACGTGCACCTTGTAATAGGTGCCCTCGTAGGACAGCGGCGCCTCGCGCCAGGCGCGCTCGAGGATGTCGAGCGACTCCTCCATGCGTTCGCGGCTGTCGTCGCTGCGCAGGCCGTGACCGACGAATTCGTACTCGTTGTAGACGGTACCCTTGCCGACGCCGACATCGATGCGCCCCTTGCTGAGGTTGTCGAGCAGGGCGAGTTGCGTGGCGAGCCGGATCGGGTGGTGAAACGGCATCTGCACCACGGCGAAGCCGATGCGGATGCGCTGGGTACGCATCGCGAGGGCCGCCGCGAACAGCAGCGAGTCGTTGTAGACGCTCTCGCCGGTGAAGTAGTGCTCGGTCAGCCAGACGTCGGCGAAGCCGAGCCGTTCCGCCTCGCACACCTGGGCGATCTGTTGGTCGATCCGTGCCGCATCCTCCTCCGGCGAAGGGGAGAGGGAAAGGGTCAGCCATCCGAACTGCATCGCGCCGCTCCCATCGTCGCACCTGCCGGCGCGGCGGTCTCATCCGCGTTCCATGATGCAAGCCACGCTATCGCCCTTCGCCGCCGCCATCAATGAGTGGGCCATCGGTTGGGTTGGTCGGCGCCGGGCGGCCGTAGAGCAGGATGGCCATGGCGACGGCCTCGAAGACGGCGGCGGCGGCCAGCACGGGGCCGTAGCCGCCGGCGAGATCGCGCAGCGCGCCGAAGACGGCGGGGCCGAAGGCGGAGCTGAACTGGATGACGCCGGCCGCCGCACCGTAGATCGCCCCGAAGGCTGCCGCCCCGAACTCACGCCGGACGATGATCGGCGACAGCGACGTGATCTGGCCCAGACAGAAGCCGTAGACGAGGCTGCCGCCGATCAGCGTCGCCGGTCCCGGCAGCAGGGCGATCAGGGCGAGGACGAGGGCCTGGACCGCCATGATGCCGGCCGTGTAGAGGCGCAGGTCGATGCCGTTCGCGACCCGCGCCAGCAGCAGGCGACCGAGCAGACCGGCGAGCCCGGTTGCGCCCACCAGCCATCCCGCGCCCGTCGTGCCCAGGACCGGCTCGGCTATTTTCACATGGTGGGTCAGGAACCCCACCTGGACGACGAGGCCGAAGGCGAAGCCGATCGCGACGGTGCGTAGGCCGCGCGAGCGGACCGCTTCGGCGCGGGTCCAGGCCGGTGCCCGCACTGGCGGCGTCGCCGCGGCGACGCCGGCCGGCGGCGGGTCGCCGTCGGGGCCGATGCCCAGATCCTCCGGCCGCCGGAAGCGCAGGACCAGCGCGAACAGGGGCAGCAGAACGAGCAGGGTCAGCAGCGCCCCCCCGGCGCTCGCCGCGGCGAAGCCGTACCGGTCGATCGCCGTCACGAACAGCGGTACCACCAGCATGGCGCCCAGGCTGGCACCCGTGGTGGCGATCGCGACCGCCCGCCCCTGATGCCGCTCGAACCAGGGGGCAAGCGTGGCGGACAGGCCCGTCACCGACATGGCGGCGTAGCCGAGCCCCATCACCAGGAACGCGGCATAGAGTTGCCAGACTGCCTCGACCCTGCCCATCGCGGCGGTACCGATGGCGAGAGCCACTGCACCGAAACAGAAGACGGGGCGTGCGCCATGCCGGTCGATCAGCCGCCCGACCGTGCCGAGGGCGAGGGCGTTGGTGAGGTAGAAGACGGTCAGGCCACCCGCGACCAGCGAGACGGGCCAGGCCTGCGCCCTGGTCACCTCGGCGAGATAGACGCTGCCGCCGAAGACGCCGAAGCCCCAGGTGAACACGGCCGCCACGAAGCAGGCGCCGACCACCCGCCAGCCATGGAAGACCGTCCAACCCGGTGCCGCGGCCATCGCCATTCCCCGCCCCTCGGCGCCGCGCGCGGCGGCAGACGGTCGTTTGTAGCCGGGGCAGCCGGCGGTGCCTATGCCTCCCCTCCGGAAGGATCGGGCGGACGCGCATCGCTACCTGGCGCGTAATCGATTCCCCTTCCGCGACGCGCCACCCTCCTTCGCATGCACCGGCCGGTGCCGGTGCGCATCATCGAAGGAGCCCGCCATGTCCATCGCCGTTCCCGCGCAGCACCCGTCCGGCCTTCTGCGTTTCGCCCTCCTCGCCGATGCGGCGGCGAGCGGCGTGCTCGGTCTCGGCCTCGCCCTGTTCGCCGGGCCGATCGCGCAACTCCTCGGGCTGTCCGAGGCGCTGCCCCGCTATGCCGGCATCCTTCTCGTCGTCTGGGGTGCCGCGGTGCTCTGGCTCGGCACGCGGCCGCGGCCGCCCGCGCGCGCCGTCTGGGCGGTGATCGCGCTCAATGCCCTCTGGGCGGTGGACAGCGTGCTGCTGCTGTTGAGCGGCTGGATCGCACCGACGACCCTGGGCCTCGTCTTCATCCTGTTCCAGGCGGCGGCGGTCACGGTCTTCGCCGAACTGCAGTATGTCGGGCTGCGCCGAACTGCAGCGCGACACACGGCGCCGGCCGGTCCGATTGACGGGGCACCGGCGGCGTAGGAGTCTCCGCCGGAGAAGGTCCGACCGGCCCCGCCAGATGGCGTGTCGCGATGTCCGGGCCCGCGGAGGAGCGACCCCATGAAGATCAAGTCGGTGAGCGCCACCTGGCTGCACGTGCCGATCCCGAAGGAGAAGCAGCACGTCAGCGATTTCGGCCCGACCCTCTCGTTCGATTCGACCCTGGTTCGGGTCGAGACCGAGTGCGGCATCGTCGGCTGGGGCGAGTCGAAGGCGGCGGTCGGCAGCACCGGGACCAACCACGCGCTCGTCGTCTGCATCGAGAAGGAGATGGCGCCGCTGCTGGTCGGGCAGGACCCGCGGGACATCTCGCGGCTCTGGGACGTGATGTACAACGGCACGCGGGCGCATTTCGCCATCGACCGCGGCCACGTCTTCCCGGTGCTCGGCCGGCGCGGCCTCACCGTGTCGGCCATCGCCGGCATCGACATGGCGCTGTGGGATATTCTGGGCAAGTCGCTGAACGCGCCCGTCTGGCGTCTGCTCGGCGGCCGCCGACGCGAGCGCATGCCGGCCTATGCCTCGGGCGGTTGGGCGCCGGCCGACCGGATCGGCGCCGAACTGAAGAGCTTCATCGACCGCGGCAATTTCCGCGCGGTGAAGATGCGCGTGGGATCGGGCGACGGCGAACTCGCCCATTCCGTGGCGCGCGTGCGCGCGGCGCGCGCGGCGCTGGGGCCCGACATCGACATCATGTGCGACGCGCACGGCACCTACACGGTGGTCGAGGCCAAGCGCTTCTGCCGTCAGGTCGCGGAGTGCGACATCGCCTGGTTCGAGGAGCCGGTGACGGGCGACGACAAGCGCGGCCAGGCCGAGGTGCGGGCGTCGACAGACATCCCGATCGCCGCCGGCGAGAGCGAGTTCACCCGCTTCGACTTCCGTGACCTGATCGACCTGCGCGCGGTCGACATCCTGCAGCCGGACCTGTCGATAGCCGGCGGCATCACCGAGGCGATGCGGATCGAGGCGCTGGCGTCGGCCAACCAGCTCCGCTTCGCGCCGCATCTCTGGGGCGGAGCCCTGACCTTCGCATCCGGCCTGCACGTGGCGGCGGTGGCGTCCAGCGGCTTCATCCTGGAATACAGCCTGGGCGCCAACCCCATGCTGCACGAACTCTCGGTCGAGAAGTTCCCGGTCGTCGACGGCTGGGTCGAGATCCCGGAGCGGCCGGGCCTCGGCGTCACCATCGACGAGAGCTTCGTCACCCGCCACCGGCGCGACTGACCGGCCGCCGCGGCGCTTGCCGCCGGCGGGACGCTGACCTAGAACCGTCTGCGTCCCGCCGGCGCCGGGTTAGCTCAGTCGGTAGAGCAGCGGTTTTGTAAACCGAAGGTCGTGGGTTCGAGTCCCTCACCCGGCACCACCCGCCAGTTTCGGGACCGGGCATCCGCGTTCAGCGCGCGCCTGCGAATGTGCTGGGGGCGGCGCGGCGGAGGCCGGTGGCGACGAGGCCGGCGAGGACGGCCTTGAGGAGGTCGCCGGGCAGGAAGGCGGCGCTGCCGATGGCGGCCTGGAGGAGCGTCAGGTTGGCCTTCCAGGCGAGCACGGGGATGCCGAAGGCGTAGATCACCAGGATCCCGCCCACGATGGAGGCGACCATCGCGGCGGCGAACACCGGCAGGCGGCCGGCCAGACGCTCGGCGATCAGGCCGCAGACGAAGGCGCCGGGCAGCCAGCCGACGAGAAAGCCCGCGGACGGCGCGGCGAAGGCACCGAGGCCGCCGCGGCCGCCGGCGAGGAAAGGCGCGCCGAGTGCCACCACGAACAGGAACAGCAGCAGAGCGAGGCCCGCCCGGCGCGCCCCCAGGATCACCCCGGCCAGCATGACGCCCAGCGTCTGGGCGGTGATCGGCACGCCGCCGGCGACCGGCAGGTCGATGCGCGGCAGTAGGCCGAGTACGGCGACGATGGCGGCGAACAGCGCGATATGCGCGATGGCGCGGGTTTCCATGGGCGACTGCTTCCTTATGGATGGCGGGAGGGGACGGGTCGTGGCGGATGGGCCCCGAAGCCGCGCGCGGTGAGCGCCTCGCCCACATGGTCGGCCAGGCGCAGCGTCTCGGCCAGGAAAGGCACGAGCAGGCGCGGCGACGGCCGGCGCCCGGTTCTGGCGCGCCAGGCTTCCGCCCGCGCCTCCCAGGCGGCGAGCAGGACCGGGACGAAGCGGACGACCAGCGCCACCGCCAGGGTCAGCTTGCGCGGATCGAGGCCGAAGACGCGGAACGGGCGGAGGATGGGTGCTACCGCGTCCATCAGCGCCTGCATCGTCGTCGTCATGGTGACGAGGTTGGCGAGCAGCACCATTGCGACCAGGCGCAGCACCGCTACGAGCCCGTCGAGCCAGTTTCCGGCGGCGCCGTGCAGCAGGCCGATGATCGCGAGCAGCGGCAGCAGCGGGCGCAGCAGGGTGAGCCGCGCCAGCGCCGCGCGGCCGGCGGAGGCGTAGAGGGCGAGCGTGGCGGCCAGTGCGATCACCATCCAGCGCCAGTCGTCGGCGGGCATGAGCGCCGTGCTGATCAGGGCGAGTGCCCCGAGCTTGAGGCCGGCCGGCAGCGCGTGCAGCCAGCTGCGCCGGGCGAGATAGGTCGAGATCATCGGTGCTGGGCCGCCCGCATCCGCGCATGGCGGCGATAGGCGGCGAGCACGTCGCCCGGCGCGCCGTCGCTACGGACGCGGCCCTGCTCCAGCCAGACGACGCGCTCGAACCCGTCGAACAGATCGAGATCGTGGCTCGCCATGACGATGCGCTGCGGCAGCGCGGCGATCCGGGCCGCCAGCGACCAGCGCGTCGGCAGGTCGAGGCTGGAGAAGGGCTCGTCGAGGAGGAGGAAACGGGGCGCGGGTGCTACGACGGCGAGAATGCAGACGAGTTGCTTCTGGCCTTCGGAAAGCTCGTGTACGGCCCGTTCCTCCCAGCCGGCGCAGCCGTGCGCGGCGAGCAGGGCCGCGACCTCGGTGGCAACGGCGCGGCGATCGCGCCCGCTCTCGGCAAGGCCGAAGCCCACCTCCTCGCCGACGGTGGGAAAGAGGATCTGGTGATCGGGGTTCTGGAAGACGAAGCCCACTTCGGCGGGGAGGGTGCGGCGGTGGGCCGCCGTCTCGCGGCCGCCGACCACGACGCGTCCGGCGTCCGGCAGGAGCAGGCCGTTGATCAGCCGCAGCAGCGTGCTCTTGCCCGATCCATTGTCGCCGACCAGCCCGATCCGCCGCTCGGACAGGCGCAGGTCGAGGCCGTCGAAGATCCGTCGGCCGCCGCGATCGAGGCCGACCGCCTCGAAACTGATCGCGTCCGCCTCTGGCACGTCCGCGGTTGCGCTATGGGAGGGGCGGGCCGTCGGGGATGTCGCCTGCATGCTTCGTCGCCTGCCGCGGAGGGCGGCGCCGCGTTCTTAGCATCCGCGCGGCAGGCTTGTGCACCCGCGACGCGCGCAGATGCGTCGGGACGCCCCGGCGGTTTTCGGCTAGCCACCTTCGGAAGTCTTCACCGAAAGACGCCGGAGGACGCGCCGATGGGTGCAACGCGAGCGCCCGAACCCGCGGCGCGGCCTGCCGCCGCCGAAGCCGGGCACGCCCCCTCCCAGGGATCGGCTCTCGGTCTGCTGGCCGTCAGCGTCGTGCTGTTCGGTACCGCCTGGCCGGTGATGAAGGTCGGCGTCCAGGAGATGACGCCGCTCTGGTTCGCCGCGGCGCGGCTGGGCCTGGGTGCGCTCGCGGCTTTCCTGCTGCTGTTCTGCCTCGGGCGGTTCCGGTTGCCGGGCCGCGCCGACCTGCCGATCGTGCTGTCGATCGGGACCTGCCAGCTGGCTCTCTTCATCGGCCTCGGCAACGTCGCGCTTCAGTTCGTGCCGGCCGGCCGGACGGTGGTCCTGGCCTATACGACCTCGCTCTGGCTGGTGCCGCTCGCCCTCCTGACGGGGGAGCGCATCGGTGCCCGGCGGCTCGGCGGTGTCGGGCTGGGTCTGGCCGGAGTCGTGGTGCTGATGAACCCGGCCGCGCTCGACTGGAGCGATCCCGACATGGTCGCGGGCCATCTGATCCTGCTCCTCGCCGCGCTCGGCTGGGCGCTCGCGATCTTCCACGCGCGACGCCATCGCTGGCATCTGTCGCCGCTGCAGGTGCTGCCCTGGCAGATGCTCTGGGCGGCGGCGCTGCTGACGCCGGCCGCGCTGGTTTTCGAGCCTGGCGGCGGCGTCGCAGGTACCGCGAGCGCGCTCGCCATCCTCGTCTATCTCGGCGTCTTCGCCGGGCCGGTCGCGTCCTGGGCCGCGACCTCGGTCGCGCGTGCGCTGCCCACCGTCGTTTCGTCGGTCGGGTTTCTGGGCGTCCCGGCCGTCGGCCTGCTCGTCTCGGCGGCATGGCTGGGCGAGCCGGTCACGCCGGCGCTCGGCGCAGGTGCGGTCCTCGTGCTGGTCGGCCTGCTGCTCGTCGCACTCGGTGCGGCACGCGGCCGCTGACCGCGACAAGGGCGCCACGCACCTTTATCTTCGCGCCATCGGAAAGGGAGGAAGCCATGCCGTCACTGCCGAAGACCGCCCGGGAAGTGCGCCTGAAGAGCCGACCGCAGGGCATGCCCGAGGCGGCGAACTTCGAGATCGCGGAGGTGCCCCTGCCGGAGCCGGGCGACGGCCAGATGCTGATCCGCACGGTCCACATGTCGGTCGACCCCTATATGCGCGGCCGCATGTCCGACCGGAAGAGCTATGCGCCGCCCTTCGAAGTGGGCAAGGCGATGGACGGGCGGTTCGTGGGCGAGGTCATGGTGTCGCGCGGCGGCCGCTTCCCCGAGGGGACCTATGTCGCCGGCTTCGGCGGCGGTTGGAAGGAATATCACGCGGGCGACGGGGCAGGCCTGCTGCCGGTCGATCCCGACCTGGCGCCGCTGCCGGCCTGGATCGGCGTGCTCGGCATGCCCGGCATGACGGCCTATGTCGGGCTGCTCGACATAGGCCAGCCCAAGGCGGGTGAAACGGTCTTCGTCTCGGCCGCGTCCGGTGCGGTCGGCGCCGTCGTCTGCCAGATCGCCAAGATCAAGGGATGCCGCGTCGTCGGCTCGGCCGGATCGGACGAGAAGTGTCGCTGGCTGCTGGACGAGGCGGGCGTCGATGCCGCCGTGAACTACCGCAGCTGCGACAACCTCGAGGCCGAGATCGCCCGGCACTGCCCCGACGGCATCGACGTCTATTTCGAGAATGTCGGCGGCGAGCACCTGGTGGCGGCGCTGAACCTGATGAACATGCGCGGCCGCATCGCCGCCTGCGGCATGATCAGCCGCTACAACGACAAGGACGGCAGCCCGCAGCCGGGGCCGCACAACCTGTTCCTGGTCGTCGGTAAGCGTATCCGCATGCAGGGATTCATCGTCTCCGACCATATCGACCGCCAGGACGATTTCCGGCGCGATGTGGGAAATTGGATTCGCGAGGGCCGGGTGAGCTGGAAGGAAACGGTCTACGAGGGCCTGGACAAGGCGCCGGAGGCCTTCATGGGGCTCTTCCGCGGCGATAATTTCGGCAAGATGGTGGTGCGCGTCGGACCCGACCGGCGCGCCTGACGTCAATCCCGCGCGACGCAGAACGGCACGGGGCGCCCCGGGGCATGGCTCCCAACGAAGACGATCCTGAGATCGACGCCGCCTTCCGGACGGCCGAACTGCGTGGCCTTCAGGCGGCGACGGTCGCGCGCATCGCCGCACTCGGCGTCACCAGCGTCTGGGCGCTGCTGTCGACCACCGGCATGGTGACGGTCTTCGTGATCGGCATCATGCTGCTGGTCGCGCTGAACGGTTTCGCGCACTACGCGCTGCGCCGCCGGTCGCGGGCACCGATCATCGCCTATGTCACGGTCCTGATCGATGTCGCGCTGATGGGCGCCGCCATGTTCGGCTGGACCAAGTTCGGCTCGCCCTACCTGCCGCCGCAGATGGCCCTGCGCGACGGGCTGTCGGTCTATTTCTACATCGTGATCGCGCTCACCGCGTTCAGCTACGCGCCGGCGCTGACGCTCTGGGCAGGCGTGTGCTCGGCCGCCGCCTGGGTGGCGGGCGGCGTCTGGCTCGCCGGCCTGCCGGACACGCTGATCGTGACCGACGACCTTCTCCCGGACGTGGCGGCCTATCTCTCCGTCCGGCTGGATCCCTTCTATGTCGATCTCTACAGGGTCGGGCAGGATGCCGTGATCCTGCTGGTCGTCGCCGCGATCATGACGGTGGCCGTCGCCCGTTCGCGCCTGCTCGTCATCCGGCAGGCCGCCGCGGCCCGCGACCGGGCGAGCCTCGCGCGCTATTTCGCACCCGGTACCGTGGCGCGCCTGACCGGCGGTCAGCAGATGCTGCACGACTACGGTGCAAGCCGCGTCGCCGTCCTGTTCGCCGACGTGGTGGGCTTCACGCGGATGACCGAAGGTGCGTCGCCCACCACGGTGATCGCGCTGCTGCGCGGCCTGCACGCGCGGCTCGAGACGGTGGTCTTCGAGCATGAGGGTACGCTGGACAAATTCCTCGGCGACGGCGTGATGGCGACCTTCGGCACGCCGGAACCGGGGCCGCGCGACGCGGCCAACGCGATCGCCGCGGGCCGCGCGATGCTGGAGACGGTCGAGGCCTGGAACGTGGAAAGGGCGCTGGCGGGCGAGCCGCCGGTGCGGCTCTCCGTCGGCATCCATTACGGCGATGCCGTACTCGGCAATATCGGCTCGGACCGCCGCCTGGAGTTCGCGGTGCTGGGCGACGTGGTCAACGTCGCGAGCCGCCTGGAGACGATGACGCGGGAACTCGGTTGCAGCCTTGCGGCCAGCGACGAGGCGGTGTCGGCGGCACGCGGGCAGGCCGGGGAGGCGATCGTCGCCGGCCTGCTGCCGATCGGGCCGCGCCGTCTCTACGGGCGGGTGAGCATGGTCGACATCTGGGTGGAACGCTGCGACGAGGGCAGCCCCGCGCTGGTCGCCGCCATCTCCGCCCGGCAGCCGGCCGCCACGGAAGCGCCCGCTCTTGCCGGGGTCAGCGGTTCGCCGCCATGAACTGCTCGAGCCGGTCCATCGCGACCGAGAGGCGCTCCACGTCGCTGGCGAAGCAGAGCCGCAGCCAGCCCTCCCCCTCAGGGCCGAAGGCGGAGCCGGGCGCGATGCCGACATTCGTCTCCTGGTAGAGGCGCTTGCAGTATTCGAGCGTGTCCTCGACGCCGGCCACGCGGAAGAAGGCGTAGAATGCAGCGCGCGGCTCGTCGATGGTCACGCCCGGCATGGTGCGCAGGCGCGGCACCACCGCGTCGCGGCCGCGACGGAAGCGCTCGCGCATGTCCGCCACGAAGGGTTCGCCCCTGGTGACGGCGGCCAGCGCGGCATACTGGGTGAACTCGGGGACCGCGGCGGTCGTGTATTCGATCAGGCTCGTCAGATGTTCGCCGATGCCGGCCGGATGCGTCAGCCAGCCGACGCGCCAGCCGGTCATCGCCCAGGTCTTGGAAAAGCTGTTGACCACCAGCAGCGGGTCGTTCGGCTCGGCGATCTCCAGGAAGGAGGGTGCCGCCCTGCCCTCGTAGACGATCCGGGCATAGACCTCGTCGGCGATGATCCAGATGCCGTTGGCGCGCGCGAAATCGAGCATCGCCCGCTGCTGGTCCCGGTCCATCGTCCAGCCGGTCGGGTTGCCCGGCGAGTTCACGAAGATGATATTCGTGCGTTCGTCGCACGCGGCGAACAGCCGGTCGAGATCGAGTCGCCAGACGCCGTTCTCGAGATCGAGCGGCACGCGACGTGCCTCGGCACCGCGGGATTCGGCCGCGCTGACGCAGTTCGGCCAGACCGGGGTGACGTTCACCGAATTGTCGCCCGGTTCCAGGATGGCGTTCATGGCCAGCGAGATGGCCGCCATACCGGACATGGTGACGGTGACCCGCTCCACGTCGATCGGCCGGCCGTAAAGGTCGGCCATGTAGTCGGCGAGGGCGGTGCGGAGTTCGGGCAGGCCGCGCTTGTGGGTGTAGAAGGTGCGGCCGTCGCGCATGGCGGCGGCGGCGGCTTCGCAGATGAAGGCCGGCGTCGGAATGTCCGATTCGCCGTACCAGAGGGGAATGGTCTCGGGCTTGCCCATGCCGAGGCGAGAGACCTCGCCGATCTTCTGCCTGGGCATGTCGAGGACGATCCGGCGCAGGGTCGCCTCGTTGTGAACCTTCATCTGTCGTTGCGGCATCATGACTCGGTGTTCTCCAGTGGCGGCGGAGACTGCCCCAAGTCCCGCTGCTTGTCACCTACCGGTTGAACGATCGCGGTGGCGCATTCGAGTCGCCGTGACGGTGCGGTTCGATGCCGGCCTTCACGGGGCTGTCGCGCGTCGGTAGCAACCCTGTCCCACGACGGTCCTAAGGTCCGGTTTCTTGCCGCGTAGCGCGAGAGATGCGGACAATGCGGATCGGACAGGACACGATGGGCGACGGCGCGGCGACCGAAGCCAGCCGGCGGACCTACGAGAGGATGGCCGGCGTCTACGACCTTCTGGATGCGGGCTACGAGATCGCCTGGAAAAGGCGCCTGCGCGGCGAGGTCTTCGCCAGGGTACGCGGCCGGCTGCTGGACGTCGGGGTCGGCACGGGCTGCAACATCCCCTTCTATCCCAAGGATTGCGAGGCGACGGGCATCGACAACAGCCCGGCCATGCTGCGCCGGGCAGCACGTCGCGCGGTCCAACACGGCCGCGGCGTCGCGCTGATGGAGCGCGACATCCTCGCCACCGGCCTGCCCGACGGGGTCTTCGACAGCGTCGTCGCGACCTACGTCCTCTGCTGCCTGCCGCGCGAACGCCAGCGTGACGCCCTGGTGGAGATGCGGCGGCTCTGCGCGCCGGGCGGGCGGATCGTGCTGCTCGACTACGGCCTGTCGCAGCGGCCGCTGGTGCGCCTCGGCATGCGCATCCTGTCGCCCTGGCTGAAATGGGCGTTCGCCGCCCGTTACGACGCCGGTACGGAGGAGGCGATCGGCCCGGCCGGCCTGCGGGTCGTCGAGCGCCGCCTGTTTTTCGGCGATACCGTCCGCCTTCTGGTGCTGGACCGGGCCTGAATCCCTTTGAGGGGTTCGCTACATGATCGACATCGCCGGACTGCCCGGCAGCTGGTTCCTCACAGCGGCAGCACCACCCGGAGCGCCGTCGTCTCCTCCGGGTGGGGTTCGCGGCGGAATCCGAGTTCGTCGCACAGGGCGAGCATGCGCCGGTTCTCGCGCAGGACCGCACCCCAGATCTCGCGGATGCCGCGGTTGCGCGCATGCGCGAGGATGCGCAGCATCAGCAGCCGGCCGAGGCCGCGGCCCTGGAGCGCCGTGTCGACCAGGATGGCGTACTCGGCCCGGGCGTTGTCCGGGTCGGCGATGATCCGGACCACGCCGCGCACCCGCTCGCCGCCGGTCTCGGGGGGGGGGGCGGCGGCGCGGGGCCGCGCCCCACAAGAA
>JBKBLL010000094.1:1911-13087 GCA_046296375.1 Alphaproteobacteria bacterium | reverse complement strand
CGCGCCGGCGGCCTGCCCGGGGCCTGCACCCCCTCCGGCCCGGATCGGGGGCCCCCCCGGGGGCGCCGGCTCGTTGCCGGAGGCGCGTCCCATCTCCCGGATGTCGGCGATCTTGTTTCGGAAGGCCGACCAGTCGTCGCGCTCGGCGATCGGCGCCCACAGTGCCTCGACCTCGTCGATCAGCATGGTGCAGGCGGTACCGCGCCCGAAATAGGGATGGTCGGTGCAGGCTTCGGGCACCGGCTCGAATCCGTCGAGCGCGGTGCGCACCGCGGCGAACGCCGCCGTTTCGTAGAGCGCGCCGGAAGGCCCCGCCTTCGCGCGGGGCGCGGCGGCGGCACCGCCGTACCAATCGTAGAAGGTCCGTTCGAACGGCGCGCCGCTGCTGCCGAGAAAGGACCAGAAGGCCTGCATCAGGGCATCGTCCCGCGCCGCTCCCGCCGAACGCACGCCGAGCCGGCGCAGCAGCGCCGCCACGAAGGCCGCGTGCAGCCGGTCCTGGAAGCGGCCGAGCACGGCCTGCAGTTCGCCCCGCTCGCCGACCGGCACCAGGCATTCGGCGAGGCGGGTCAGGTTCCAGGCGAGCGCCTCGTGCTGGCGGCCGAAGGCGTAGAGGCCGCCATGGTCGAAATAGGCAGCGGTGAAGCGCGGGTCGAGCGCCGGCAGGAACCGCCAGGGTCCGTAGTCGAAGCTCTCGCCCGTCACGTTGATGTTGTCGCTGTTCAGGACGCCGTGGACGAAACCGGCGGCCAGCCACTGCGCGCCCATCGTTGCGACGCGGCCGCAGACCGCCTCCAGGAAGGCCGCGGCACGCTCGGCCTGGGACTCGCTGCGGGCCTCGGGCAGGTAGGTCGCGATGCAATGGTCCAGCAGCCGCGCCGTGCCTGCCGTGTCGCCGAGATAGAGCAGGCGCTGGAAGGTGCCGATCCGGATGTGCGAATGGCTGAGCCGCACCAGCACGGACGATCGCGTGGGCGACGGTTCGTCGCCGCGATGCAGGTCCTCCCCGGTCTCGATCAGGCTCAGCGTCTTCGACGTCTCGACGCCGAGCGCCTCGAGCATTTCCGTCGCCAGGATTTCGCGCACGCCGCCCTTCAGGGTGAGGCGCCCGTCTCCGCCCCTGGACCACGGCGTCTGCCCGCTTCCCTTCGTCCCCAGGTCGAGCAAGCGCCCGTCGCCGAGATCATGCAGCTGCGCGAAGAGAAAACCGCGCCCGTCGCCGAGATCGGGGTTGTAGACCCTGAACTGGTGGCCGTGATAGCGCAGCGCCAGAGGCCGCTCCATGCTGCCGGGCACCGGCTCGAACCGGCCCAGATGCGCGACCCATTCCGCGTCCGTCAGCGCATCGAGACCGATGCGGGCCGCCCAGCGGTCGTTGCGAAAGCGCAGGTCGTGGCGCGGAAAGCGTGCCGGCTCGACCGGATCGTAGAGATCGGGGCCGAGTGCGGCGTGGGCCGCGGACGGCCGCGCATGGGGGGACAGGGGCATGGCGCTCGCTCGTGCCGGGGTCAGGCCCGGACAGTTGGCGTGCCGGCCCGCCGGGACAAGCCCCCGCCGGCGCCATTCCCCGCGAGGCCAGCCGCAGCACGCCGTGCCGCACTCATCGCGCTCCCGGCGGATGCCAGACCGTCCGCTTCTCCTTGCCGTCCTCACCCCGCTCCACCTGCAGGCACCAGAGCGGGTCCGTAACGGTGGCCGCGTCTTCGGCGCTCAGCCGCTCTATGCGCAGCCTGATGCCGCCGCTGTTGTTGCCCGCCGTCTGCCACCAGTCGTTGGCGAAGAGGTGGAGGAGGCCGCCATGCGTCTCGTTGCGGAGCAGGACGGCGTCGCCTGGCTTTTCGAGGTCGCGGCCGATCGGTGCCAGCTGTTCTGTCAGTTCCTTCGGATCGGTCACGAAGAAGTATCGGAACAGCTCGCGCCAGCCCCGCTCCGTCACCTCCCAGCGGCGCGGGTGCGCGACGGTGGCGATCAGGCACATCCATTCGGCCGCGGGCAGGCGGCGCATGAAGCCCAGGAAGCGGCGGACGTCGCCCCCGACCGGCCGGCGTCCGGCCGGTCCCGACACCGGCGTCTCGGCGTCGCGCCACTGACCGCCCAGATAGGTCAGCCGGTAGGTGGCCCCCTGCTCGACGACGAACCCGGTGCGGTCCCATTCGCGGTGCGCCTCAGTCACGAATTCGGTGCGCTCGCCCGGCAGCAGGCGGCGCATGTCGGGCCGGCCAAGCCGCGTTTGAATCTTTTCGGCGCGCTCGGCCACGCTCTCATGCAGTCGCGTCGCGTGCGGCCCCGTCTCGCCGCCCGGCACCGGATGCCAGCGCGGCCAGCTGCCGAAGAGCTTCCAACTCGGATTGCGGCTCAGTTCGTCGTGCACGCGCGCCAGGGGGTCGGGGCGCATATCGGCGCGCGCATCCTGGCGGAAGCGCAGCCCGTGCCGCTCCAGCGCGTCCATCATCCAGCCGAGCGCGATGTCCGACAGGCCGGTCGCCGCATAGCCCCCGCCCACGTCGGCGTGCGCACCGCGGAACCAGCGCTGCTCGAGCCGCGTGTCGGCCTCGTCGCCCGGCGGATCGAACAGGGTCGGGAAGAACTGCGAGCGCCGCTCGTCCATCGCCAGTGCGTGGTAGACGAAGCGGCAGGAACGGGCCGGATCGGTGGCGAAAGGCGCGTTCTTCCATATCGGAAAGACCCGGAACCACCAGCCCCACAGCGGCACGCCCAGCGCCGCCACCGTGTCGAACACGCCGAGCACCTCGATCCGCACGCCCGCGTGGAACAGGTTCGGGTCGAGGTCGAGCCCGTCGGCCGGCGTCTCCCGCATGCGATAGAGCTGCACGACCTCGGGGACATAGCGGATATTCTCGGCCCTGAGCACGCCGGCGCGCGAAATCACGCCGGCGATGCATCGGGCCGTGAAGGCGCCGCGCGAGAAGCCGACCAGATAGATGCGGTCCCCGGGACGGTACTGGCGCACGATCTCCGCATAGCCGCGGATGACGCCCTCGCTCACGCCCACGCCGAAGCCACCCTCGACCATCTGGACGACCCGGCTCCAGGTTGCCGCGACCGTCGCACCGGTTTCGGCCCCGACCGCATCCAGGATCCGGTGTGTCCGCCGCGCCTGGCGCGCCGTGGTGGAGGTGTCGGAGCCGACGCCGGCCTGATACCAGGTGACCTGCGTCTCGTCGCAGGCGAGGCCACGATAGATCTTCCAGACGTTGGTGGTGGCCGGGCTTCCCTCCTCCTCCTGTTCGGGACGGTTTCCCGTCCCGTCGCAGCATACGACGATCGACCGTCCGCCACGGACCGGCTCGACCGACGGCGCGTCGGCCGTCCCGGGATGCGCCATGAGGTGTCGCTGTCGGCTCAGCACGCCGAACGCCGCCACGGCCTGGGAGAAAGCCCCCAGGAAGGCCGCGACGACACCGAGCACCAGAACGATCCAGATCGCTCCGGTCCAGACACCGTCGACGGGCTTCGTCCATTCGGGCGCTGGCAGCAGCAGCGCATGCAGCAGGATCGCGACCAGGACCGACAGGGTGCAGACACCGGCCGCGATCGCGGCGATCCAGGGAACGCACGCGCGGAGCTGTCCACCCTTGAAGGGCGGCCGCCGCTCGATGCCGCGCAGCATCAGCCGCATCGCCAGCCGGTTGGTCCACCAGACGGCGACGACGATCGCCACCGCCGCCGCTCCGATGTGCGCCAGCATCGCCAAGGGTCGCATGGCCATCTCCCCGCCGAACCATCAGGACACTACGCCGCGACGCTGACAGACGCACCTGGGCGGGTCGGGTGAGCCCCGTCACGCGGCGCGGTCCATTGCATCCGTGCGGGGGGTCGGTACCTTCGTCCCGACGCCGAGATCGCGTTGCCGGGACGGCGCCCGCGCCAAGGAACAGGCTCACCGAAATGCTCTTCACCCACGAACACGAGGAACTGCGCCGGACCGCCCGGCGCATCATCGACACCCACGTCAATCCCTTCGTCGACGCGTGGGAGGAGGCCGGCATCTTCCCCGCCCGGGAGGTCTTCAAGAAGTTCGGCGAGGCCGGCCTGCTCGGCATCACCAAGCCGACCGAGTATGGCGGCCTCGGCCTGGACTACACCTACAACATCGCCTTCACCGAGGAACTCGGCCACATCCGCGCCGGCGGCGTCGGCATGGCGCTCGGCGTGCAGACGGACATGTGCACGCCCGCGCTCGCCAAGTACGGCAGCGACGCGCTGCGCCGGGAGTGGCTGGCGCCGACCATCGCCGGCGATCTCGTCGGCTGCATCGGCGTCTCGGAGGAGAGTGCGGGCTCGGACGTGGCACAGCTCAAGACCTTCGCGCGCAGGGACGGCGACGACTACGTCATCACCGGCTCGAAGATGTGGATCACCAACGGCACCCAGGCCGACTGGATGTGCATGCTGGCGAACACGTCGAGCGAGGGCGGACCGCACAAGAACAAGTCGCTGATCGTCGTGCCGATGAAGGCGAAGGGCGTCACGGTGGCGCGCAAGCTCGACAAGCTCGGCATGCGCTGCTCCGACACGGCGCAGCTCTTCTTCGACGAGGTGCGGGTGCCGCAGTCGAACCGGATCGGCGAGGAGAACCGCGGCTTCCTCTACCAGATGGAGCAGTTCCAGGAGGAACGGCTGCTGGGGGCCGTGAAGATGATCAAGCAGCTCGAGGAGATCATCGAGGAGACGCTCGACTACACCGCCACGCGCCGGGCCTTCGGCCGGTCCATCCTCGACAACCAGGTGGTCCAGTTCAAGCTGGCCGAACTGCAGACGGAGGTGGAATACCTGCGCTCGCTCGTCTATCGCGCGGTCGAGCGCTACGTCGCCGGCGAGGACGTGACGAAGCTCGCGACCATGGCGAAGCTGAAGGCGGGCCAGCTCGGCATGACCGTGCCGTCCGAATGCCTGCAGTTCTGGGGCGGCCAGGGCTACATGTCGGAGAACCGGGTCAGCCGCGTCTTCCGCGACGCCCGCCTCACCGCGATCGGCGGCGGCGCCAACGAAATCATGCTGCAGATCCTCTCGCGGATCATGGTCAAGTCCCGCGGCTGAAAGGGCGCCGGTCAAGCGCCCCATCGCGGCCGGGTCGTCAGGCGACCGTCAGGAACCGGCGCACCGCCTCGATCTGCGGCGCGTCCACGAGCGCCGGCGTATGCCCCACGCCGTCGATCTCGATCGCCTCGCAGGCGGGGCCGCGCCGGCGCATCTCGGCCACCGTCTCCGGCCGCAGCAGGTCCGACAGCGCGCCGCGCAGCACGAACACCGGCGCCCGGATCGCATCCCAGAGCTGCCACAGGTCGATGTCGGCGTCCGGCGCCTGGGCCAGCGACCAGGCGATGCCGGGATCGTAGTTGAGGCGGTAGGTGCCGTCGGCCTCGCGGCGCAGCTGCACCTCCACGAAACGGCGCCATTGCTGTTCGCTCATCGGGCCGAAGCCGGTTGCGATCCCGCGGATCGCCGCATAGGCCGTTTCGAAGTCGGGGAAGCGCGGATCGCGCCCGACATACCCCGCGATGCGGCGCAGACCTTCCACCGCGACCACCGGTCCGATGTCGTTCAGGACCATTCGCCGGATCGGCGCGTGCGGAAGGGCCGCCAGCATCATGCCGATCAGGCCCCCCATCGAGGTGCCGACCCAGTCGACCTCCTCGGCGCCCGTCGCGGCGACCAGGGCGGCCATGTCGGCGCAGTAGGTCTTGTAGTCGTAATGCTCCTTCACGGGCAGGTAGTCGCTCTCCCCACGGCCGACCACGTCGGGGCAGACGACGCGGTAGAGGTCGCTCAGCGCCGACGCGAGCTCGTCGAAATCGCGTCCGTTGCGCGACAGGCCGTGGACGCAGACCAGCACCCGCGGGTTCGCCGGATCGCCCCATTCCGTATAGGCCACCTTGTGGAACCCGGCAGGTCCCAGGCTTCGGAAACTGCGTGACCTCATGGACATGTCCGACTACCCTCCGGCCGCTTTCGAGGCTAGTTTCGCACAGCGTCCGGCGCTCGTCGCGCCGCTTTCCCCGGCGCGGACGCCGGCAATCGAGAGGACCAGCATGACCGCTTCCGGACCGCTCGCCGGCGTCACCGTCGTCGATCTCACCCGCGTCCTCGCGGGACCGTTCTGCACGATGATCCTGTCCGACCTGGGCGCGCGCGTCATCAAGGTCGAGACTCCCGGCAGCGGCGACGACGCGCGCGAGTACGGCCCGTTCGTGAACGGCAAGTCGGCCTACTTCATCTCGGTCAACCGCGGCAAGGAGAGCATCGCGCTCGACCTGAAGAAGGACGAGGACCGCGCCGTCTTCGAGAAGCTCCTCGCCCGGGCCGACGTCGTCACCGAGAATTTCCGACCCGGCACGATGGAGAAGCTCGGCTATGGCTGGGACGTGCTGCACGCCAGATATCCGAAGCTGATCTACGCCGCATGCTCCGGCTTCGGGCACTCGGGCCCGCATTCGACGCGGCCCGCCTATGACATGGTCGTCCAGGCCATGGGCGGCATCATGAGCATCACGGGCCAGCCGGGCGGGGAGCCGACGCGTGTCGGCATGTCGATCGGCGACGTGGCGGCCGGTCTCTACACCGCCATCGGCATCAACGCCGCCCTCTACGACCGCGCGTCGACCGGCGAGGGCCGCAAGGTCGACATCGGCATGTTCGACTGCCAGATGGCGCTCATGGAGAACGCCATCGTGCGCTATTCCGCCACCGGCGAGATCCCCGGCCCGCTCGGCGGCCGGCACCCGTCGATCACACCCTTCCAGGTGTTCCGGACCCAGGACGGCCACATGATCGTCGCCGGCGGCAACGACACGATGTACCGCCGCTTCTGCGAGATCATCGAACGCCCGGACCTCGCGACCAATCCGCTCTTCGCCACGAACCGGCTGCGCAACGAGCACCACTCCGCGCTCGAGGCCGAGATCCAGCAGGTGCTGACGACGCGGCCGACCGCAGCCTGGCTCGACCTGCTCGACGCGGCGGGTGTCCCCGCCAGCCGCATCAACGACGTCAGCCAGGTGATCGCGCACCCGCAGGTCGAGCCGCGGCGGATGCTCATCGACGTGACCGACCCGACGGCGGGCGACCTGCGCATCGCCGGCAATCCGGTCAAGGTTTCCGGCTACGACGACCCGCTGCGGCGGCCGACCGCGCCCGACGTCGACCAGGATCGCGAGAAGATCCTTCGCGAACTGGCGGGCTGACGGGCGACAGTTCCCTATGCGCCGGGTCCTGCGGTTCCTCGGGTTCGGTGTCGCCGGCCTGCTCGCGGCGTTGCTGATCGCGGCAGTCGCGGGCTGGTTCTGGCTGCAGACGTCCCTGCCCCGCCTGGACGGCGCGATCGCGCTGGAGGGGCTGTCGGCACCGGTCATGATAACCCGCGACGGCAGGGGCATTCCCTATATCCGGGCCGAAAGCGCGCGCGACGGGGCATTCGCCCTGGGCTTCGTGCATGCCCAGGACAGGTTCGCCCAGATGGAAATGACGCGCCGCATCGGCGCCGGCCGCATGGCCGAACTCCTGGGCAGCGAGATGGTGCCGATGGACCGGACCATGCGAACCTACGGTATCCACCGCCTCGCGCAGCAGGACGCCGCCGGCCTGCCGGACGACGTGCGCGCGATGCTCGATGCCTATGCCGCCGGCGTGAACGCCTGGATGGACGCGCGCGACGGCGCGCTGCCCCCGGAGTTCTATGCGCTCTGGCTGGATCCAGAGCCGTGGACACCGGCCGACAGCCTGATTTGGATCCGGCTGATGGCGCTGCGCCTCACCGACAACTGGAACGCCGAGCTGCTGCGCGCGACGCTTCGCCGCCATCTCACCGAGGCGCAGATCGCCGCGCTCTTTCCCGAACCGCGCCCGGACGACCCCACCACCATCGCGAGAGACGGGACGCGAGCGGTTCGCCACGCATGGGCGCCGCCGTCTTCGCCGATTCCCGCCTTCATGTCGGACATCGCCGCGCACGATCCCTGGCGCCTCGCCGGCCCGGCCTGGCAGGCACCGGGCGGATCGAACGCATGGGCGCTCGCCGGCGCGCGCACCACGACCGGTGCGCCGATACTCGCCAACGACCCGCATCTCGGCATGGGCGTGCCGGGCGTATGGTACCTCGCGCGGATCGACACGCCGGAGGGAACGCTCGCGGGCGCCACCGCGCCGGGCCTCCCCTACATGATCCTCGGCCATAACGGCCGCGTGGCCTGGGGTCTGACGACGACGCACGGCGACGCCAGCGATCTTGCCGTCGAACGCCTGGACGGGGACGACGAAGGCCTCTACGAGACGCCGGACGGGCTCCAGCCGCTGGAAATCCGCAACGAGGTGGTGCGCGTCCGCTTCGCCGACGATGTCCTGCTGAAGATCCGCAGCAGCCGCCACGGCCCGGTCGTCTCCGACATCGATCCGGCGGCGGCCGCCGCGGCCGGCGACGGCCACGTCCTGGCCCTCACCCATGCCGGCCTCCTGCCGGGAGACCCCGGGGTCGCGGCGCTGCATCGCGTCAACCGTGCCGGCGACGTCGACGCGGTACGCGAGGCCCTGCGCGCGATGCGCGCGCCGCAGCAGAACGTGATGTATGCCGACACGGCGGGCGGCATCGCTCTCTCCATGCCGGCACGCGTGCCGATCCGCCGATCGGGCGACGGGACCGACATCGTCCCGGGCTGGACGGGCCGGCACGACTGGACCGGCTTCGTGCCGTTCGAGGAACTGCCGCATATCCGCGATCCGCAGTCGGGCATCATCGTCAACGCGAACAACCGGCTCGTCGGGCCGGAGTACCCGCACTTCATCAGCCGCTTCTGGCCGGAAGCCTATCGGGCCGCCCGGATCGAGACCGTCCTGGGGAAGGCCGAACGCACCGACCTCGACCACAGCACCGCCCTGCAACTCGACGCCCACGAAGGGGCGGCGGACGATCTGCTTCCGGACATGCTGGCCGCCGTCGACGCCGCGTCGTTCGACCCGGATCTGCTGGCCGGACTGCGCGACTGGGACCGCGCCATGGCGGTCGACCGCTGGGAACCTCTCGTCTACCAGATGTGGCTGCACGAGACGGCCCGGGCCATCTTCAGTGACGATCTCGGCTCCACGTTCCAGTCCTGGTGGACGGAGCGGCCCGCCGTCCTGCGGCGGGTCCTGCGCGAGGACCCCGTCTGGTGCGACCGCAGACAGACGCCGGAAGCGGAGAGCTGCCCCGAGATCGTGGCCGGGGCCCTGGGCGCCGCACTCGAGCGGCTCGCCCGGCTCTACGGCCCCGACTGGACGCGGTGGCGCTGGGGCGATGCGCACGCCGCCGTGTTCAGCCACGTGCTCTTCGGCCGGATTCCGGGGCTGCAGGCTCTGACGGACATCCGCGTGCCCGTTTCGGGTGGACGGCATACGGTTAACCGGGGCGGGTTCGTCATCGGGGACGACGACACCTTCCGCATGGCTTTCGGGCCCGGCTATCGCGCCGTCTACGATCTGGCCGACCTCGACCGCTCGCGCTTCGTCGCCGTCCCGGGCCAGTCGGGCAACCCGCTGTCCCCGCACTATGCGGACATGATCGACGACTGGCGCGACGGCCGCTACCTGACTCTTGTCCCGCCGACCGAGCCGGCGCACGAACTTCGGCTGCTCCCTGCCGGGTCCGCCCCATGACCGTAACCCCGGCCGACATCGAGGCCGCGGCGGCGACGCTGGACGGGCACGTCATCGACAGTCCCTGCGTACGGTCGCGCACCCTGTCCGAGATCTGCGGGGCCGAGATCTGGCTGAAGCTGGAGAACCTGCAGTACACCGGTTCCTTCAAGGAGCGCGGGGCGTTGATCAGGCTGCTCGCCCTTGCCCCGGACGAACGGCGGCGGGGCGTCATCGCCATGTCCGCCGGCAACCACGCGCAAGGCGTCGCCTACCACGCGGCCCGCCTCGGCATTCCCGCGACCATCGTCATGCCGGCGGCGACGCCGATGGTGAAGATCCGCAATACCGAACTCCTGGGCGCCAGGGTTCTGGTGCGTGGCGACAGCCTGGACGAGGCCTATGCGCTCGCGCGCGACACGGCACGGGACGACGGCCTCACCCTCGTGCATCCCTATGACGACCCCCGCATCATCGCCGGCCAGGGCACGGTCGCACGCGAGATCCTGCGCGACGGCCGCGCGTTCGATGCCCTGGTGGTACCGATCGGCGGCGGCGGTTTGATCTCGGGCGTCGCCATCGCCGCGAAGGCGCTTCGTTTCGGCATCGAGGTCGTGGGCGTCCAGGCGGCACTCTACCCGTCGATGCTGCGCGCCCTGGAAGGGCAGCCCGCGGAGCCGGGCGGCCCGACCATCGCCGAGGGCATTGCGGTCAAACGTCCGGGCACCCTGACGATCGAGATCATCCGCCGGCTGGTCGACGAGATCCTGCTGGTCGACGAGGCGCATCTCGAGCATGCGGTCCAGCTGACCGTCGAGATCGAGAAGACCGTGGCGGAGGGCGCCGGCGCGGCTCCGCTCGCCGCCGTCCTGGCCCATCCGGCGCGCTTCGCCGGCAAGCGGCTCTGCCTGGTCGTCAGCGGCGGCAACATCGATGCGCGCCTGCTCGCTTCCGTCCTGATGCGCGGTCTGGTGCGGGCCGGGCGCCTGATGCGCCTGCGGGTCGAGGTCAGCGACCAGCCCGGAAGCCTCTCGCGCATCTCGGCCTGCATCGGAGCGCTCGGCGGCAACATCCTCGAGGTGCACCACCAGCGCTGGTTCTACGACGTGCCGATCAAGCTCGCCGAGGTCGACATCGTCGTGGAGACGCGCGACGCCGACCATCTCACCCGCATCGTCGCCGGTCTCGGCGAAGCGGGCTTCCGGGCCCGCGCCCTCAGCAGTCGCGCCGAGGGCGACGCCTCCTGATCGCTCAGCGCACCTCGTCCGGGTCGAGCCGGCGGTAGCCGCCGCCGAAATAGAGCAGCGGCCGTGCCGCCGCGGCGGCCTCCAGCGCGACGGCCCTTCCCACGAAGATGTCGTGGTCGCCCCCCGGATGGATCGCCTCCATCTCGCACTCGATCCAGGCCACGCAGTCGGCGAGCAACGGTGCACCGGTCTTGCCCGTCCGCGTGGGCAGATCGGCCCAGGGCCGCGGGGGGGGGGCGGGGGCGGGGTTGGTGAGGTGGGGGGGGTGCTCGGGCAGCCCGGGAAATAAGAAGGCCGAGGGA
>JBKBLL010000094.1:0-1901 GCA_046296375.1 Alphaproteobacteria bacterium | reverse complement strand
CGCGAGGCGAAGATGTTGGACAGGTCGGTCTGGTCCTCGGCCAGCACGTTAACGCAGTAGACCTTGGCCTGCATGAAGGCCGGATGGCAGAGGGCCGACTTGTCGAGGCAGAAGAGGACGAGGGGCGGCGACAGCGACAGCGACGTGAACGATCCGATCGTCGCTCCCGACCAGACGCCATCGCCGTCCGTCGTGGTGATGATGCTGACGCCGGTCGGATAGCGACCGAGCGTGTCGCGGAAGGCGCGGGCTTCGACAGTACTCATGGGGACGGCGCTTCCTGGCGGCGGATCCGGGTCGCCCCAGGATAGACCGGACCCCGCCGGTCAGGGCAAGGCCCCTCCGACCGGGCACCCATTTTCTGCGATGAGAGCTTTTCGTTAAGAAGTCCGCATTAAGGTCAGGTAGGGGATAGACAGGACAGTCCCGATGATCGCCACGATCGAAAAGGGGAGCGAGCCGGTCGCGCGCGGACCGCGGTTCGACGCGGACCGAATCACGCACCCGAAGCTGCGCCGTCTCTACGACTACTGGGCGTCCCCAAGGGGCGGGACGGCTGCCGCCGCGGAGCATCGCCGATCCCATCCTGCTGCGCCCCTGGCTCGGCAACCTGTCGCTCGTGGACGTGTTCCGCCGCCCGCTTCGCTTCCGCTTCCGTCTGTGCGGCTCGTCCTTCGTCGAACGTATCGGCCTCGACCTGACCGGCCACGACCTCTCGGCCCTACCCGACCAGATCTATCGCGAGAAGGTGCGTGCGGAGTTCGAGCGCATCGTCCGGACCGCCACGCCCAGCATCTCGCGCAATCGCCGCTATGTGAGCGGGCGCGGCTACGACTTCGAGGTGCTGCGCCTGCCGCTCGGCGAGGACGGCGTGCGGGTCACGACCCTGATGATCTGTCCCATGTATTTCGAGCCCATACCGGCGCAGTTCGGCGTAGGAACCGGAGCCGAGCCGCGCTTCGAGCCGCCGGTCTGCCTGGACTGATCGTCACGAACCGGTGGCGGCCAGCGTCTTGACGAAGATCGCCTTGCCGTCGCCGTCCCGGAAAAAATCGGGCAGTTCCGCCGCAAGGCGATAGCCGGCGCGCCGGTAGAAGGCCCGTGTCGGGGCATAGCGCGCGCTCGTGGACGTATCGACGTAGAGACGGGCCGCGCCCTGCCGTGTGGCCTCCTCCTCCGCCCGGCGCAGGATCTCGCGTCCCAGGCCCAGGCCCTGCAGATCGGGATCGACCGCGATCCAGTAGAGGTCGTGCCGCCCCGTGGTGCCGGGGATATCGCCGAAGCAGGCATAGCCGACCAACCGCCCGTCGCGCGACGCGACGACGAAGTGATAGCCGCTCGCCGGCCCACGCCGTACGCGTTCGGCGACCAGTTCCGCGGCGATGTCGATCTCCTCGGCCGTGAAGAAGCCCGTGGACGCCACCAGCCGCCGCACCGCGTCGATATCGGCTTCGGCCGGCTCGGTTCGCCATTCGGTCGCGATCCCGGCTCCCTTCTCGCCCCCCTTCACCGTTCGCGGCGCGCTTCTACCGGCGGGAGACGACGCGCGCGGCGGTTCCGGCAGCGACGCGCGCATACGTTCCGCCCCGTCCCACAGGCCGCGGAAGAAGGCCGCGGCGTTCTGGCCCAGCGTGCGGGTGCGGTAGCCGCCTTCCTGCACGACCAGGATGGGCAGCCCGGCCTCGCCGATCGCCTGCCCGATCCGCACGAAGTCGTCCGGCCTGTGCGGCCACGACCCTGTGGGGTCGCCCACGGCCGTGTCGAAGCCGCAGGCGACGATCAGCCAGGCCGGGCGGAAGCGGGCGATCCGGCGCATCGCCTCGGCCAGGGCGGCACGGTACTGTTCGGCCGTGATCGTCTCCGGCAGCGGCAGGTTCAGGTTCGCACCGGCGCCGGCATCC
>JBKBLL010000093.1:0-13248 GCA_046296375.1 Alphaproteobacteria bacterium | reverse complement strand
GGGCTCGTCTTCGGGATCGGGGCGTTCCGGCTCGATCAGGCTCTGCCGGTCCAGGATGTCGGCGACGCGCGGCATCGCCGCGTCGACCGGAACGGCGGCCGAGGGCGCCGGATCGCGCGCGCCCGGTTCGGCGAGGCCGAAGTCCAGGAGGCGGTGCGTATAGTCGAACGTGGGTCCGAGGACCTGACCCCCGGGCAGGTCCTTGAAGGTCGCCGAGATGCGTCGGCGGATCGCCATCCGGCCGGTATCGATCGGCGTCGATACGCCGAACCGCGGCAGCGTGGTGCGGTAGGCGCGCAGCAGGAAGACCGCCTCGATGACGTCGCCGCAGGCCTGCTTCAGCGCCAGAGCCGCGAGGTCCGGGTCATGGAGCGAGCCTTCGCTCATCACGCGGTCGACCGCGAGGCCCAACTGCTCGCGGATCTGCGCCAGGGTCAGTTCGGGGACCCCCGCGTCACCGCGGCGGGTCTCGTCCAGCAGGCGGTGGCTGTTCAGGATGGCGCGCTCGCCGCCCTTGACCGCAACGTACATGTCAGATCTCCACCGTCACGGTGCGGGGCAGGGCGGCCAGCCGGTCGCCGCAGGCCAGGATCAGGTCGACCCCGCGCGGGAACAGGACGCGGTTCTGCCGCCATTCGTCCCAGAGCCGCGGCGGCACGCCGTCGACCGCGAGACGGGACTGGGTGCGGATGCCGGGGCCGGCGAGACGCAGGGCGCCGCCGGCAGCGAGCCCCGTCACCTGCAGGATGAGCGTCGCGGAGCGGTCGGGGTATTCGTCGCTGCCGTCGTCGAAGGCGCTCAGCGCCGGCATCGCGGTGGGCTCGGTCAGCAGTGCAAAGCGCGCGGTACCCGGCGCCGGGGCGAGGGGACAGCCGCAATGGAAGCGTAGCCAGTCCCGCACCGCCTCGGTTCCGGCCGCGGCGTCGGGCCAGACCGGGGTCTCGTAGTCGGCGAGGGCAAGGCAGACTGCGGCGGCGGCAGGGCCCAGGGGCGCCGGTGCGGCGGTCCCGCCGCCGACATCGACGATGCGACCGGGGTAGCTGGTCGCCTCCAGCAGGCCGCGGAAGACGCGCTGCGCATCGAGCACGGGGTCGGCGAAGCCGGGCAGCATGGCGACGGCCGCGCGCCGCTTCATGGCCCCGCCTCCCCGCGGACGAGGGTGAAGAACTCCACGCGCGTCGCCGCGGCCTTCGCCGATGCCGCGGCGCGCCGCGCCGCGTGCGCGGCCGCCAGGGGCGCGACCACGTCGGACAGAAGAGCCGGGCGTCGCGCTTCGTCCTGGAGGAGGGCGTCGAAGACCGCCGCGAGTTCGGCGTGCCGATGGTCGCGGCCCGCGACATAGGCGTACCCGATGGCGCCGCCGTCGACCTGCACGGCGCAGCGTGTGACCGTCATCTCGCCGATATTGAAGCGCGCGCCGGTACCGCCAGCCCTGCCGCGAACCATGACCATGCCCGCCTCGGGGCGGCGGAGGAACGTGTAGGCGGGCGGGGCCGAAAGGGCGGCGTAGGCGCCTTCCACCTCGGCCGGCCGCGCCTTGGCCAGGATCGCCATCCACCGGCGGCGCGGGGCCGACGGCTCCTCCTCGGGTTCCGGGTGGGCGGCGCCCAGTGAGGCCTGAAGCATGAGGTTCACTCGAATTCGTATAGACATCCGAACGTCCGGTCGGCTAGAAGCTATTGCATGCGCGGCTGGCCTGTAAAGCGGAGTTGAATGACATGTTGGTGACGGACGGCGGCCTCCCCGCCGCCACGCGCCAGGAGGGCGATAGCGGCCACGGTCTGGAACGCGGCAGCGGCTTCGCCCTGTGGCGCCAGATCGCTCGTACCCTCGAGGAGGAGATCGCCCGCGGCGATCATCCGCCGGGCTCTCGCCTCTCGACGGAGGGGGAACTCGCCGGGCGTTTCGGCGTCAACCGCCATACCGTCCGAAGGGCCATCGCCGAACTCGGAGCCTTGGCGCTGGTCCGGGTCGAGCAGGGGCGCGGGACTTTCGTGCAGGAAAACGTCATCGACTATGCGGTCGGCCGCCGGACCCGCTTCAGCGAGAACATCGCCCGCGTCGGCGGTGCACCCGGCGGACGGTTGCTGCGCTCGGCGTGCGCGCCGGCGTCGGAGCAGGTGGCGACCGCGCTCGGCCTGCGGCCAGGAAGTCCGGTCGTCCTGATCGAGCGCGTCGGGGAGGTGGACGGCCGTCCCGTGAACATCGGCCTGCATTATTTCTGCGGCGTTCGCTTTCCCGACATGATCGCGGCCTATCGTGAGGCAGGATCGATCACGCGCGCGCTCGAACGCCAGGGACTGTCCGACTATGTCCGCAAGGTCACCCGCGTGACGGCACGCATGCCCAGTCAGGACGAGGCGCAGATCCTGCAGCAGCCGGCGACTCGGCCGATCCTGCAGAGCGAGGCGGTGAACGTGGACACCGACGGGCGGCCGGTCGAGTACGGCATCTGCCGGTTCGCCGGCGACCGGATGCAGCTCGTGTTCGAGCCCTGAGCGATCGACGAGGCGGAGGGCGACGGATGCGGCGGAGACTCGTGGGCGGGCGCGTACTGGTGCCCGGAGCGGGCCTGGAAGAGACCAGTGTCGAGATCGAGGACGGCCGCATCGCGGGTCTGGGTGGCTCCGGGCACGGGATGGCGGAGACGGATGTCGGCGGCGCCTTCCTTCTGCCCGGGATCGTCGACTTTCACGGCGATGCGTTCGAGCGTCAGCTGATGCCCCGGCCCGGGGTGCGCGTGCCGGTCGACATCGCGCTTGCGGACACCGATGCGCAACTGGCCGCCGCCGGGATCACCACGGCGTTCCACGGCGTCACCTGTTCCTGGGAGCCCGGGCTGCGCAGCGTCGAGACGATGCGCGACCTGATGGAGGGCCTGGATCGGCTGGCGTCGGTCATGCTGGTCGCGCACCGTATCCATCTGCGCTTCGAGGCCGACAACCTGGACGTGGTGGACGAACTGGCGGAAGGGCTGGCGGACGGGCGGATCCACTTGCTCGCGCTCAACGACCATACGCCGGCGATCGCCGCGCGCCTGGACCGGCCGGAGGCGCTGGCGAAATATGTCGACCGCGCCTGCGTGCCGGCCGATGTCTTCCGCGCACGCTGCCTCGCCGCGATGGCGCGGCGCGACGGAATCGACGCCGCGGCCGCACGCCTGACCGGTGCGGCGCGCGCCGCCGGCGTCGCCATCGCCGCGCACGACGAGACGTCGGCCGATCAGCGGCGGCGCAACCGCGGTCTGGGCGCCGCCATCTGCGAGTTTCCGATGGACCGCGGTGCCGCGGTCGATGCGGCGGATGCGGGCGAGCCGGTGGTCATGGGCGCACCCAACGTGATGCGCGGCGGCAGTCATCTCGGCAATGACGGTGCGGCCGACTATGTCGCCCGGGGCCTCTGCCGCATCCTCGCCTCGGACTATCACTACCCCTCGCTGTTCCACGCGCCGTTCCGCCTGGCCGCGGACGGGCATGCGGCGCTGGCCGACGCATGGCGGCTGGTCTCGGCGGCGCCGGCGGCCGCTGTCGGGCTGGACGATCGCGGCGAACTCCGGCCGGGAGCGCGCGCCGACCTTCTGCTCGTCGAGCGGAACGGCGCGGCACCACGCCTCGCGCGCACGCTGGTCCGGGGGCGCAGCGTGTGGGGCGCGTGCGATGTCTGACGGGCCGCGCACGCTCTGCCTGCTGCGGCATGCGAAATCGAGCTGGGACGACCCCGGGGCGGCCGATTTCGACCGTCCGCTTGCGGCGCGCGGGCGGGCCGCGGCGCCGCGCATGGGGGCGTGGCTGGCCGCGCGCGGGCTGGTGCCGGACGCGGTGATCTGCTCGTCCGCGCTGCGCACCCGCCAGACCTGGGACCTGGTGGCGCCCGCCCTCGGTGGCCGGCCGTCCGTGACGCGCACCGGCGAAATCTACGAGGCTCCGGCCTGCCGCCTTCTCGCCGCCATCCGGGGGGCGCCGCCCGAGGCGCGGGGGGTTCTCCTGGTCGGCCACAATCCCGGCATCCAGGAGGCCGCCGAACGGTTGGCCGGCGCCGGCTCCGATCCGGCCGCTCTCGCGCGGTTGCGCCGCAAGTTTCCGACGGGCGCCGTTGCCGTGTTCGCCTTGGACGATGCGGACTGGCCGGCACTCGGCCCCGGCGGCGCGCGCCTCGTCGCCTTCGTCCGGCCGAAGGACCTGGCAGCCGGGGACGATAACGGTCAGTCCCAGAATCGGGCCGCGTCGACATAATCCTCCCAGACGAAGCCGAACCGGTCGCGCTCGTCGGCGGACCGCGCGAACTGCCAGCCGCGGATCATGCCGACCGCCTCGCCGATCAGCGCCGGATCGGCGCCCGCCGACTGGAGTCGTCCGGCGACGCGCTCGGCGAGGCCGCCTGCGACCGAGGCGTCGTTGACCACGCCCAGCACGTCCTGGATCGCCTTGACGCGCCGCAGGAAGCGGCGCTGCTTGCGGCCGGGGTGCAGGTCGGCGAAGAACTCGACGGCATAGCGCAGCTTCTTCGCCCGGATGCGCAGGTCGTGCAGCGCGTCGGGATCCGCCGCCGCATGGTCTCGGCCGCGCCGCCGCAGCCGGCGATGGTGCTTCGCCAGGATGCGGCGGGCAAAGTCGCGGGCGCTCGCATCGCCCCCCTCCCCGACGCTGTCCGGGGACAGCAGCCAGGCGGAGGTGTCCAGGACGAGACCGGCGAATTGCGGCCCGGCGACGATGGCGGCCACGAGCGCATGCGCATCCCGCCGTTCGGCCGCAACCGCTTCCGCGGCGGCCTCCAGGGCAGGGCTGTCGGACATGTGGCCCCGCAGCCTGCCGAGCAGTTCGGCTGCGAACACATCCCAGTCGCGCACGGGTCCGAGGCGGCGCTGCAGATCGGCGAGGGCGATCTTGCGGTCCGTCCCGGCGGCCGTTTCGAGGGCCGGTCCGAACAGTCCGATCAGCGCGCGCAACCGTCGGATGCCGACCCGCATCTGGTGCACCGATTCCACCGCGCCGGCGATGACGCCCGCGCGATGTGCGACGATCTGGGCGAGGCAGGCCTGGCCGGCGCTGCGGAAGGCGTCGCCCGCGTCGGCATCGGCGGCGAGGCGGACGGTGGTCCGGGCATCGCCGCCGGCCGCGATCGCCTCCCAGTCGAGTGGCAGCGACCCGGCCGCGTGCAGGTCGAGCGCCAGGGCGAGGAGGCCGGTCGCGTCTTCCGCCGCAGCGGAGAGTTCGATGCGTGAGCCGGCGTCCATGCGCCGTGCGGTCATGCGGACGGCGATCCCCCGATAGCCGAGCACGGTTTCGGTCTCTACGGCCGCGACGACCGGCGCGTCCAGCGCCGCCTCGCCGGAGTCCGTTGCGGCGGCGGGCGAGCCGGCTGGCGGCGTCAGGCCGAGCGCCGCGAGCGCGGCGGGCAGGTCGGCGGCGGCCACGCGCGCCTCGGCCACCAGCGGTGCCGGGCCCGGATGGAGATGGCGGAGGGTCGGCTGGCGCGACCGTCCCGCGATCGCCAGATCGACTGCGGTCCCGGCCGGAAGATCGAGGTCGAGGAACCGCCGCAAGACCCGGCGGCGGCGGGCTGGCCCCGCCGCGGCGATCCGTCGTATCGCGGCGCCGCGGCGGGCCGATTCGGCGCGCGTCGCGCGCAACGGGATCATGACGGCTCGGATCGGGGTCATGGCATACCAGTGCTCGTCTCGCGGCGCGCTCCTCGCTACGCGCCTTCCGAGCCTCGTGCCACCGCGCCGGTCCGAAAATGGCACAGCTGTGGCAAGAAGGGCACGGTCGGCAGCGGCGGCCTCGCTTTTGACCGCTTTTCACGTGCGTACCGGTGGGGGCAGGACTATCCTCAAGACGTCGCCGGGGGGCGTGTGGAACTGGCACGGCGACGCGCATTCAGATCGGACCCGGGGCTGCCGCCAGTTTCCCCGCATCATGTTGGGATTCGCGCTCGATGATCCGAATGGCAGGTCTTCTCCTCGGTGCCGCGGCGCTCGCTCTCCCGTCGGCGGCGGTTGCCCAGCAGGCGGAGAACAGCGGGTTCTATGTCGGCGCCGGCGGCGGCTACAACCACAAGAGCAAGGCCGACATCGAGGGCGGCGCGATCGACGGCAAGATCGACTATCGCGGCGGTTGGGGCGCCACGGTTACCGCCGGCTATGCGTTCGGCGGCCCGCGCGTCGAACTCGAGGGCGCGTACCGCCGCAACACCGCGAAGGACTGCCCCGTTGCCGGCTGCGACGGCGCCATGCGGAGCACCAGCGCGATGGTCAACGCGCTCTACGACTTCGATACGGGTACGCCCCTGACCCCCTATGCCGGCGTCGGCGTGGGCGCGGCGCGAACCAAGGTCTCCGACATCGGCAGCAGGACCGTTTTCGCCTATCAGGGAATTCTGGGCGTTTCCTACGCCCTGACCGAGGAGGTGAAGGCCTTCGCCGACTATCGCTATTTCGCCACGCAGGACGTCAAGGGGCGGACGCCGGGCGGTACCCGCGTCGAGGTGGAGAACGCGAACCACACCGGGATGATCGGCGTGCGCTACATGTTCGGCCCGCCGGCCGCGCCCGAGCCGGTGGTGTCCCGGCCGGCGCCGCCGCCCCCGCCGCCGCCGCGCATTGCCGATCCGATGCCGCCCGCGCCGGAGCCGGTCGTCCGCTCCTATCTCGTGTTCTTCGAGTTCGACCGCTCGTCGCTGACGCCGGATGCACGGCGCATCGTCGAGGCTGCGGCCCGCACCGCGGGCAGCGTGGACGTTACGCGCATCGACGTCACCGGCCATACCGACCGTGCCGGTTCGCCCACCTACAATATGGGCCTGTCGCGCCGTCGCGCCGAGACGGTGCGCGCCGAATTGATCCGCAACGGGGTTTCGGCGGACGACATCGCGATCTACGCCAAGGGCGAGACGGAATTGCTCATCCCGACCGCGGACGGGGTGCGCGAGGCGCAGAATCGGCGGGTCGAGATCGTCATCCAGTGATCGCGGGGCGGCACGGCCGCCCTGTGGATAGAGAAAAGGCCGGGAAATTCCCGGCCTCAGACTGCTGACAAACCCGCCCATGGCGGCCGGCGATCCGAAGGCCGAAACCAGACAATATGGCATCGCGATACTCAACCCTCCCGCCGTCAGGTTGAGCATGCTTCACGAGGCGGTCGGATAGCCGGTCGTCGGCATCAGTGGCTACCTAGGAGAGATACTGGGCGCACACGGGGCACAGAAAGGGGCGCGCTTGTGCGCTCAACGATGCTCGGCAATGGTATACCCGCGGCATAAAAAATCGAGGAAACCCGCCGGTTCCCGCATAGCTCGGCCCGCCCGTGTCAGTGCTGAAAAGGAGTAGCCACCTTTTCGTAATCAGCAGGTCCCCGGTTCAAATCCGGGCATCGGCACCGGTTCTCCCGAGAAATGCTGCAGCGGCACGAGCGTGGCGCCGGCGGTGTCCGGGGCTATGGCGTGGGGCGGCGGACGAGCCACCAGGCGAGGAGCAGGCCGGGGACGGCGGCGAGGGTGGTGATCAGGAAGTAGGTCACCCAGCCGGTCGCCTCCGCCACCATGCCGCCGGGCGAGGCGAGAACCGTGCGGGCCACCGACATCAGCGACGAGAGCAGCGCGTACTGGGTCGCCGTGTAGGCGACGTTGCAGAGGCTGGAAAGATAGGCGACGAAGGCGGCCGTCCCCATGCCGCCGGACAGGTTCTCGAACCCTATCGTCACCATCAGCATGGCGATGTCGGGCCCGACCAGGGCCTGGACCGCGAAGACGGCGTTCGACGCCATCTGCAGCACGCCGCAGATCAGCAGGCTGGGCGCGATGCCGAGGCGGTGCACCATGATGCCGCCGACGAAGCCCCCGGCGAGGGTCGCCACGAAGCCGTAGAGCTTGCTGACGTTGGCGATCTCCACCTTGCTGAAGCCGATGTCGACATAGAAGGGATTGGCCATCACGCCGGCCAGCGCGTCCCCGAACTTGTAGAGCACGACGAAGGCGAGGATGACGGCCCAGCCGCGGCGGCCGAGAAAGTCGGCGAAGGGCGCCACCACGGCACTCGACAGCCAGGCGGCGAGGTCTGCCGCGCGCCCGGTCGCCCCCGCCGCCCCCGCCGCCCCCGCTGCACCGAAGGCGCCCGCGATGCGCCGCTCCCGTTCCAGCGTCGCGGCGTCGACGCGGCGTGCCGGCTCGGGCGTCACAAGCACGGTAGCCGTGCCCACCAGGACCAGGGCGGCCATCGCGGCATAGGTCCAGAACCAGTCGTAGAACGTGGCGAGATAGAGCGCGCCCGCGCCCGCCACCAGCATCGCCATGCGGTAGCCGAAGACCACCATCGCCGCGCCGGCGCCCTGCTGGCGCTCGTCCAGGAGCTCGACGCGGTAGGCGTCGATGACGATGTCCTGGCTGGCCGAGCAGAAGGCGACGACCAGGGCGAGCAGCGCCGTCAGGCCTGGGTCGGCGCGCGGGTCGACCGCGCCCAGCGCCACCAGTGCGGCGATCAGCGCGGCCTGGGTGAGGAGCAGCCAGCCGCGCCGGCGGCCGAACACGCGCGACAGGACCGGCAGCGGCAGCCGGTCGATCAGCGGCGACCACAGGAACTTCAGGCTGTAGGGCACGCCGACCATGGCGAAGAGGCCGATGGTGGCGAGGTCGACGCCGCTCTCCGTCAGGCGGATGGCGAGCGTCGAGGCGGTGAGCAGCAGCGGTAGGCCGCTCGCGAAGCCCAGGAAGAGAACGGCGAGGACGCGCCGCTCGCCATAGATCGCCGCGGACTCGGCCCAGGCGGAGAGGCGGATCATCGCGCCCGCCCGGAGGCGGGGGACGGCACGGCCGGAACCGGGAGATGCGCCGCGTCGGCGACCGCATAGACGACGAGTGGACGCTCGCGGCCGCGCAGCCGGACCTCGTGCGCCGGGAAGGCCGACAGGTCGACCGCGGCGCGCCGCGCCACGCTCTCCGAGATCACCGCCTGACAGGCGAAATCCTTGGTCATCGCCTCCAGCCGGCTCGCCACGTTCACCGCATCGCCGATCGCCGTCAGCGACACGGCGGCACCATAGCCCATCTCGCCGACGATGACCGGCCCCGCATGCACGCCGATGCCGATGCGCAGCGGCTCGGGCAGGTCGTGGGCGAGGGCGCGGTTGAGCGCCTCGAGCGCCGCCGCCATGTTGCGCACCGCGACGAGCGCCGCGCGCGCGCCCGCCTCTCCCCCCACACGGCCGCCGCCGTGCGGCGCCTGCCCCTCCTCCGCGATGCCGAAGAGGGCCATGACGCCGTCGCCCACGAACTTGTCGACATGGCCGCCGGCGCGCTCCACCGCGCGGCCCATCTCGCGGAAATACTGGTTCAGCAGGAAGACCACGTCATAGGGCAGCCTGCGCTCGGCCAGCCGCGTGAAGGCGCGCAGATCGGCGAACAGGATGGCGACCTCCAGTTCCGCCCCATGCCGGTAGGCGCCCGGCCCCCGCACGTCGCGCGGCCCCGCGGACGGAGGAAACAGCGGGGCGACGGCGAGGGCGGCGGCCGGGCGCAGCCGGCAGGCGAGGCGCACGCTATCCGGCGCCCCGATCCGGTCGAGGACGCGGCGCTCCTCCGCGTCCGGCGGCGGCAGCAGGTCGGCCCCGGCGCCGACCCGGACCCGGCAGGTGGAACAGCGGCCACGGCCTCCGCAGACCGCGGCGTGCGGCACCCCGGCCATGCGGCTCGCCTCCAGCACGGACGTGCCCGGCACCACCACGACCGCGCGGCCGTCGGGATAGGTGAGGCGCACCGTGCCGCGCCGCCGCTCCAGGCCGAGCCGGACAAGGCGCAGGGCGGCCAGCGCCCCGACCAGCGCGAGAAAGCCCCAGACGACGGCCGCCTCCGTGCGGTAGACGAACGCCGCCGCCGCGGGACCCGGCCAGCCCGGCGCATCGGCGAGCGCCGCGGCACCGTCCGGCCCGGCGGCCACCGCACGGCCCGCGACGACGAAGCCGGTCAGCGCCAGTACGGGCAGGAGCAGTGCGCCCGCATAGAGCAGCGGCACCGCCCGCGCATACCAGCGCTGCAGACGCAGCCAGAAGTGCAGGCCGATGCAGCCATGCGCCCAGACCACGAGTGTGAGCAGCGTCTGGCGCCAGGCCCCGTCGGGCCACAGGACCGACAGGACCCGGGCATAGCTGTCGTCGATGCCGAAGACCTCGTGCACGCCGCGCGTGCCGAGGACGTGCACCGTCAGCAGGACCGGGATGGCGAGGCCGAGCAGAAGCTGCGCCCATTCCCAGGCCGGCATCGCCACGCCGCGGCCGCGCGCCAGCTTCCACAGAACCAGACCGACATGGCCGGCCGCCGCGCCGGCGAGCAGGACGGTGCCCGGCACGCTGCGCCAGAAACCCAGAAACCAGAGCCGCCCGGTCTCCATCGCCTGCAGCGACACCAAGCCGAGGGCATGGTTGGCGAGGTGGGTGGCCGCGAAGACGAAAAGCACCAGGCCGGTGATGAGCCGCAGCCGCTGCGCCGTGGCGCGTGGGACGGGCATCCGACCCCCGGGCGTCGGTCAGGCGTGCGGCCGGCGCATCAGCCGAGCCGGGCCCGCACCAATTCGGCGAGGTTCGTCTCGGGCCGCGCGCCGACATGGGCGATGACCTCCGCCGCGCAGATGCCGCCGATGCGGGCACTCTCCTCCGGTCCCCGTCCGTGGGTGTAGCCGTAGAGAAAGCCCGCCGCGAACAGGTCGCCGGCACCGGTCGTGTCGACGACGCGATCGACCGGCTCTGCCGGCACGCGATGCACGGCGCCGCGGGTGACCACCACAGATCCCTTCTCGCTGCGCGTCAGCACCGCGACCTCGCAGTCGGCCCCCACGCGTGCGAGCGCGTCTTCGAACGCCTCGACCCGATAGAGCGAGCAGATCTCCGCCTCGTTGGCGAACAGGATGTCGACATGTCGGGCGATCAGGTCCCGGAACTCGTCCCGGTGCCGGTCGACGCAGAACGGGTCGGACAGGGTGAAGGCGAGCCGGCGGCCGGCGCCGTGCGCCGCACCGGCCGCCTTCAGCAGCGCCGCCTTGGCGCGCGGATCGTCCCAGAGATACCCCTCCAGATAGGTGACCTTGGCGCGCGCGACCTGCGCCTCGTCGATGTCGGCTTCGTTCAGTTCGGTGCAGACGCCGAGGAAGGTCGCCATGGTGCGCTGCGCGTCCGGCGTAACATAGACGAGGCATCGCGCCGTGGGCTTGCCCTCCGTGGCGGGCGGCGTGTCGAACTCCACCCCCAGCGAGCGGACGTCGTGGCGGAAGATCTCGCCCAGCTGGTCGTCGCGCACCCGGCCCACATAGGCGCAGCGCGCGCCGAGCGAGGCGAGGCCGGCGATGGTGTTGCCGCACGAGCCGCCCGACATCTCGATGCCCGGCCCCATGGCGCCATAGAGATCGACCGCCCGTTCGGCGTCGATCAGCGTCATCACCCCTTTGGGCAGGCCGTGCCGGCGCAGGACGTCGTCGTCGGCGTGCGCGAACACGTCGACGATCGCATTCCCGACACCCAGCACGTCCAGTTCGCCCTTCGTCATGTCCTATTCCCTTTTTTGCCGGAACCCGTGGCAGGTCGCGCGAGTATAGTCAGTCGGAGGGTCGTCCGCACGCCGCACGGGGAAGCCGCCCCCGGCGGGCCCGCAGTCGTGAGGTAGAGTTTCTTGCTCCGGGACGTGGTCCGCACGCTGGGACAGGTCGGCGACCGCCGGTTCGCACGGGTCCTGCTGCTCAGCCTGCTCCTCGCGGCGGTGCTGTTCGCGGCCCTGCTGGCGGCGGCGGCCTGGGCCATCACGTCCTTCGCCGTATTCGGGATCGGCTGGCTCGACGCCCTGACCGACCTGCTGGGCGTCCTCGCCGTCGCCCTCGTCGCCCTGCTGCTGTTCCCCGCGATCGCGATCGCCATCCAGAGCGTCTTCCTCGACGAGGTGGCCGAGGCGGTCGAGCGGCGATGGTACCCCAACCAGCCGCCGGTGCGGCCGCAGTCCTGGGGCGAGATCCTACGCTCCAACCTGGAACTCGCGGCGGTCGTCCTGGTGGTGAACCTGATGCTGCTGCCGGTCTATCTGGCGCTGCTGTTCGTGCCGCCGCTGAACCTCGTCCTGTTCTACCTGGTCAACGGCTTGCTGCTGGGGCGCGAATATTTCGAGACGGTGGCACTGCGCCGGATGCCCCCGGCCGCGGCGAAGCGGGCCCGGCTGCGGGTGCGGG
Source organism: Alphaproteobacteria bacterium (assembly GCA_046296375.1). Lineage (GTDB taxonomy): Bacteria > Pseudomonadota > Alphaproteobacteria > JAJUGE01 > JAJUGE01 > Constrictibacter. The sequence goes on along the minus strand of JBKBLL010000093.1, from coordinate 1,055 downwards.
GTCATGTCTGGCTGGCCGGCGCGCTCATCGCCTTCCTGTTCTCGGTCCCGCTCCTCAACCTCGCCGCGCCCGTGCTCGGCACGGCGCTCATGCTGCACATGTTCCAGCGCCTGCGCGGCCGGCTGGGCGAGGACGGATCCCCGGGCCCCGGGTCGGCCCCCGGGTCGGCCACGGGGTCGGTCACCGGATCGGCCCCTGGTTCGGTCCCGGTCGCATCGGCCGCCGACGGCACCCGTGCGATGCGGGCCGGGATGGCGAGCGTCGTGCTGGGGGGACTGATCCTGGGGGGGGCGCTGCAGGGCTGGGAGGGCCGCCCGGACGATGCGCGCAGCACCGCGAAGCCGGGGCAGGCGCGCGTCCCGCACCTGCCCGACGAACTGACCGGCCAGGGCCAGATCGAGGTCTGGACGCGGCTCGGCTCGCCCGACCTGGTGCGGCGCGAGGGGCCGGCGCGCGTCTGGCAGTACGCGACACGGACCTGCGTCCTGGACCTCTATCTGTACGAGGCGGGTGACGACTTCCAGGTGATCCACCACGCCCTGCGCGCGCGTCGGCCCGATGCGACATCCGGCGCCGCGGCCGACGCCGCGTGCTACGGCGCGCTCATCGAACGGGCGCGCGGCCCCGCCGCCCGGCCGGCCGCGGCACGGCCGGCCTCGCGGCCTTTCTGACGCGCCGCCGCCGCGCCTCCCCATCCTCTGACCCATACTCCGGCCCGGCGGGCGGCAGGTCGGCGGCCGCCGCGTCAGGCACGCCGGCCGTCGCCGCGGCGGTCTTTCCGGGCCACGCGCACAGGTCGGCGACGACGCAGCGGTCGCAGTCCGGCCGGCGCGCCTTGCAGACATAGCGTCCGTGCAGGATCAGCCAGTGATGCGCGTGCAGCAGTCGCTCCGGTGGCACGATCCGCATCAACCCGTCCTCCACGGCGCGCGGGGTGCGGCCGGGAGCGAGCCCGGTGCGGTTGCCGATCCGGAAGAGGTGCGTGTCGACCGCGATGGTCGGCGCGCCGTAGGCGATGTTCATGACCACGTTGGCCGTCTTGCGGCCGACGCCGG
>JBKBLL010000092.1:0-13305 GCA_046296375.1 Alphaproteobacteria bacterium | reverse complement strand
CCGCCGCGATCGGACCGGGCGGGCGGGACGCCCGCGCTCCGAAGCCCCTAGCCCAGCAGCGCGCTCAGCTTGTTCGAGTGCGGCATCACCGGGCTCATGCCCTCGCGCTCGTGCCGCCGCACGACGCCGCGGGCGATGGTGCGCAGATGCACCTCGTCCGGCCCGTCGATGAACTGCAGCGCGCGTCCCCATGTCCAGAGATAGGAGAGCGGCGTATCGGGCGTCAGGCCCATCGACCCGAACACCTGCATGGCGCGGTTGGTGACCGTCGTCTGCAGGCGCGCGGCGACCACCTTGATCGCCGAGACGTCGTCGCGCGCCGCCCTGTTGCCTTCCTGGTCGATGCGCCAGGCCGCGCGCAGCACCAGCAGGCGCGCCTGGTCGATCTCGATGCGCGACAGTGCGACCGCCTCGCGTACCGTGTCGTGGTCGATGGTGCGCTTGCCGAATGTCGTCCGGTTCAGGCCGCGCTCGATCATCAGCTCCAGCGCCACCTCGCACTGTCCGATGGTGCGCATGCAGTGATGGATGCGGCCCGGCCCGAGACGCGCCTGGGCGATGGCGAAGCCCGCCCCCTCCTCGCCCAGAATGTTCGAGGCCGGCACCCGGACATTGTCGAACACCACCTCGCAATGGCCCTCGGGCGAGATGTGGTGCATCACCGGGATGTTGCGCGCCACCGTCACGCCGGGCGTGCCGGGATCGACCAGCACCATGCTCTGGCGGCGGTGCGGCTCGGCATCCGGGCTGGTGACGCCCATGACGATCATGACGCCGAGCAGCGGATGGGCGGCGTTGGTGATGAACCATTTCCGCCCGTTGATCACCCAATCGTCACCGTCGCGGCGGATCGAGGTGCGGATGTTGGTCGCGTCCGACGAGGCCACCTCGGGCTCGGTCATGCAGAAGGCCGACCTGACCTTCCCGTGCAGCAGCGGTACGAGATACTTCTCCTTCTGCTCGGCGGTGCCGAACATGTGGAAGATCTCCATGTTGCCGGTATCGGGCGCGTTGCAGTTGAAGATTTCCGGCGACCAGTAGATCCGTCCCATGATCTCGGCGAGCGGCGCATATTCCAGGTTGGTGCAGCGCGTTCCGGGCTCGTCGTCCTTCAGGCCCGGCAGGAACATGTTCCAGAGGCCTTCCTCGAACGCCTTGGCCTTCAGGTCCCAATAGAAGTCGGGCGGAAACGCGCCCGCCTCGGCCTGCTCGTGCCAAGCCTTGTCGCGGGGCGCGATCTCCTTCGCCATGAAGGTGGAGAGCCGCTGCTGCAACTCCTTGACCTTGTCGGTATAGGCGAAATCCATGGCCCTGCTCCCGGTCCGCGGTGTGTTCGTCTCGTCTGCGGCCGATGTCGCATGGAAGCCGCTCCCCGCGCAACCGGCCCGCACGCGGCCGGCACGCCGCAGCCGCTCGCCTTGCGGCGGCCGACCCACCACCGCACAATCGCGCCGCAACCAGGGAGGCCGCGATGGGCGACGACGAGAAGACCGGCATGCGCAAGGGCCTCGCCAACTATGGCGACGCCGGATTCTCGCTCTTCCTGCGCAAGGCGATGATCAAGGGCATGGGCTATTCCGACGACGCGCTGGAGCGCCCGATCGTCGGCATCACGGACACGTTCAGCGGCTACAACGCCTGCCACCGCACCGTCCCGGACCTGATCCACGCGATCGAACGCGGCGTCCTGCTCGCCGGCGGCCTGCCGGTACGCTTCCCGACCGTCTCCGTGCACGAGGCGTTCAGCCATCCGACCTCGATGTTCCTGCGCAACCTGATGGCGATGGACACGGAGGAGATGATCCGCGCCCAGCCGATGGACTCGGTGGTCCTCATCGGCGGCTGCGACAAGACCGTGCCGGCCCAGCTGATGGGGGCGGCGAGCGCCGGCAAGCCCGCCATCATGGTCGTCACCGGCCCGATGATGACCGGCGACTATCGCGGCGAGCGCCTCGGCGCCTGCACCGACTGCCGCCGCCTCTGGGGCATGCACCGGGCCGGCGAGATCGACGGCGAGGAGATCGAGGCGATCGGCGGCCGGCTGATGCCGACCGCCGGCACCTGCATGGTGATGGGCACGGCGAGCACCATGGCGCTGATGACCGAGGCGCTGGGCATGATGCTGCCGGGCGGTGCGGCCATCCCGGCGGTCCATGCCGACCGGCTGCGCCATGCCGAGGCGAGCGGCGCGCGCGCCGTGACGCTGGCGCGCGAGAAGGTGACGCCGGACCGCATCATGACGCCGGCCGCCTTCGAGAACGCGCTGCGCATGCTGCTCGCCATCGGCGGGTCGACCAACGGCATCGTCCACATCGCCGCCGTCGCCGGCCGCATGGGCCTCAAGATCGACCTGGACGCGTTCGACCGGCTGGGCGAGGAGACGCCGGTCGTGGTGGACCTGAAACCGACCGGCCAGCACTATATGGAGGACCTGTTCAGGGCGGGTGGGGCGGCGCCGATCCTGCGCGCGCTGAAGCCGCTGCTGAACCTCGACGCGCCGACCGTCACCGGCCGCACGCTGGGCGAGGAGATCGACGCCGCCCCCGCCGACTGGGGCCAGACCGTCGTCCGTCCGCTGAACGATCCGATCTACCCGAAGGGCGGCATCGCGGTGCTGCGCGGCAACCTGGCGCCGGAGGGCGCCATCGTGAAGCAGTCCGCGGCGAAGCAGGAGATGCTGACCCACGAGGGCCGGGCGGTCGTGTTCGACTCGCTGGAGGACATGGCGGACCGGCTCGACGATCCCGACCTCGACGTGACGGCGGACGACGTGCTGGTGCTGCGCAACGCCGGGCCGAAGGGGGCGCCGGGCATGCCGGAGTCCGGCTACATCCCGATCCCGAAGAAGCTCGCCGCCCAGGGCGTCAAGGACATGGTCCGCATGTCCGACGCGCGGATGAGCGGTACGGCCTTCGGTACCATCGTCCTGCACATCTCGCCGGAGGCCGCGGCCGGCGGGCCGCTCGCCCTGGTGCGCACCGGCGACCGCATCCGGCTCGACGTTCCGAACCGGCGGCTCGACCTGCTCGTCTCCGACGAGGAGCTGGCCGAGCGCCGGCGCGGCTGGACGCCGCCGCGGCACGAGGGGTCGGAGCGTGGCTACCTCAAGCTCTATCTGGACGAGGTGAACCAGGCGGAGGACGGCTGCGACTTCGGTTTCCTCACGCATCCGGTGGTGGGCGCCGTACCGCGCCGACGTTAAGGCGCCGTTAACGCGGGTGGCGCGATCATTCCGTCCGATGGGCCTATCGGCCATGCAGGAGGCCAGACGCGCGGCCTTCAGCGGCGGGAGCAGTGAAGTGTCGATCACGCCAGCAATACCGGCCGGCCATGTCTCGCTGGACAACCAGCCGCCGCCCGCCCCCCTTCCGACGCGCGCCAGCGGCGGCGGCGAGAACGAGCGCACGGGCTTCGGCGACCCCTTCGCGGTGCGCCTCTCGGCCGAGGAGGGCAGCGCCGATCCGCGCGACCCCACCGGGGCGATCGCCGACCGGCTGCGCGGCTTCCGCGAGGAGGTCCAGAAGATGCTGGTCCAGCGCGGCATGGACATCGGCGAGGCCGCCGATGCGGCCGCCGTCCTGGCTTCGGCCGTCGGCGTCGCCGCCTCCCGGCCGGAGATCCGCGACGAACTGGCCGACCTGGTGGAGCGCGGCGGCGCTTCCCTGGCGAGCCGCGCCGCCCTGGTGATCGAGGAGGCGGTCATCCGCTGGGACCCGCTGTCCCAGCGCTTCGTGCCGAGCGTCCAGCGCGTGGCCGTGTCGGTGGACGTCGAGAACGGCTATGTCGTGCCACGCGGCGCCGAACCGGACCTCGCGGACCCGGCCCGCCGCATCGCGGTGCTGCGCCTCGACGCGGCCCTGCCGCTCGGCCCCGGAGCCTGACCGGACCCTACGGCCCAGCCTTTTAGACAGGGTCCTTCGGCCCTACCCCTTCAGCGACAGTTCGTGCCGCGGCCGGCCCCAGTCGCGGGCCGCCGCCTCGACGCGCGCCACGTCCTCCTCCAGCATCAGCCCCTCCGCCACCAGCCGGCGCGCCGCCTCGACGCTCGCCCGGACATAGCCGGCCGCATCGCCGTAGCGGGCGAGCACCGAGGCCCGCGGGTCGCCGGTCGCCTCGCGCTCCGCCTCCGTGTCGGGGAACGGGATGTAGCTGCCGGTAAACTCGTGCATCGCACCGTGGCCGAGGCCACGCCGGCGCAGGTTCCAGCCGGTGAAGGTGCCCAGCGGCGCCTGCACCATCGGCACCCGCACGCCCGGCACGTCGTTGCCGTCGGCGTCGACGGCGGGGACCAGCACGGCATAGCCCTCGCGCGAGACGATCTCCGGCGGCTCGCGCAGGATGCCGGCCTCGAAGTCCGGCCCGAAATCGAGCAGCGGCAGGCCCGCCGGCTCCGACGGCAGGGCGACGCCCGGGATCGCCGGGAACTGCGCCCGCCACGCCTCCATCGTGGCGAGCGTGCCGTCGGCGCGGCTGGGCACGCGGCTGGCCGGCGGCGGCGTGCCGTCGCTCGCCCAGCGGTCGAGCGCGTCGAGCATGGCGCGGAACAGCATCGAGGTCGCGACGGTGTTCTGGAGGTTCTGGTAGACGCCGCGCGCCGGTCCCTTCACGTTCGGGTCGGCATAGTGCTGCGAACTCGCCCACAGGAAGACGCGCACGCCCTCCGGCTGGGGCAGGTCGTTGCCGCGCGTATCGGTATGGACCAGCGAGCCGCGCCGCTGCCAGTACTCGGTCGCGGTCTGGGTGTGGATGACGAGCGGGTCGGTCGCCGGCCGCTTCAGGATCGCGTCGGTACGGCCGGTCAGGTGGTCGGTCGATTCAGCGTAGGAGAAGGGAAAGCGGTCGGCACAGTTGAAATGGTCCTCGTACTGCTGCCCCGCCGGGTTCACGCCGTTGGCGAAACGGTGGTTGAGCCACATGCGCCCCGCACCGGCGACGTGCGGCAGCACGCCGTCGAAGACGCGCCGCCCCTCGGCGTCGGCGTTGAAGCCCAGATGGACGAAGTCGCGGATCGCGCGGCCCGTCTGCGAGCGGCCCCAGCCATAGGCCTTCTCGATGCGGCCGGCCGGGTTCGGCTGACCGGCGTCGTCCGCCTCCCGGTATTTGAGGAAGCTCACCAGGTCGCGCACCACAACGTGGCCGAGCGCCATGACCAGGGGGTCGCGGCCGGTATAGACGAGTTCGTAGATCCAGCCCGGCTCGAACCCGTCCTTCAGGTAGATGTCCGTGTCGGAGGGGATGACCGCCTGTTCCGTGCCCTGCATGTCGAGGCCGGCGCCGCTCTCCATCCGCGCGAAGGCCCAGGCGTCGGCCGGCACCAACTCCGGCCGGTCGTAGGGATAGCGCCGCCGCGTCAGGCGCGCTTCGCGCGTGTCGCGCGACACGGTCGGGTGGCTGCGGGTCGAGACGCGGCCGCTGAGCGGCATGCTCTTCACGCCCGGCCCGTTGGCGATGAACTCCGTGCGGACCTGGCCGGTCAGCGGCCCGTCGCTCTCCGCCGCCACCGGCAGGTCGAGGATGGTGCGCCCGCCGCCCGGCAGCAGGTCGCCCTGCCAGGCGGCGTGGACCACCGTATAGCCGCGCCGGAACAGGAAGCCGTTGCCGGCATGGGCGGCGGTGCGGATCTCGTTGGAGGCGGGCGCGTCGCAGAAGAACTGCACGGCGCGCATGTTGCCGCGGTTGCCCCAGTCGAAGAAGACGCGGCCGTTGCCGCGCGCCGCCTCCGCCGGGCGCAGGATCATCAGGTCGGCCGCGAAGCGCACCAGGCCGTCTGTGCCCCGCTCCGCCCTGTCGATGTCGACGATCCCGGCCTGGGCGGGCGCCGCCGGGTCGATCGCGTAGTGCGCCCGGCCCCACAGCCGCTCGTAGGGGCCGACGCCGCCGAAGCCGTTGCCGTCGGCGAAGGGCGTGCGCTCGGCGATGCGCAGTTCGATCCGGTTGGTCATGGGCGTCTCCTGTCCGTTCGGCCATGGGCCCCGGATCGCGCGCGCTCGGGCCCGGTTTGTCAACCGCGGCCCGGGCGCGACCAGGGCGCAGCCAGGGCGCGGTGGCCCCCCGCGGGACCGGAAGGACTGGACAAGCCGCCACCGGGCACGTTTCATCCTCCGCACGGCGCCGCCACTATCCCAACCGCCGCCCCAACCGTCGTCAGGATGATCCGATGCCCCGCTATCGCTCCCGCACCACGACCCACGGCCGCAACATGGCCGGCGCCCGCGGCCTCTGGCGCGCGACGGGCATGCGCGACGATGATTTCGGCAAGCCGATCATCGCGGTCGCCAACTCCTTCACCCAGTTCGTGCCCGGCCACGTCCACCTGAAGGACCTGGGCCAGCTGGTCGCGCGCGAGATCGAGGCGCACGGCGGCGTGGCGAAGGAGTTCGACACCATCGCCGTCGACGACGGCATCGCCATGGGCCATGACGGCATGCTCTACAGCCTGCCGTCGCGCGAGCTCATCGCCGACTGCATCGAATACATGGTGAACGCCCACTGCGCCGACGCGCTGGTGTGCATCTCCAACTGCGACAAGATCACCCCCGGCATGCTGATGGCGGCCTTGCGCCTCAACATCCCGACTGTGTTCGTCTCCGGCGGCCCGATGGAGGCCGGCAAGGTCCTGCTGAAGACCGGCGAGCGCAAGGTCGACCTGATCGACGCGATGATCGCCGCCGCCGACAGCAGCGTCGACGAGGCCGACCTGAAGGTCATCGAGCGTTCGGCCTGCCCGACCTGCGGCTCCTGTTCCGGCATGTTCACCGCCAACTCGATGAACTGCCTGACCGAGGCGCTGGGCCTGTCGCTGCCCGGCAACGGCTCGGTGCTCGCCACCCACGCCGACCGCGAGCGCCTGTTCCTGGAGGCGGGCCGCACCGTCGTCGACATCGCCAAGCGCTGGTATGAGAAGGACGACGCCTCCGTCCTCCCCCGCTCGATCGCCAGCTTCGAGGCGTTCGAGAACGCGATGACCGTCGACATCGCCATGGGCGGGTCGACCAACACCGTGCTGCACCTGCTCGCCGCCGCGCACGAGGCGCAGGTGGGATTCACCATGGCCGACATCGATCGCCTGTCGCGCCGCGTGCCCTGCCTGTGCAAGGTCGCCCCCACCGTGCCGAACGTCCACATGGAGGACGTCCACCGCGCCGGCGGCATCATGGCGATCCTGGGCGAGCTCGACCGTGCCGGCCTGATCCACACCGACCTGCCGACGATCCACAGCCCGACGATAGCATCCGCCCTCGACACCTGGGACATCGCCCGCAATCCGTCCGAGGAGGTCCAGACCTTCTACCGTGCGGCCCCCGGCGGCGTGCCGACCCAGACCGCGTTCAGCCAGAGCCGCCGCTACGTCAGCCTCGACGTCGATCGCGCGACGGGCGTCGTGCGCGACCTCGCCCACGCCTACAGCAGGGACGGCGGCCTCGCCGTGCTCTACGGCAACATCGCCGCCGACGGCTGCATCGTGAAGACCGCCGGCGTCGACGCCAGCATCCTCACCTTCTCCGGCCCGGCCCGCGTCTACGAGAGCCAGGACGCCGCCGTCGCCGGCATCCTGGGCGGCGAGGTGAAGGCCGGCGACGTCGTCCTGGTGCGCTACGAGGGCCCGAAGGGCGGCCCCGGCATGCAGGAGATGCTCTATCCGACGTCGTATCTCAAGTCCAAGGGGCTCGGCCGCGCGTGCGCGCTGATCACCGACGGGCGTTTTTCGGGGGGAACGTCGGGGCTCTCCATTGGCCATGTCAGCCCGGAGGCGGCCGAAGGCGGCCCGGTCGGCCTGGTCGAGACCGGCGACGTGATCGAGATCGACATCCCGTCGCGCACCATCAATCTCGCCGTCTCCGACGCCGAGCTCGACCGCCGCCGCGACGCGATGGAGGCCCGCGGCGACGCCGCCTGGCAACCCGCCCCCCGCAACCGCCGCGTCACCCCCGCCCTCCAGGCCTACGGCGCCCTGACCACCAGCGCGGCGCGCGGCGCCGTCCGGGACGTCGGCCAGCTGAAGCGCACCCGCACGCCGGCGCGCCGCGCGTCGGTGTCCGAACCGGCGGAGTAGGACGGCCGGACGCGGCGCGGCGTTCCTCCGGCGGAGAGGAACCCGCATATCCGGGGCACCTGCTTTCCCGGACAAGCCGCCGAAGGCGGCGCCGATCCGGGATCCACTCGGCCGGCACCGTGTTCGGAACCCCGCTCCGCCCCGCCAACTTGAGGGTCCCCCGCGTTCCGGCTATATTCCGGATAGACGCGGAGCGGAAAATGACCAAGCCTTCCCAGCGGCGCGCCGTCGCCAGTTTCCGAAACCGGCTGGCCGAAAAGGGGCTGGTCCGTTTCGAGGTGACCGGGCGGGACGCCGACCGCGAGCTGGTGCGGACCGTCGCGCGCCGGCTCGCCGAGGGGGGCCCGGCGTCCGAGCGGCTGCGCAATGCCGTCAGGCAGAACGTCGGCGGCGCGCCGCCCGAGAAGGGCGGCATCCTCAGGGCGCTCCTGCGTTCGCCGCTCGTCGGCGCCGAACTCGACCTGACCCGTCCGCGCGAGGAAGGGCGGAAGGTCGACATGTGACGCGCTACCTGCTCGACACCAACATCATCAGCAACTTCACCAGGCCGGCGCCATCGGCGTCGCTGATCGCCTGGATGGCCGAGCAGTCCGACGACGACCTGTTCATCGCGTCGCTGACGCTGGCCGAGCTTCGCCGAGGCGTACTGGAGAAGCCGCCGGGCCGGCGGCGCGACCGGCTCGATGCATGGTTCGACGGCCCGGAGGGTCCGCAGGCGCTCTTTGCCGGCCGGATTCTCTCCTTCGACGAGAAGGCCGGCCTCGTGTGGGCGCGGCTCATGGCCGACGCGAAAGCCGCCGGCCGCCCCCGCAGCGCTCTCGACACGATCATCGCCGCGGTCGCACTCGCCAACGACTGCATCGTCGTCACCGACAACGAGCGCGATTTCGCGGGCATCGAGATCGTCAATCCGGTACGCGGCGCAGGCTGAAGCGAGGGGGGGCCGTTTTCGGACCGGCGGCGCCCCCATGCGTGACCTCCTCGGCATGACGGCCTGTGCGGCTATACGGATACCCTCGTGCTGAGGAGGGTCGGCCCCGGCGACCCGTCTCGAAGCACCACCACCGCCCCGCCCCGTTTCCCGGCCCTCGTGCTGAGGAGCCGCCGCAGGCGGCGTCTCGAAGCACGCCCCGCGCACCCCCATATCCGACCGCGCAACCCTGCCCACACATCCCAAGGAGCCCGCCCTTGGCCATGTTCGACCCCGCCAACCACACGCGTAGCGCCGCGCACCGCCGCATCTACGTCCGGCACGAGATCGCCTACACGGGGGTCGACTTCCTCGCGGCGGTCCTGTTCATCGTCGGCAGCATCCTCTTCTTCGACCAGCGCACCACCTATGCCGGCACCTGCCTCTTCCTGATCGGCTCCCTCTTCTTCGCCCTCCGCCCGACCACGACCCTGGTGCGGGAGGTGGCGTATGTGCGGGCGGAAAGAAATCGGGGCGTCGAGGCGCAGTGACTTTCACTTGGCTCGCTCTGTTCGATCCGTGCTGTGGTCGCTGAGAAAAGCGTCGCAAAACGGCTGCTCTTGCCGACAGCGTTCCTAACCCTTAGAGACGCGACCTCCGGCCGCCTCACAGGCGGCTCGTATCGAACCACCCCCCGCCCCGTCATGGCGTCCGCCCCTGCGCGCCCAGAGCCTCTGGGCTGACGAAGCACGCGGTGTTGTCTCGCCTTCGCAATGACAGGGTGAGGGATGCGTTAGATATTCAGGGTAAATAGTTACGGATGGCATCGCGGTTCAACTGGGATGCAGGAACCAGACGATAATGCTTCTCATCCACGACGCGGATGTCACCCTCCTGAATAGTCAGCTCGAACAGGGCGACGATTCCCGCCGACATGAACTGCGCAGCGATTGCCCTGCACCTTACCCCCGAGAACTTCTGCTCAACAAAATTTATATCCTGGGTGGTCTGCACAATGCCGATCTGGTCCCGGCCGCCTTTCGCCTGTACTGGGATAATGTAGTGACAGCCGCGTTTGTCGAGTCCGATGTACAACTCGTCGATTTCGATCTGCCCTATGCCCCTGACGGTAGTTCGCAAGTGATTTTGCAAGCTGTAAGTTGTTAGCGACAGGAAAGTGTCGATCAGCCGATTGTAGCGGACGATAGCAAGAAGCGCCTGCTCGTCGTCAAGGGCGTACGCCCGAATCAACTCGGGTGTCGCATCCGGGATGTCGGTCGTGACCAAATCGGTTCGGGGCAGGATGCGGGTGGCTCGAACCAACGTAAAGCGATAGCGCGAGCGTCCCGCTCCTGCGATAACCCACTTCATGCCCTCGGGCTGGGTCGAACGGATCCGGTCGGGAAAGGCCCGCCGATAGCGAAAGGCGTACGGCACGTCGCCAGGGTTCAGGTCGAGGTCGGGTGCAACCTCGTCCTTAGCGGCGATGATTTCGCGTCGGATAAATATAAAGTCGTTCGCACTCCCATCATAGTGATCGAAGAATATTTTTTCGATGATCTCGTCATAGGCCGCCGCATCGCTTTTCGGGCCCTTAACCATTGGCGGCTTCCAAACGACTCTCACGCTCGATGTCGACCTGCTTGCGCTTCCTGGCTCCGCTTCTTCTGTCACGGCGACTGCTGGGCGCATCGACGCCAAAAATACCCGCTGCCTCCGACATTTCGACATACAACAGAGAAGCATCGCCCAACGTGATTGCGTCGATAGGGCGCTCGGGCTTGCCGCCGAGGGCTTCAAACACCGACGCGGCGATCGCTCGCGCTAGCGGTGGCGGCACCGCGTTCCCAATCTGGCGGGCGCCGTGCCACTTCGTAGCGTGAAACCGGAACCAGTCCGGAAAGCCGTGGAGGCGAGCCATTTCCCGAACGGTGACGCAACGCGGATGCTCATAGTGGATTGGCCGCGGGCTGGTGAATGCGCCGCGGGCTGCATCTGTACCGGCACGCAGAGTGTTCGACACGCCCTCCGATGGCAACCGATAGAACCGACTGATCGGCTCGACCTGTCCAGGCTTCGTTTCCGCGAAACGTCGCCGGGAAATTTCGGTATGCGCCGTACGCGCGCTCGATGTCAGAAAGCGAGGACTCCAGTGGCGAACATAACCGAAATGCCACGCGTCGTTAGTCATGCACCGCAATTCCGCCGCGTAAGGCGAGGGCCTCCCAAAGCGGGAGGTTTTGACGACATCGGTTTCAGTCAAAATCGCAAACTGATCTGCGTCGGGCAAGTCTCCAAGCGCCTCGGAGCAGGTCGGACCGCTCGGCAGACCAAGAACCGGGTAGCGAGCAGCCGCTGAATTGTTGCGCGCGGCGGGATAGTCGGGAAGTCTCGTCCCCTTCTTCGCGCCGAGCAGAATTAGCCGCTCTCGCGACTGTGGAACCCCATAGTTCGCGGCGTTGAGCACCTTCCACGGCAGGCGTACACGGTAACCCGCCGCGTCGAATGCAGCAGCCAACTCGTTCAGGAATGCCTTGTGCTGTCCGACGGTCAAACCCTTAACGTTCTCGAAGACGAATGTACGGGCTTCGAGTTCCGCCACCGCGCGGACGAATTCGGACACGAGGCTGTTGCGGGGATCTTCGAGCGCACGGTGTCCGATCATCGAAAACCCTTGACACGGCGGACCGCCAAAAACGCAATCAACCGGCTTATTGCCTATTCCAGCCGCCAATCTAATATTGGACGCAGAAACGCCAACGATTGATCTGGGAATTATTGCCGTATTGGGGAAATTATATTTATGAACGGCACAATGAACAGGATCCACCTCGACTGCAGCGACGACATCAAATCCTGCTTGCTCGAAACCGAGACTTAGCCCTCCCGCTCCAGAGAATAGGTCTATACCTATCGGCCGCACCATGAATTCAATCCCTAGTTGTAGAACGCGACATTGACTATGTTATGCCACCCTATCGGCCTTGTCGATCGTCATTTTCGGGCGCCCAAGAAAGGACGAGAGTCGTGTCGCCAAGTCATCCTCGCGCTTCAGCTCGCATTGCCAAACGATGAGCACCTCCCAACCAAGGGCTTCGAGATCGCTGCGATTCCGAGCATCACGTGCGCAGTTCGCTTGGATTTTGGCATCCCAGTAGTCAGTGCGGGATTTGGGCGGCCTTCCCTTGGCGCATCCGTGCGCATGCCAGAAGCAACCGTGAACGAAGATGGCCTTCCTGCGTGACCGGAACACGATGTCTGGCGTTCCAGGCAAGCGTCGATCATGCAGCCGGTATCGGTAGCCCGCTCGATGGAGAATCCGACGCACAATCCGTTCCGGGCCGGTATCTCTCCCCTTCACCGATTGCATGATCTTTCGGCGCTGCTCGTGCGTTCGCGTATCGGTCATGCGCGGTCGCAGGAAAGGTAATACGATGGTAATACATCGTCGCATTCCATTTGTATTGCCCCATTCTCCCGCTCTCGCTGCGCCGCCTGCGCCAACGACGCCGCGATGGCGGCGATGGAGCGGAACAGCACGAGCGGATCGTCCTTCGAGGGCAGGAATCCCCGGCGCTGCCAGAACGCCGCTGCTTCGCCGTCGACCGCATTGACCATCAGCGCCCGGCCGCGGATCAGTCCGGCAGCCTGAACGCAGCGCTGGAGGGCGTGCTTCACCAGGCCGGTGCCGATGCCCCGGCCCGCCCATTCCAGGTCGGTCGCCAACTGCCCCAGGAGCAGGCAGGGAACCGGGTCCGGCGGCTGACCCGTGCGGATCGCCCGCGGCAGGATCGAGGGAACGACGGCCGTCGGGGCGAGCCCGTAGTAGCCCGCCACACGCCCGGCGTCATGGACGACCAGGACGGCCGTGAATCCCTTCTCCTGGTTGGAAAGCGCCCGCGTCTTCAGCCAGTGATCGAGCGTCGGCTTGCCGCAGGAAAAGCCGGAAACGTCATGCGCGGCGGTCAGCGGCTCGGGAGCCGATAAGGCCACGGCTCACCGCTTCGGGGCGTAGCCGGGCTCCCACGGGGCGGGCCGTCCGGCGAGTTCCACCATCTCGGCAACCGGCTCGGCCGGACCGGACAGGACGTCCATGAAATGGGCGAACCCCTCGGGCGTCATCCGGATCAGCCGGTTCTCCATGACGACGTCCTCGGCGGCCCGCACGGCGGCGTCACGCACGAATTCGGTGCGGGAGCGACCGCGCAGTGCCGCCGCGCGATCGATCATCGCGACGTCCGCCTCGGGCAGGCGCATCGAGATCGGATATTCCTTACGCTCCACGGTCGCGGCCATTCGCATCTCCCTGCCTTATCATCGGCACGCGTAGCGCGAAATGCTA
>JBKBLL010000091.1:0-13429 GCA_046296375.1 Alphaproteobacteria bacterium | reverse complement strand
GGCGCAGCCCCCGACCTCACCCGGCCCGACTTCGTCCCGAGCTATCCCGCCTACCTGCCCGACGGCGAAACCGACTTCACCGTCGATCTGCGCCCCTTCTCCCGGGAAGCGATCGAGACGTTCCTGAAGATCGAGCGGCCGGCGATCCTCCAGCACACGGCGCGCAACGTCCATCATCGGCCGCGCAGGCGCGGCTCCGTGCACGCGGCCCACGCCCATGTCGAGGGCGAAGAGCACTTCTACAGCATCGGCGAGTTCTACAAGGCGATCGAGGAAGGGCTGGAATACCTCCACGCCGAGATGGGCGACGCGCTCTTCTGTGGCGACCCGGCGCGGCAGATCGGTCCGGAACAGTACTATTCCGGCGGTGGCGGTCTGATCGCCGTGACGGACATGGCGAGCGCGCGCGCGGCCCTCGAACTCATCGCCGAGCAGGGCGAGGGCGTGACCGACACGATCTTCGACGAAGACGGAGAGATCGCGCATTACTACCGCTTCCAGCAGATCGTGCTCGGCCGCTATTACGTCGAGGGCGACCTGCCGGGCGCCCCGTCGGGCGGAACGTTCGGCGTGGACTGGCAGGCCGCCCACCCCGTGGCGGTCAGCGCGCGCCTCTCCGACTATCCCGAGGGCAGCGACCTGCGGGCGGCCGCAGAAGGCTTCAACGCGGACTATGCGCGCTTCCTGCGCCTTCTCACCCGCGCGTTCGACGGTCAGCCGCAGCTCTTCGTCGACGCCGTGGGCGGGATGTTCCGCCTCAAGGACACGATGCAGTCCCTGATGCGACAGCCTGTTCCGGGACGGCCCGGCGTGCACGCCGCACCGACCTTCGAGATCGCCCACCTGGAGGTGCCGGCATGACCGCGGAGCCCCTGGACGACTTCATCGCACTCTCCGCCACGCTGACGGGGTTCTCGGCCCAGGAACTGAGCGGCACCGGCCAGGCCGGCCCCTTCCGCAAACTGGTCGCGGAGCGCGCGGGCACGGCCAACCTGGACGCCCTCATCGCCGCCCATGCCGCCCTGGCCGGTGCGCAGGATGCGGAGGCGGGTTTGCGCCGCGATGTCTTCGGCGACGACCGCCTCGGTCCCCTCGCCCGGGCGGTCATCAAGCTCTGGTACCTGGGCACCTGGCGCGGCCTGCCGGCCGACTGGCACGAGAGCTTCGGCGGCAGTGCGGTCGATACGGCGGTCGTCCCCTCCGCGTCGGCCTATACCGAAGGCCTGCTCTGGCCTGCGGTCGGCGCGAACCCTTCGGGCGCAAAACCCTTCGGCTACGGAATGTGGGCCCGCCCGCCCCGCCTCTCCCAGTAAAGCAAGGAGCGCCCACCCGTGTTCGATCCAGCAAAAGTGTTCGTCGGCATCACCCCTACCGGATGGACGAACGACGACTATCCCGCCCTCGGCGACGACATCTCGTTCGGCCAGTGCGTCAGCGAGATGGCGCTCGCCGGCTTCCAGGGCTGCAGCGTCGGCCACAAGTTCCCGAAGGACCCGGACGTGCTGGAGCGCGAGCTGTCGCGCCGCGGCCTGCGCGTCTCCGAGCCCTGGTCCAGCACCTACTTCACCGTCAACGGCATGCGCGAGCGCACGGTCGAGAGCTTCCGCGCCTCGATGGCCTTCATCAAGCGGATGGGCGGCACCTCGGTCGTCGTCGCGGAACTCGGCAACGCCGTCCACCAGCAGCCCGTCCCGCCGATCCTCAACAAACCCGTCTTCACCGAAGCGCAGTGGCGCGTCATGACCGAGGGGCTGAACGAACTCGGCCGCATCGCCGCGGAGGCCGACATGCGCCTCTGCTACCACCACCATATGGGGACCGGCGTCATGACCCGGCCCGAGGTGGACCGGCTGATGGCGGAAACCGACCCCGAGGTCGTGCACCTCCTCCTCGACACCGGCCATCTCTGGTGGGCCGGCGACGATCCGCTCGACATGGCGCGCGCCTACGCCCCGCGGATCCGTCATGTCCACCTGAAGGACATCCGGCAGGACGTGATGGAGCGCGCGAACGCCACGAATCTCAGCTTCATCGAAGCGGTCATCGACGGCGTCTTCACCGTCCCCGGCGACGGAGCGATCGACTTCGCGCCGATCTTCAAGGTGCTCGCCGACGCCGGCTACGAAGGCTGGCTGATGGTCGAGGCCGAACAGGACGCCGCCAAGGCGAACCCGCTCGACTATGCGCGCAAGGCCCGGGCCTACCTCCGCGAAACCGCAGGAATCTGACCCCATGCGCAACCGCCTTCTCGAAACCAGCTCCGACGGCCAGAAGACCTACGCGCTCGTGCTCGAACCCGGCGAGGAGGCGATGGCGACGATTACGGCCTTCGCCGACGCCGAACGGCTCGGACCGAGCCGCTTCACCGCGATCGGGGCCTTCGCTCGCTGCGAACTCGGCTACTTCAATCCGGAAACCAAGGAGTTCGTGAAGAACGTCATCGAGGAGCAGGTCGAGGTGCTGTCCTTCCTCGGCAACATCGCGGAGGACGACGAGGGCCGGCACGAGGCGCACATCCATGTGGTGCTGGGCTGCCGGAACGCGATGGCGCGCGGCGGCCATCTGATCGCCGGCTTGGTGCGCCCGACGCTGGAAGTGATGCTGGTCCAGCTGCCCGGGCACCTGCACCGCCGCCGCGATCCGGTGAGCGGTCTCATCCTCCTGCAGCCATAGGAGACGGCGATGCGGTTCGGCGTCAATTCGCTGCTGTTCTCCGGCACGTTCGAGCAGTCCGATCTCGGGCTGTGCGACAAGGTCCGCGCCATGGGCTTCGACCTCCTGGAGGTTACACCCGTCGATCCGGACCTGTTTCCCGCCCGCGAGCTGCGCCGCCGCGCGGCGGACCTCGACCTCGCGCTCAATGCCAACTTCGCCCTGCCCGTGGAGGCCAACACCATCAGTCCCGACGCAGCCGTGCGCCAGCGCGGCGTCGAACTGTCGAAGCGCGTCGTCGACCTGTGTCACGAGGCCGGCGTGCAGATCTACTGCGGCGCGAACTACTGCGCCTGGGGCTACCTGCCCGGCCGGCGCCGCTCGGAGGACGAGTGGCGCTGGGGGGTGGAGTGCTACCGCGCGATCGGCGAACACGCGGCCGGCAGCGGCGTCACCCTCGCCGTCGAGACGCTGAACCGGTTCGAATCGCACTTCCTCAACACGGCGGCCGATGCGGTCCGCTTCATCGACGAGGTCGGGCTGCCGCACTGCAAGGTTCATCTGGACACCTTCCACATGCTGCGCGAGGAGGACGATCTCGCCGGCGCCATCCGCAGCACGGGCGACAAGCTCGGCTATTTCCACGCCTGCGGCAGTCACCGGGGCGTACCGGGCCGGGACATGGTGCCCTGGGACGACACCTTCCGCGCCCTCGTCGACGTGGGCTACGGCGCCGGCATCACGGTGGAGTCCTTCGATCCCAACATCGAGCGGCTGGCGCGGCTCGTCTGCATCTGGCGCGACTTCGCCGCCTCCCCGGAGGCGCTCGCCACCGAGGGCCTCGCGTTCCTCAAGGCGAAACACGCCGAAATCTTCCCAACCTGACCAAGGAGTCCGTCATGGCCAAGACCATCGAGATCGTCACTTTCCGCCTCAGGGACGGCGTCACCGAGGAGGCCTTCGTCGAGGAGACCAAGTCGATGGAACGCAACTTTCTGGGCAAGCTTCCCGGCTTCCTCGACCGCGACACCGGCCGTTCGGAGACCGGCGACTGGGTCGTTGTCCTCCACTGGGCGCGCCCGGAAGACGCGCAGGCCTCGATGAACAAGTTCGTCGATGCGCCGGACACCAAGCCGTTCACCGCTCTCATCGATCTCGACACCTTCAAGATGACCCGCTTCGAGCTCAAGGATCACTACCAGTGACCCTGGCGATCCGAGGCCGCCCCGCCGGGGCGGCCTGCCTGGGCCAGGCACGCGCCGCGGGCGCCGGCACCGACACGGGCACCTACACGCGGATGTTCGCCGACCTGCCGCCGCTCGCGGGCGAGGCCGCCCGCCTCGCCGCCCTCGGGCAGCCGGGAGCCGCCTGCGACCGCGGCGAAACGGAGGGCGACGGCGAGTCCACCGTCGCCGCCGGCTGGCCGTTCTTCGGACAGTTGATCGCCCACGACATCACCGCCGACCGCTCTCCGCTCGGCCATCTTCCGGACGCGCCGCTCGCCAACGCCCGGGCGGCGCGGCTCGACCTCGAATGCCTCTACGGCGCGGGGCCGACGGGCAGTCCCTATCTCTACGACGCGGCCGACCCCGCGAAGTTCCTGCTCGGACCCGGCGGCTGCGACGTGCCCCGCAACGCCCAGGGCGTCGCCCTGGTCGGAGATCCGCGCAACGACGCGCATCTGTTCGTCAACCAGATGCACGTGGCGCTGCTGCGGGCGCACAATCGCCTCGTCGACGACATGCGCGCCATGCGCCTTGCGGAAGGCCGGGTGTTCGCCGCGGCCCGCGTCGCCCTCGTCTGGCACTATCAATGGCTGGTACTGGAAGACTATCTGCCGGGACTGGTCGGCCCCGACCTCGCGGCCGGCATCGCCGCGGGCGCGATCGCGGTACCCGTCCCGCCCGGCCTCTCGATCCCGCTCGAGTTCGCCGACGCCGCCTTCCGCTACGGCCATGCGCAGGTTCGCCAGACCTATCGCATCCGACCCGACGCCGCACCGCTCACCATGTTCCCCGATCTCGTCGGATTCCGCGCGGTCGGCCCGGAGCGACGGGTGGATTTCGGCCTCCTGTTCGATGCGCCCGGCGGGCTGGCGGCGCAGCGTGCGCCGCGCCTCGACGAGCGCCTGCCGAAGGCCCTCGTCGAGCTCCCGGAAGCGATCACCGGCGTCCTCGACCAGCCCACCTACCGCTCGCTCGCGGCACGCGACCTGGAGCGTGGACGCGATACGGCGCTTCCGTCCGGCGAGGCGGTGGCGCGCGCCTTCGGCCTCGACCCGCTGCCCGCCGAGTCCGCACGCGTCGCGGGCTGGGAGGGCGAGACCCCGCTCTGGCTCTACATCCTGCGCGAAGCCGCCGTCCTCGAGGACGGTCAGCGTCTCGGACCGGTGGGCGGACGCATCGTCGCCGGCACGCTGACCGCGCTGATCGACCGCGATCCAGAGAGCTACCGAGCCGCCGCGCCCGACTGGCGGCCCACTCTGCCCGCCGCCTCCGGCAACGCCGAGACCTTCACCCTGCTCGACCTGCTGCGTGCAGGCGACTGACTCCGCGAAGGACACGCCCATGCCCCGCGCTTACAGGATTTCCGACGAAGCCTTCGTGATCCCCGAGGCCCTGCCCGTGCCGGGCGTCGGCCAGTTGCCGATCAACGCCATGGTGCTGCGCGGCGCGCAGCCGATGATCCTCGACACGCTGGCGACCGTCCATCGCGACGTCTTTCTGGCGGAAGCGTTCGCGCTGGTCGAGCCCGAGGACGTGCGCTGGATCTTTCTCTCGCACGAGGATCGCGATCATTCGGGCTCGCTCGCCAAGGCGCTCGACATGTGCCCGAACGCCAAGCTCATCACCAACTTCCTCGGTCTCGGCAAGCTCGGCGAGGAGTTTCACATCAACCCGCGCCGGGTCCACATCCTCAACGACGGCGACAGCCTGGACATCGGCGACCGGACGGTGACCGCCGTGCGCCCGCCCCTCTACGACAGTTCCGCGACCGCCGGCCTGTGGGATCCGAAGTCCGAAATCTACTATGCCGCGGACTGTTTCGGCGTGGTCAGCGAGAAGACGCCCGCCTTCACCGACGAGATGGACCCCCAGGATTTCGAGGACGGCTATTTCTGGATGAACCGGGCCAACCACATCTGGTTCGAGCACATCCGGCCGGAGGCGATCGCCGCCGACGCGGAACGCATCAAGGCGCTGGGCGCGAAGATGATCGTGAGCGGCCACGGCCCGACGGAGCGGCGCGACGTCGGCCGCATGTGCGACTGGATCAAGCGGATCGGCGACATGAAGCCGGTCCAGATGCCCGACCACGCGGCCTTCACGGCGATGCTCGATGCAGCCGGAGTGTGAGCACGGATGCGCAGACTCGCCGGCCGGATCGGACGACGGCTCGGGCCGGTCGTCCATAATCCGGTCGTCTCGGTCGTCACGGGCGTCGGCATGCTGCTCTGCGGGGTGGTCGAATTGATCGCCGACATTGCGGTCGAGTTCGAGGCTTTCCTCGCGACTCACCATGGCCTGATCCTGTTCGGCACTGTGATGGCGCTGCGCGGCTTCGTCGATCTCAGCACCGGCCTCGACCGTCTCGACGAAGGGCTCGAGGAGATCGACGCCGCCGGCCCGCGGCTCTGAGGCGGACATGGCGGAAGACGTCCTCGTCACCCTCATCGTCGCGGCGGCCTTTGCCGGTGTGCATCTCGGCGCCCCGTGGCTGTCCCCCCTCTTCCATCCCGACCGTCCCTGGATGCACTCGATCGCGGGCGGCATGGCGGTGGCGTTCGCCATACTCATCCTGCTGCCGGAGCTGGAGTATGTGCACGGCAGTGTCGGCAACGTCGTCTACCCCCTCATGCTCGTCGGGCTCGTCGGGTTCTATACGGTCGAACTCGCCATCCTCAACGCGGCGCGCGGGCCTCGCCTCATGGGCGAAGGGGTGCGCGCCTCGGTCCATCTGGTTATCGCCTGGCTCTACACATTCGGGCTCGTGTATGCCCTGCCCGAGCAGCTGCACCAGCACGGCCTCATCGTGCTCGTCACCTCGGCGGCGATCGGGCTGCACCTCGCCTACAAGGACTATCTGCTCAGCCACCATCATCCGACGCACTATCGCCGGTACGGACGCTTCTTTCTCGCCGCGTCGCCGATCAGCGGAGCGGTCGCGGCGCTGACGATCGCGCCGTCCGAGTTCGTGTCGGACGCGATCCTGGCGCTCATCGCCGGCTACATGCTGCAGAACGTATTCCGCAACGAGGTCCCGGAAATGCGCGGCTCCCGGCCGATGGCCTTCGCGGCCGGAGCCCTCGTCACGGCCGCTCCCCTGGTCGTGGTGCTGCATCTCGGCTGACGTGCGGACCATGAGGACGGTGCCGCGCGCCTCCCGGCGGATTCACCGCCGGGAGGCCGTGGCGATCGGACGGTCCGGGCACATATCCAGCCCGGAAGGTACGATCCCCAAGCAGCCGCACGGAAGGAGATGATCGTGAGAAAGCTCCAGACCCAGGGCGTCCATCACATCACGCTGGTCGGTGCCGATCGGCGGACGTCGATCGACTTCTGGGAAGGCGTCCTCGGCATGCCCTTCGTGTTCGAGCAGCCCAACCTGGACGCGCCGAAGGAGAGCCACCTCTATTTCGACCCAGGCGACGGCCGCCTGGTCACCATCTTCACCGACGACGCCCGCACACCCGATCCCGCGCGCACCGCGACCGATCCCGGCTGTGTGCATCACCTCGCCTTCAGCGTCTCGCGGGCGACGTTCCGTCAGGCGGTCGGCCGCCTGGACGAGCGCGGCATCCCCCACAGCGGCGTTAAGGATCGCGGCTTTATGGATTCGATCTACTTCCGGGATCCGCTCGGCCTGCTGATCGAACTCGCGACCTACCGCTTCGAACCGCCCGAGGGATCGACCCATGCCGACGTCCTGCTGCAGGCGCACCGCAACCGGGTCGCCCGCGGCGACGCCAATATCACCGACATCCACCTTGCCGACGCCATCGAGTGCCTGACGGCGCACCGGCGCGAGACCCTTTCCGAGGACCGGGGGCCGAAGAACCCGTACGCGCGATGAACGTCCGCAACGCGAGCCCGATCGACGCGGACGGCATTCACGCACGCATCCGGCGATCATCCTCTGGATCGGTTGTCCTTCAGGGAGGCGCCTCCTGACCGAAACCTCCGTCTCTCCCAGGCGTGGCCCGAGCGGCTTTCGCGCGCTTCGCCTGGGCTACTCCGCCGTGCTCGGAGCCTTCGCCCTCGTCTACGGCGCCGTCGCGCTGGCGGCGATGTACCAGATCGCCGCCGACACCCAGGCACGCGACGCGCTGCGCCGATCCTATGAACGCATCGTGGAACTGCAGTCGACTTTTTCGACCGTCCAGGATGCGGAGATCGGTCAACGCGGCTATGTGATCACCGGCAGCGAGGTCTTTCTCCAACCGTATCGCGAGGCGCTGTCGGTCCTCGATGCGCGGGACCGCCTGGCTGGGCAACTGTCCGACCCCGGCGACCTGGATGTCCGCCTCACTCGGCTGGACGATCTGATCGACCGCAAGCGGCAGCATATGGAGCAGACGATCGCGGCCTATGATGCGCTCGGTCCCGAGCCGGCGACGGTCCTGGTCCGCATGCAGCACGGCAAGCGCCTCATGGACGGGATCAGGACGATCTTCGGCGAGGTGATCGCAGAGGAACGCATCCTTCTCGAGAGCCGCCTGCGGGAGACGCATCGGCAGGCTTCCGGTGGGCCGTTCCTGATCTTCGCCGCCCTCGCGTTCGCCGCCCTGATCTCGCTTCTGGCGATCGCGTCGGTGCGCCGTCACCTCGACCGCAGCGAGGCGGAAAGCCGGCGCGCCCGCGAGGCCGAAACCCTTTTGCGCGCGACCATGGAGAACATCACCCAGGGCATCACCGTATTCGACAGCGACATGCGGCTGATCGCCTGGAACGACCGCTTCTTCGAGATGTTCGACCTGCCGCCTCGCTATGCCGCGGTCGGTACGCCCATCGCAGACATCGTCGCCTTCAACGCCGAGCGCGGGGAATTCGGGTCCGGCGACAAGTTGGAGCAGGTCAGGCGGCGCATGGAACGGCTGGGCCGGTGGCGCGACTTCCACTTCGAGCGGGAGCGACCCGACGGTCGGGTCGTCGAGGTGCACAGCCGCATCGCCGACCGATCGCTGCTGGTCACCACCTATACCGACATCACCGAACGCAAGCGGGCGGAACGGCTCAAGGAGGAGTTCGTCTCGACCGTCAGCCACGAGTTGCGCACGCCCCTCACCTCGATCGCCGGTTCGCTCGGCCTGCTCGCCGGCGGCGTCGCCGGCGCACTGCCGCCGCGGGCGGCGCGCCTGGTCGAGATCGCCCATTCCAACAGCGAGCGGCTGGTGCGCCTCGTCAACGACATTCTCGACATCGAGAAGCTCTCCGCCGGAAAGGTCCACTTCGTCCTGGAAGTGCAGGCGCTGAAGCCCCTCGTCGAAACGGCGATCCAGGCCAACCAGTCTTTCGCCGACAGGTTCGGCGTAACCATCCGCCTCGCCACCGACGATTCCGACCCGCGCGCCTCCGTCGATGCCGACCGTTTCGCCCAGGTGGTCACCAACCTGCTTTCGAATGCGGCCAAGTTCTCCCCGCCGGACGGGACCGTCGACGTCTATCTGGGCCGCCACGGTCACGCCGCCGTCCTGACGGTGCGCGATCGCGGGCCCGGAATCCCCGAGGCGTTCCGGTCCCGCATCTTCGAGCGCTTCGCCCAGGCGGACTCCTCCGACACGCGCCAGAAGGGCGGCACTGGCCTCGGCCTCAGCATCGTCCGCCATATCGTCGAGAACCTCCGCGGCAGCATCCGTTTCGACTGCCCGCCCGAAGGTGGCACCGTCTTCCGCGTCGAACTGCCGATCGCCGCGACACCGGCACAAGCGGAGCGCACAGCGACATCGGTGGAGCCGAGACGCGCCGTCCTGCTCAGCGAAGGCGATGCGCAGACCGCCGCCGTGCTTCGGTCGGCACTTGATCTGAGCGGGCTGCAGGTCGAGACGGTCCGTACCGCGGACGAAGCGGAGGCGCGGGTCGCGGAGCCCGGTTGCGCCGCCCTCGTCGTTGATCTGGGCGCGGGCAGCGCAGAGGCGATCGAAACCGTGCGGAAGCTGCGTGCGCGGGCGGCAACCGCGAGCGTGCCGGTGCTCGCCGTCGCCGTCCGCCGGCACGAGGACGGGCGGATCCTGGGTGTCGAAGCGGTCCAGGTCGCCGACTGGCTGGACAAGCCGCCGGACCTGGATCGGCTGATGCACGCGGTTCGGCTGTCCGCCTCCGCCGGCGCCGGCCGCGTCTCGATCCTGCATGTCGAGGACGATGCGGACCTGCGCGAGGTCGTCGAGAATGCCCTGTCGCCCCTGGCCGACATGCTGCCGGCCGGAACCCTGGCCGAGGCGCGCGCCGCTCTCGCGCGTGAGCGGATCGACCTCGTCCTGCTCGACATCGGACTGCCGGACGGGTCCGGGCTCGATCTGCTGCCCGAGCTGCGCGCCGCCTCGGGCGGCGGTCCGTCGGTCGTTCTCTTCTCAGCCGCCGAGTTCGACCCCGACCTGGTGCCGGCCGTCGCCGGCGCGCTGACCAAGTCGCGCGCTACGGTCGACGACCTGGTCTCAACGGTGCGGGCGATCGTCCGCAGACCTGATCCCGGACAAGACTGAAGGAAGGATGACAGGTGCCGCTGAAGATACTCTATGTCGACGACGAGCCGGACATCCGCGAGATCGCGATCTTCGCCCTGGAACTCGACGGGACCATCGAGGCGAGCGGCTGTGCCTCCGGGGCGGAAGCGCTGGACCGGGTCCGGGCGGCGCGACCGGACCTCGTCCTGCTCGACGTCATGATGCCCGGCCTCGACGGACCGGCCACCCTCGCCAGGTTACGCGGGATGCGGGAGGGCCGCGACCTCCCGGTCGTATTCATCACGGCCAAGGCGGGCGCCCGGGACACGGACCGTTTCCTGGCACTGGGCGCTCTGGGCGTGATCGCCAAGCCTTTCGACCCGATGGCGCTCGCCGGGCAGGTGCACCGCTTCTGGGCGCAGGTGACGCAGGAGAAGACGTGAGCGAGGACGCCTTCACCCTGCAGATGGCGGCGCTGCGGGCACGGTTCACGGCGCGCGTGACGGCCGATCGCGCCATGCTCGCATGCCTCCACCCGCCGTTCGATCCCGCCACGCGCGACCTTGTCCGCGCCGTCGCGCACCGGCTCGCCGGCAGCGCGGGGACCTTCGGCTACCCCGGGGCGGGGGCGGCGGCGCTCCGCCTGGAGGACGCGTGCGAGAGCGGCGACGATGGCGAGATCGGCCGCACCCTCGACGACACGCTCGCCGCCCTGGCCGCCATCGTCCAGCCGCCGGATTGACACGTCGCAGGGCGCGACACACCGCCGTTCCGGTTCAGCCCTTGCGGAAGCCGGTCCGCGTCATGGTCCCCCAGCTGCCCTGGGTCCCCCGCAGGAAGCGCCACGTGCCCACGATCCGCCAGAAGTTGTTGAGCTGCCGGTAGCCGAAATTCTCCATGACCGCGGCCGACGTCAGCACCAGGAGATCGCGCGGCCGCGGGAAGCGCCGGAACTCGATCTCCTCCAGGATCAGGGAGCCGACGCTGACGAACACCCCGAAGGTGAAGGTGATGGCGAGGAAGGCGAGCAGATAGTCGGTGCTGAGCGCGCCCAGAGCCCAGAAGGCCGGAATGAGAACATAGCCGAGGACCTCGATCACCGGGCCGAGCACGTCGACCAGCAGCATGTTGCCGAAAGCGAGCGTGCCGACACGGCCGTAGCGCGGGTTGAACAGCATGCGCCGGTGGGCGAAGAACGTCTCCAGTGCCCCGCGCTGCCACCGGATCCGCTGCCGCGCCAGGACCCGGAGCGATTCGGGCGCCTCGGTCCAGCAGACGGGCTCGGGAATGAAGGCGATGCGGTAGTCCTCGCCCTGCTCGATCTTGCAGCGGTGGATCTTCACGATGATCTCGAGATCCTCTCCCACAGTACCGTGCGTATAGCCGCCCACCTCGATCGCGGTCGACCGGCGAAAGATGCCGAATGCCCCGGAGATCACCGTGAGCGCGCCGACATGGCTCCAGGCGAGGCGCGCCATCAGGAAGGCACGCAGATACTCGACCGTCTGCAGGAGCGGCAGAAGCCGGCGCGGCAGGCCCACCTCGACCACACGTCCCGAGCGGACCTTGCAGCCGTTCGCGATGCGGATCGTGCCGCCCACGGCCATCATTCGCGTCGGCTCGTCCACAAAGGGCTGGACCGCCCGCAGGAGCGCGTCGGCCTCCAGCAAGGAATCGGCATCGACGGCGCAGAAGAACGGCGCGCGCGACAGGTTGATGCCGGCGTTGAGGGCGTCCGCCTTGCCGCCGTTCTCCTTGTCGACGACCAGGAGGCGCGGCTCCCGGCGGCCGGCGTAGATGCCCCGCACCGGCTTGTGGCCGACTGCGGCTTCCCAGGAACGAGTGGCCGGCGCGAGTTCGAACGCCTCGATCAGCACCGCCAGCGTATCGTCCCTGGAACCGTCGTTGACGACGATCACCTCGAAGGACGGATATTGCAGCGACAGCAGCGAGCGCACGCTCTCCACGATCGTGGCCGCTTCGTTGTAGGCCGGCGCGATCAGGGCGATCGGCGGCGTCACCCCGGCCAAGTGGTCCCACAACGCCGACCCCTTCACCGATGCCGGCTTGCGCGCCAGGACCGCGCCGGCGACGGCCAGCTGGGCGATATAGATCGCGACCTGCAGCAGGCCGGTCGTGATGACCAAGACCGCAGCCCAGAAGGCGATGCTCTCCAGCAGATGGACCGTCATGACTGTGCCCGTTCGGCCAGGGCGGTGGCAGCCGTCTCGGCGGCGACGCCCGACCCCGCGGCCGCCTCCGTCAGCATCCCCTCTCCGACCGGGCCCAACGCGAGCAGCGCCTGGGCGGCGCGCAGCCGCATCCACCAGACCTGATCGGCGAGCAGTTCGCGCAGTCGCGGTGCGGCCTCCGCGAGCCCGATGCGGCCGGCGGCGATCGCCGCCTGGGCGCGGACCTGCCAGGCTGCATCGTCGAGTCGCCCCAGGACGACCGACGCGGCGGCGGGATGGCCGAGACTTCCCAGGGCGCGCAGCGCCTGCGCCCGCACGTCGAGCGCCGGATGGTCCGCCAGGGGCGCCAGATCGTCCACCAGCCTGTAGTCGCCGGTCCGGCCCAGCGCGTCGACGACGAGGAGCAGCGCGGGCAGCGGCATGTCGGGGTCGGCGAGAGCCGCGGCGAACTCGTCCTTCCGCGTCTTCGCCAGTTCGCGGAAGATCGGGGCGAGCGTGCGGCTCTGCTCCGCCGAGCCGATCGCCAGCTTGCCGATCAGAAC
The DNA here is from genome assembly GCA_046296375.1 of Alphaproteobacteria bacterium. Lineage (GTDB taxonomy): Bacteria > Pseudomonadota > Alphaproteobacteria > JAJUGE01 > JAJUGE01 > Constrictibacter. Next base: position 383 of record JBKBLL010000091.1, on the reverse strand, counting down.
CGTCAGGGGCGGCGCCGCCTGCAGGGCCACCAGGGACGAGGCCACGGTCAGGCGTACCTCCGGGTCACGGTCGTCCAGCCCCTCCTCCAGCGCCCACAGGGTTTCGGGCGCCGAGAACAGTGCCAGGGCTCGCGCCGCTTCAATGCGCTCCGATGCCCGGCCGGACCCGATCCGGCGGCAAAGCGCCTCATCGGTCCCCGTCCGCCGCAGGAGGTCCACGAGGCGCGCGCGGTCGCGGCCCCGGACGAGCTGGAGCAGGTCCATCGCGACGCGCGCCCCGAGCGGACGCCGGGCGTCGACCGGCGGGGCCGATCCCCCATCCTCCGCGTCGAGCCAGTCGAGTATCGCCGCGATGAGCTTCCGCCGCCGCTCGTTTCGCCGCC
>JBKBLL010000090.1:0-13527 GCA_046296375.1 Alphaproteobacteria bacterium | reverse complement strand
CGGGCGACCGGGAGACGCGGCGCCAGATCCTGATCTACAGCCTGATCCTGGCACCGCTCGGCGTGCTGCCCGCCGCGATCGGACTCGCCGGCTGGATTTTCGGGGCCGCCGCGGCGGTGCTGGGCGGGCTCTTCGTCCTCTGCGCCGTCCGTGTCCGCCGAGAGACCGGCGACCGCGCCGCCCGCACGCTGTTCCGTTTTTCGATCCTCTATCTTTTCCTGCTGTTCGCGATGCTGCTGATCGACGGCGCCGTCGGACGGGGACTCTGATCCATGGCCGAGGAGCGCAGGCCCGGACGGTCGGAGATGCACAGGGCGCGGCGTAGCCGCAACCTCGTGCTGCTCGTCGTCCTGGTCGCGCTCGTCGTCCTCTTCTATTTCATCACCATTGCCCGGATGGGGAGCTGACATGTCCGCGCCCGAACCCCGCAACGGTCCTCCCGCGGCCGTCCCTCCCGCTGCCCGGCCACGGCGCAGCAATGCGACCATCGCGCTGCCGCTGTTCGGGATCGTCGCCGGAATGGGCATGATGGCCTATGCCGCGGTGCCGCTGTATCAGCTCTTCTGCCAGGTCACCGGCTTCGGCGGAACGACCCAGGTGGCGAAGGCGGCGTCGGACACGGTGCTGGACCGCGAGGTGGTGATCCGCTTCAACGCGGACGTGAACCCGGCGCTCCCGTGGAGTTTCCAGCCCGAACAGCGCGAGGTCCGGCTGAAGGTCGGCGAACAGGGGCTCGCCTTCTATCGTGCGACCAATACCAGTTCGAAGCCGGTCATGGGCACGGCGACCTACAACGTGACGCCGCAGAAGGTCGGCCTGTACTTCAACAAGATCCAGTGCTTCTGCTTCACCGAGCAGGTTCTGGAACCGGGCGAGAGCATGGACATGCCGGTGACTTTCTTCGTCGATCCGGCGATCGCCGAGGACCGGAACCTGGACGATGTCAGGACGATAACCTTGTCGTATACCTTCTACCGAACGTCTGCCCCCGAGCCGGTGGCCGCGCAGTCCGCGCAGGCTGTGTCGGCGAACGGCGGCGGCTGAGGCCAGCAACAGCGAGCATGTGAGCCGGAGCATACCGAATATGGCAGACAGCCACGCCGCAGCGCATCACGAACCGAAACACCCCTACCACCTCGTCGATCCCAGTCCGTGGCCGCTGATCGGGGCGGTCGCGGGCGGCGTGTTCGCCACCGGCATGATCCTGCTGATGCATTACGGGACGACGTGGGTGGTCGCCCTCGGCGTGCTGATGATCGCCGGCACCATGTTCGGCTGGTGGCGCAGCGTGCTCCGCGAAGCGCAGGCGGGCTACCACAACCCCGTGGTCGGCATCGGACTGCGCTACGGCATGTCGCTGTTCATCGCCTCCGAGGTGATGTTCTTCGCGGCGTTCTTCTGGGCGTTCTTCAACGCCGCCCTCTATCCGACGGAAGCCACGGGCGGCGTGTGGCCGCCGGTGGGCGTCGAGGTCTTCGACGCGTTCGACGTGCCGTTCCTCAACACCCTCGTGCTGCTGCTCTCCGGCTGCACCGTTACGTGGGCGCACCACTCGCTGCTCGAGGGTGATCGCAAGGGGCTGATCCAGGGTCTCGCGGTGACCGTGTTCCTTGGCGTGTTCTTCAGTGCGCTCCAGGCGTACGAGTATTACGAGGCGACGTTCGGCTTCACCGACGGCATCTACTCCTCGACTTTCTACATGGCGACCGGTTTTCACGGCTTCCACGTCATCGTCGGCACCATCTTCCTCGCGGTGTGCCTGGCCCGCGCCATCAAGGGGCATTTCACGCCGGAGCAGCATTTCGGCTTCGAGGCCGCGGCCTGGTACTGGCACTTCGTCGACGTGGTCTGGCTGTTCCTGTTCATATTCGTCTACTGGTACTTCGGCGCGTGATCGCCACGGGGCGCGCAGTGCCGGCCCCGTCCAGCGCCCAGGCGCCCAGCGTTCAGGCCGCATGGCGGTGCAGGTGCCCGCGATGCGGCCGCGGCGCCCTCTATCGGGGCTTCCTGACCGTCCGCGACCGCTGCGATGCCTGCGGCCTCGACCTCAGCCGGCACGATTCCGGGGACGGCCCGGCGGTCATCCTCATCTTTCTGCTGGGCACGCTCGTCGTGCCGCTCGCCCTGCTGACGGAGGGCCTGTTCGCGCCGCCCTACTGGCTGCACATCCTGTTCTGGCCGCCCGTGATCCTCGGTATGGCCATCGGCCTGCTGCGCCCGCTCAAGGCCTTCTTCGTCGGGCAGCAGTACCGCCACCGCTCCACCGCCGCATCGGACGACGACGGCTGAAGATGCGCTTCCGGCCCGGGCTCGTGCCGACCCTGTTCGTCGCCCTGTCGCTCCCGGTTCTCCTGTCGCTGGGCCTGTGGCAGTTGGAGCGGACGCACTGGAAGGACGATTTGATCGGCCGGATCGAGACGCGCCTTGCGCTCGATCCGATCCCGGCGACGCGGCCGGCCGACATACCGCGGGAGGAATTCCGCCGGGTAAGGCTGACCGGCCGGTTCGCGCCGCAGCCGCCGATGTGGCTGGGTGGGCGTACCGACGCGGGCCGGGCCGGGTGGCACCTGGTGGCGCCCTTCCTCCTGGAGGAGGGAGGCTGGGTCGTCGTGGACCGGGGCTGGGTGCCCATGGCGGCACGGCGCGACGGTGTCCCCGGGACGGGACCGGATACGCCGGAAGTGCAGGACCTTGAGGGGGTCGTCCGCCTTCCGCCGCCTGCGGGCACGTTCACGCCGGACAACGACCCCGCCGCCAACACCTGGTACCGGATAGACCCGCCCGCGATGGCGGCGGCGCGCGACCTCTCGGCCGCGGAGGGCCTGCTCGACGTCTATGTCGCTGCTGCCGGCGTGGCCGCGCCCGACGGACCGCTGCCGGTCGGGGATCGCTTCGTCCTGCCGCAGAATCATTTCCAGTACGCGTTGACCTGGTTCGGGCTGGCGGCGACCCTGGCGGCGGTCTATCTCGCCTACGGCCTGAGGCGCCGGTCACCGATCACCGCGCCAGGGACCGGGCCAGGGAGCCGGCCGGGGACCGGGCGTGACGATGAGATGGAGCGACGATGACGTCCGATGCCTATGCCGCGCTGGAAGGCCGTTTCGGTCGCATCGCCAAGGTGGGTGGCGCGCTCTCGATCCTGCACTGGGACCAGTCGGTGATCATGCCGCCGGGCGGTGCGGAAGCCCGCGGCGAGCAGATCGCAGCGCTGCGCCTTCTCGTCCACGAGATGCTGACCGATCCCGAGGTCGCGGCATGGCTCGAGGACGCGGAGGCACGGGGCGGCCTGGACCCCTGGCAGTCGGCCAATCTGCGCGCCATGCGCCGCCGCTACGATCACGCCACCGCGGTACCCGCGCGCCTGGTCGAAGCGCTGTCGTTGGCGATCACGCGGTGCGAGACGGTCTGGCGGACGGCCAGGGCCGAATCGGATTATCCCATGCTTCTGCCGCATCTGCGCGAAGTCCTGAGCCTGACGCGGGAGGCCGCGGCGGCGAAGGGGGCGCGCCTCGGCCTCGCCCCCTACGACGCTCTGCTCGACGAATTCGACCCCGGGCGGCCGTCGGAGCGCATCGATGCGATCTTCGCGGATCTGGAGAGTTGGCTTCCGGACCTGCTCGCGCGGAGTCTGGAGCGGCAGGGTCCGGCACCGGCTCGCCCCGCGGGCTCATTCCCGATCGCGACCCAGCGCCGGCTCGCCGAAGGGATGATGCGCGCCTGGGGGTTCGATTTCGACCGCGGCCGCCTCGACGTCAGCCTGCACCCCTTCTCGGGCGGCGTTCCGGACGATTCGCGCATCACCACGCGCTACGACGAGGACGACTACGCCTCGGCGCTCATGGGGGTTCTGCACGAGACGGGCCACGCCCTCTATGAGCAGGGGCTGCCGAAGGCGTGGCGCTACCAGCCCGTCGGCGGCGACATGGGCATGGCGGCGCATGAGAGCCAGTCGCTGTTCGTCGAGATGCAGGTCTGCCGCAGCCGGGCCTTCGCGGGTTTCCTGGCGCCGCTGCTAGGCGAGGCGTTTCAGGTCGAAGGGCCGGCCTGGACCGCCGACAATCTCTACCGTGCCGGAATCCGGGTCGATCCGGGGTACATTCGCGTCGACGCGGACGAAGTGACCTACCCCGCGCACATCCTGCTGCGCTACCGCCTGGAAAAGCAGATGATCGGCGGGGCGCTCGATCTGGCGGATCTCCCCGAGGCCTGGGGCGACGGCATGGAGGCGCTGTTGGGCATCCGCCCGCCGGACGACCGGCGCGGCTGCCTGCAGGATATTCACTGGCCCGACGGCGCCTGGGGCTATTTCCCCAGCTACACGCTGGGCGCGATGGCGGCGGCACAACTCTATCAGGCCGCCGAGGCCGATATCGGGCCGTTGGACGCGTTGATCGGGCGCGGCGAGTTCGGGCAGCTGGTGGGCTGGATGCGTGCGCGCTTCCATGGCCGGGCGTCCTTCGACGGAAGCTGCGACGCGCTGCTCGAGCAGGCGACCGGCCGTACCCTCGATCCGACGGCGTTTCGACGTCATCTGGAACGGCGCTATCTCGGCTGACCGTGCGATTGCTGGGGCACGCCCCGGAACAGCGATACGTGGGTGTGGATCGCGCGCCACGGCGCGCCCGCGGCCTCCCTGACCAGGACCGCTGTCGTCCGCCCCGGCCGCTCGTAGTCCGCGCCGTCGGCGTGAAAGCCGGTCGAGGTCCAGATGAGCATGCCGACGGCCATCCTGCGGTCGGGCGAGACACCGACCCGCAGCGTGTCGGTGTCGTGGTGAAAGTCGCGGATGTTCGGCCAGATGCTGCGCCATTGCTGCGCTTCCAGTCGGTCGAGGCCGTCGACCATGTCCATCCAGGTGCCGAAGCCGATCGCGCCGCCGTCGAAGAAGGGGCGCGCACCCTCGAAGTCTCCTGCGGCGACGCATGCGCCCCAGTCGGCGAACCAGGCGCGGATCGATTCCACATCCTCGGCTGGCGTGTCGAAGTCGAACATGCGTTGCTCCCGTCCCAGGGTTCACCCGGAACGGGAGCGTAGCATGCGACGGGAGAAGGCGCCCGCCCGGCGCGGCGGTGGGGGCGATAACCCGCCGGGCGGTCGCTCCGTCGCGGGTGCCGGCCTCAGCGGCGCGGCGGCCCGCCCCGGCGAAGCAGGCGGTCGGCCATCGCCTTCTGTTCGTCGGACAGCGATTCGTAGAGGGGCGCGAGGGCGGTGCGCACCTCGCGTGCACTCTCCGCAGTGGCGGCGGAGGCCTTTTCCATCCGCTCGAGGCGTTCGACCGGATTGAGGCGGGGCCGCTCGGGCCGCTCCGCCCGCTGGCCCGGATCGCCGCGTTCGCCGCGCTGCATCCGTTCGCCACGGGGGCCGCGTTCGCCGCGCGCCGGACGGTCACCGCGCATCTCCCGGCGCAGTTCGGACATGCGTTCGGCCGACGAACGCAGGGCGGTCTCGACCGCGTCCCACTGCGGCTCCTGCGCCTCGGTGATCTTGAGCTCGGCCTTGAGGAAGGCGAGGCGGCCGTCGATGTGCCGCATCGAGAAGCCGGGACCGAAACCGCCGCCCTTGTGGAACGACGCTTTGTGCATGTGGTGGTGGCCGCCGCGATGCTGACCGTGCTTACCGTCGGGGCCGCCGGCCGCGAAGGCGAGACCGCCGGCTCCGGCGAGGATGGCCCCGGCCAGGGCGGTGGCCCGATAGATGCGCTTCATGCAGTCCTCCGTTGGTGGTCGTCCCGGCCTCGTGCCGGGCGTTCCGTTGGCATCGCGTGATGCCGACGCTGCGGAAGGTAGGAGGGCGGCGTTGCTGCAGCGTGTTCGTGCTTTGCCGCGACGTAACGCGGTCCGTCCGATTTGTTACGGCAGGTTGCCCGCCCGGCGTCCGAAACATTTCGTTACACACTCGCCGCCGCTAAGCCGTTCCGGACTGTATGATCGCAGCGATGGAAACCCTGCCGCAGATCCTGGTGGTCGACGACGACCGCGAGATTCGCGACCTGATCGCGCGCTTCCTGGCGCGCCACGGCTTCCGTGTCGAGACCGCCGCGGACGGCCGGGCGATGTGGTCTGTCCTGCGCGACCGTCGGATCGACCTGATCGTGCTGGACCTGATGATGCCGGGCGACGACGGCCTGACGCTGTGCCGCGAGTTGCGTGCGAAAACGGATGTCCCGGTCATCATGCTGACGGCGATGGGGGAAGACATCGACCGCATCATCGGACTGGAGGTCGGCGCCGACGACTATGTCGCCAAGCCCTTCAATCCGCGCGAACTCCTGGCACGCATCCGGGCGGTCATGCGCCGCGCCGGCGGGACGGCGCGGCCGGCGGATGGCGAGACGCCGGCCGTCTACGTCTTTTCCGGCTGGAAACTCGACACGGGCGGCCGCATCCTCGTCGATCCGGACGGCATGCAGGTGGAACTGACCTCGGGCGAGTTCGACCTGCTGCTCGCCTTCGCAGAGAGGCCGCAACGGGTGCTGAGCCGCGAACAGTTGCTGGACCTGACCCGCGGACGGGACGCATCGCCCTTCGATCGCTCGGTCGACGTCCAGGTTAGCCGCCTGCGCCGCAAGATCGAGCCCGATCCCGCCCGGCCGGAACTGATCAAGACGGTGCGCAGCGGCGGCTACATGTTCACCGCGACGGTGGAGCGCTGAGCGCATGCGCCTCCTGCCGCGGACTCTGGCCGGCAGGATCGGCCTGACCCTGGTCGCCGGGGTCGTCCTCGTCCTCGCGGTGACGGCCGGGCTCTCCCTGGGCGGCGCCTTCGGGGATCCGCCGCGCCGGGGCCCCTGGCAGGCGCAGCAGCGGATCGCCAACGCGATCCTGGTCGTCGCGGGACTGCCGCCCGAACTGCGGACCAGCGGCGCACGGGCGCTCGATCGCCCCTGGCTCCGCGTGCGCTGGACGGAGGGGTCGCCGCCCGTGATGCTGCCGGACGAGGGTGTCGTTCCCGGTTGGCTCGACGGCCGCCCGGAGGAGCGGCTCCGGGCGGCGCTGGAGCCGATCGAGCCGCGCCGGATCACGATCCTGCGCGCCCCCGACGCGCCGCCCGAGAGCCGCCGGCTCGACCCCCGGCGCGCCGAACCTGGGGCGCGCGAGGGGCGGCGCGGCGACGGTCGTCGTGGCCGGCCCCCGGCTCCTCCCGGCGAGGGCCTTCTGGTCAGAGTCGAACTCGACGACGGCTACATCGATGTTCGGGCGCGCCTCGAAGGCGGCCGGCCGGCGAACGACGGCCTGGTCCGGTTCGGCCTGATGGTCGCGGCCCTGACTTTCGGCCTCGGGTTGCTGGCTCTGCTGATCGCGCGCTGGGTGACCGCCTCGCTGGCCCGGTTCGCGGCCGCGGCCGACAGGCTGGGGGGCGAGGTGAACGCGCCGTCCCTGCCCGAGGAAGGACCGGAGGAGATCCGTCGCGCGGCCCAGGCTTTCAACCGAATGCAGCGCCGCATCCGGCGTTTCGTCGATGAGCGCCTCTATGCGATGGCGGCAGCCTCGCACGACCTGCGCACGCCGATCACGCGGCTGAGGCTGCGTGCCGAGTTTGTCGACGACGACGAGCAGCGAACCAAGATGCTGCGCGACCTCGACGAAATGGAGGCGATCCTGTCCTCCACCATCGCCTTCGTGCGCGAGCAGGCGGACGACGAACCGCGCGTGCGGCTCGATCTCACCGACCTCGTCGCCGAGGTCTGCGAGGGGGTTCGCGACGCCGGCCACGCGGTGACCCTCGACCTGCCTCCCCGGATGGAGATGGAGGGACGCACCGTCGCCCTGCGGCGCGCCTTCGCAAATCTCATCGGCAATGCCGTGAAGTACGGAGGCGCCACGACGGTGCACGGACGCGTCGATAGCGACCGTCTGGTCGTCGACGTCGAGGATTACGGTCCAGGCATTCCGGATTCGGAACTGGAGAAGGTCTTCGCCCCGTTCTACAGGCTCGAATCCTCGCGCAGCCGCGAGACCGGAGGTACCGGCCTCGGCCTGACGGTGGCGCAGACCATCATGCGGGCCCACGGCGGGGAGATCGAACTGGCGAACCGGCCGAAGGGTGGGCTGCGTCAGACGGTGACGCTGCCGCGCACATGGCGGCAGGTGTAGGCTGGGTTGCCTTTCCCCCTAGCATGCGGGCTTCGGCATCGCCGATGCGGCGTTGGCGGGGGAAGGCGGCGCGATGGCGCGAGGGGAGGCGGGCGAGGCGGCCGAAGCGGGTGGAAGAGCCAAGCCTAGCGCGGCAATGCCACTCCGCCTGCAGATCGCCGGACTGTTCGCAGTCCTGCTCGCGGCCGTCGCCCTGGCGCTCGGGCTGACTGCGGGACAGGGGTACTGGACGGCGCGGCCTGAGCAGCCCGGTCGGAGCGCCCTCGCAGGGGCCCGTCCGGGACTTTGAAAAGAGCTGCTCGTCGCATAGGCTCTGGCGCGAACGAACCGAGGGAGACAGGGCATGGCACGCTACCGGATCGCGGCGATCCCGGGCGACGGTATCGGCAAGGAGGTGGTGCCCGAGGGCATCCGCGTGCTCGACGCGGTCGGCACGCGTTTCGGCATCTCCTTCGAATACGGCCATTTCGACTGGAGCTGCGAGACCTACAAGGACACGGGCCGCTTCATGCCGCCGGACGGCATCGACCGGCTGCGGGAGTACGATTCGATCTTCCTCGGTGCGGTCGGCTTCCCCGGCGTGCCGGACCATGTGTCGCTCTGGGGCCTGCTGATCCCGATCCGGCGCGAGTTCGAGCAGTATGTGAACCTGCGGCCGGTGCGCCTGCTGAAGGGCGTCACCTCGCCGCTCGCCAACCGGACCGCGGCGGACATCGACTTCTACGTGGTGCGCGAGAACTGCGAGGGCGAATACTCCGAGATCGGCGGGCGCCTCTATCGCGACACGGACGCCGAGATGGCCGTGCAGGAGACGGTGTTCACCCGGCGCGGCGTCGACCGCATCCTCGACTACGCCTTTAAGCTGGCGCAGTCGCGACCCAAGAAGCACCTGACCTCGGCGACCAAGTCGAATGGCATCATCCACACCATGCCCTACTGGGACGAGCGGGTTAAGGCGGTCGCGCGCGGCTATCCCGACGTCGCGTGGGACCAGTTCCATATCGACATCCTCTGCGCCCACTTCGTGCAGCATCCCGACTGGTTCGACGTGGTCGTCGGCTCGAACCTGTTCGGCGACATCCTGTCCGATCTGGGGCCGGCGGTGGCCGGCTCGATCGGCATCGCGCCCTCGTCCAACATCAACCCCGAGCGCAACCACCCGTCGATGTTCGAGCCGGTGCACGGCTCGGCCCCCGACATCGCCGGGCGGTGGATCGCCAACCCGATCGGCCAGATCTGGTCCGGCGCGATGATGCTCCAGCATCTGGGCCATGCCGACGCCGCGCGCGCGATCGAGCGGGCGATCGAGACGGTGCTGACCGAGGGCGGCCCGCGCACGCGCGACATGGGCGGCAACGCCGGCACCGAGGATGTCGGCAAGGCGATCGCCGAGGCGGTCGCGACCGCATGACCGCGGCGCCGCCCCCCATCCCGCCGGCCGCCTTCTTCGAGGACTTCGTGGTGGGCGGCCGCTGGACGACGGGCGGCTACACATTCACCGAGGCGGACGCGGTGGATTTCGCCTTCCGCTACGATCCGCAGCCGTTCCACATCGACGCCGAGGCGGCGCGGGCGAGCCTGTGGGGCGGGCTGATCGTCAGCGGCTTCCACACCCTCGCCGTGGCGTTCCGCCTCGTCTACCAGAGCGGGCCGCTCAACCCCAACAATGTCGGCGGCAAGGGCATGGACGCGGTGCGCTGGCATCGCGCCGTGCGGCCGGGCGACACGATCCGGGTCACGGTCGAAGTGGTCTCGGCGACCCGCTCCGCCCGCATGCCGGACCGCGGTACCGTCGTCCTGCGCTATGCGGCGGCCAACCAGCGGGACGAGACCGTCCTCACCGCCGACCTTTTGCACGTCGTGGCATGCCGCGCGTGAGCGGCAGGCCAACCCCGCCGCGGAGCGGCAAGCCAGCCCCGCCGCGGAGCGGCAGGCCAGCCCCGCCGCGGAGCGGCAGGCCGCCGCCTCGGGGGCTTAACGCGAACGCGCCGCGGCGCCGCCGCAATTCGGGTGCCATATGTTCGTGCCGGCGCCCGACCGGGGGCCGCCGGTCCCTGTGCCCGCGCCACCCTGTCCCTGCGCCGTCCGTCCCCGCGGAGCCGCAGGGGGAGCCGATCGAAGCCATGCTACAGCCGCCGCCGATCACTTTCGACAAGGGCGCCGACGGGCTGAACCGAACCGCAGGTTGGGCGGTGCGAGGGGCGGTACGATGAGCCGCCAGCCGACCGGCATGCCGAGCGGCGCGGCGGGCGCTCCTCCCGGGCCCCTCTTCCCCGTCCTGACGGAGGCGGAGGCGGCACTGATCAGCTATGTCGACCTGCCGCCGCGCGCGATGGTCGTGGCGCAGGGCGCGGCGGCGCAGACGGTGCGCTGCCTGCGCGCCGGCTGGGCCTTCTCGTTCCGGACGATGGCCGACGGCCGGCGCCAAATCGTCTCGCTCCTCCTTCCCGGCGACACGCTGGGGCCGGAGGCGTTGATCGGCCTGCCCGTCTCCTGCGGCATCCAGGCCATCACGGCCGTGACGATAGGCGCCTATCCGCTCGCGGAGATGGCGCGGCTGATGCACGGCAACGCCGCGGTGCGCGACCATCTTCTGCGCGTGCTGGTCGAGAGCCTGCGCGAGCGCGAGGAACGGATCGTCGCCCTGGGCGCCCGCTCGGCGCTGCGCTCCGTCGCCGCGCTGATGCTCGATCTCCACCGCCGCATGCTGGTCCTGAACCTGGCCGGCCCCGACGGGTTCGACTGCCCGCTGACCCAGGAGATGCTGGCCGACGCGCTCGGCATCACCAAGGTGCATGTCAGCCGCACGCTGGGCGCGCTGCGCCGCGACGGGGTCCTCGACCTGCATGGCGGCCGCCTGACCCTGCACGACCCGGCCACCCTCCGCCGCCTCGCCGGGATGGCGGCCTGATCCTGCGCTCCGTCCGGCGCGCCTCTGTCACCCTCGGCCGCCGCCGAGAGAGGCGGCTTCGCAAGTAGGGTAGCCACACGCCGAAGAACGCGTTTCTTCTCTGCGAACAATATGAGAACATGGTGCTCGGGCTTCTCACGCACGGCGTGCTGCATCAGAGTGCGCCTGTCGAGGGGTGACGCTGGGCATGAAGGGATCGGAATGAAGGTCGCGGGACGCGCGCCCTGGGTGGTGCTGGAGAACGTCTCCTTCATGCTCCACCTCGACAGCGGCAGGGGACTCAGCACCCTCGTCGAAGCATTCGAGGAGCGCGGCTATCGCTGGGCGTACCGTGTGGTCAACTCCTTGGCCTTCCTCCCCCAGCGGCGGGAACGCGTCATCTTCGTCGCGACGACGACGGACGTCGATCCGGCTCACGTCCTGTTCGCCGACGATGTCGCGTGCGTAGATCCGACGGTGTCACTGTCCACGCGTGCGCACGGCTTCTACTGGACGGAAGGCATCAGGGGACTCGGCTGGGCCGTCGATGCGATTCCGACGCTCAAGAACGGTTCGACGGTCGGTATCGCGTCACCGCCGGCGATCCTCCTGCCCAACGGCGACGTGGTGACGCCCGATATCCGCGATGCGGAACGGCTACAGGGGTTCGATGCCGACTGGACCGCGCCGGCGGAAGGGGTCGGGCGGGCGTCGCTACGCTGGTCGCTCGTCGGCAACGCCGTGACCGTGCCGGTCGCCGGGTGGCTCGGAGGGCGGCTCGCCGAGCCGGGAGACTATTCCCGCGAGCGGGACTGCGCGCTTCCGGCGAACGGCCGCTGGCCGCGGGCGGCGCGGTTCGATGGGGATGGTCGCAGACGCGTGGAGATCGGCTCCATCCCCGTCTGGCGCGAACGGCCATCTCTGGCCGCTTTTCTGCAGTTCGAAGGAAAGCCGTTGTCGGCCAGGGCGACCCGGGGCTTCCTGTCTCGGACCGAGAGAAGCACCCTCCGCTTCGCGCCCGGTTTCCTTCCGCGTTTACGGTGGCATCTGGCCAGGATGGAAGGCACGAATGTCGTGACCGAGCAGACCGTCGGGGTTCCCTCCATCGCGGCGGAATGAGGCCCCCGCGTCCAGACGATCTCAAGCGCAGCACGCTGATGTCCCGCGTGCGCCAGCGCGGCACCGCAGCAGAGCGACGGGTCGCCACAGCGTTGCGGGCCGCCGGCCATGCCTACCGGCTCAACGTCCGATCGCTCCCCGGCTCTCCGGACTTCGCCAACCGCAAGCGGCGATGGGTCGTTTTCGTGAACGGCTGCTTCTGGCATCGGCATACAGGCTGCCGGCGTGGGACCGTTCCGAAGGCGAACGCGGCGTTCTGGCACGAGAAGTTCGAGGCCAATCGCAAGCGCGATGCGCGGGCGATCCGCGCGCTCAGGCGGGCGGGCTACCGCGTGATCGTCGTTTGGGAATGCGAAGCCGCCGACGGCGACACTCTCCGGAGCCGACTTTCAAAGGTCCTTGAAGCGCGTCGCGTAGATGTGTCCCTGACGGTCGATCATTGAGGCGTAGTGGTAGATGTCGCCCGGCTGCGGTGCCGGCGGTGCCGTGACGAGCGCGACGGGTGAACCGTCGTTCGGACAGTCGACCACGACGATCGACAAGGCGTCGTAGCCCGTATCGCCCGTCATCGACCGTCTCGGCAGCTGCCTGATCTTGTCGACCGCGAGCCCTGCGTCGCGCGGCTGATCGTGCGTGCTCCACTCGGGATCGGTCGTCCGGTTCTTCTTGTTGAGATCCGGGCTGAGATAGCGGCCGGCCATGTTGACCATCGCGAAACCGGCGGCGATCGCCTGTTCGCTGGCACCGTGGACCGTCGCTTGGGAGGAGTTGAGCTCGTCGTAGAGGCGGGGAAGGGCGCGTTGATGCGCGGTCATGCAGGCTTTCGCCTCGAGCGCCATGAGGACACTGCCGACGGGAGCCCGCCGCAGCGTCGGCAACTCCGCCAACTCCTGCAATTCCGCCGCGGTGAGTGCGATCCTGTAGTCCTTCGCCAGCGAGGCGAGCGTCTGCGGCGAGGGGGCGCCGGCGACACCCGACGCCGTGGACAGGACCAGATCGAGGTCCTTCTTCCTGTCGTGAACGAAGTCCCGCATTTCGTGATTGATGCCGAAATGCACCTTGCCGCTCTCGACGTGGCGGCGGAGCAGCGGGCACGTTCGCATGAGATCGAAGACGATTCCCCAGCAGGCCACCTTCGAATGATGGTCGCTACGCGAATGATACTGCCAGCCGTGCCGTACCGATCCGTGCGGGTGATCTCGGAGAGCGTGCGGACGAGGATAGGGACCGTGCATTCGTGATCCTGACGGAGCGGTCGATCTTCTCCACTGTAGCCGGCCGGCGGTTTCTCGGTAACCGGCGCGCGCCAGCTTCGGCCAGCTTCGGACCGATGCCCCCCCGCGGCTTGCCGCTTGCATCGCTTGCTGCTACCCAACGCCATCCGCTCGTCTGACATTTCTGTGCGCCAAGGAGATCAGGTATGAA
>JBKBLL010000089.1:0-13591 GCA_046296375.1 Alphaproteobacteria bacterium | reverse complement strand
GGTCGGGTGCATCGGGACGCAGCGCGGTCGCCCAGGCAATGAAGCAGTCCTCGAAGAGAGCCGGGTCGATGCGGTTCAGGACGACGCGCAGCCAGTCCTCCTTCGGGGTGCCGAAGAAATATTCGGAGTACCGCCTCAGGAAATCCAGGTGATGGTCGCCCCAGTCCGCGATCTCGTCATAGTCGTCGCAGCCTGCTATCGTCGCGCAGGTGACGAGGAACAGAACCTCGCGCAGGGGATACTTCACCTTCGCCGGCTCCCGCGGGTCGCCGACATCGCCGAAATGATCCAGAAGAAGACGCAGGCGGTCCTTGACGAACATCTCTTCCATGGCGGCCGGCTCCCTCGATACACCGACACGCCTTGAATCGCACTTTTCCCGAACTCGCCACCCCCTTCTTCAAGCGCCCGTTAACCTGAACACGTCGCCCTGTCAGGGCACCCAGGGCACCGAATTCGGTTAACGGGCTTTCGGACTTGCGCATGGGCTGCTTCGATGGTGCTCCGCGAGTCGGAGCCCTGTCGCACGCGGTCCGCTGCCGGTGCTCGGCCCGGTTACTCGTCGTCGGCGCGGGTGGGGTCTTCCGCCCGGCTTGCGCGGTCATCGCCGAGGACGCCGTCGCCCGCCGGATCGACGGTGTCGTCGAGCAAGGCCCGCAAGGCCCTGAGCTCGGCCAGGACCGCGGCCAGTTCGAGCCGCACCTCGTCGGCAGTGCCGTCCTCCTCCTCGTCGCCCTCGTCCTCGCCGCCGCGTGCGCCGGGATCGCGCAGCACCCGCTGGGCGCACTTGATGGTGTAGCCCTCGGCGTGGAGCAGGGTCTTGATGCGGCGCAGGAGTTCGACATCCTCGGGCCGGTAGTAGCGCCGGCCGCCGCCGCGCTTCAGCGGCGAGAGGACGGGGAACTTCGTCTCCCAGAACCGGAGCACGTGCTGCGGCAGGTCGAGTTCCTCGGCGACCTCGCTGATGGTCCGGTAGGCGCTCGGCGACTTGCCCCGCCGCGCAGAGGCGGGAAACAGGCTGGACTGGCCGTCGGCGCCGTTTCCATCCATCAGCGTGCCGCCACCTCAGGGCGGTTGATCCGGCCCTTCAGCACGTGGGAAGGCCGGAACACGAGTACGCGTCGCGGCAGGATCGGCACTTCCTCGCCGGTCTTAGGATTGCGGCCGATCCGCTGTCCCTTCTGGCGCACGCCGAAGCTGCCGAACGAGGAGATCTTGACCTGCTCGCCGCGCGCCAGCGCGTCGCCGATCTCCTGCAGGACGGCCTCGACGAGATCGGCGGAATCGCTCCGCGACAATCCCACCTCTCGGTAGATCGACTCGGCGAGATCGGCCCGAGTCACGGTCTTTCCGGACATAGGTCCCTCACGCGCATGGTGCTGAAACGCTAGTCCTTACGCGGGGTTCAGGTCAATCGAACGCTGCGGCGTCGCCCCGCCTCACCAACGGACCAGGCCCGCGCCCCAGGTGAAGCCGCCGCCCATCGCCTCCAGAAGCAGCAGATGGCCGCGCCGGATCCGTCCGTCCTTCACCGCCTCGGCCAGGGCCAGCGGCACGGAGGCCGCGGACGTGTTGGCGTGGCGCGCGACCGTCGAGACCACCTTGTCCGTCGAGACGCCGAGCTTGCGCGCGGTACCGTCGAGGATCCGCTGGTTCGCCTGGTGCGGCACCAGCCAGTCGATATCGTCCGCCTCCAGCCCGTTCGCGACCAGCGCCTCGTTCACCACGGCCGCCAGATTGGTCACCGCGTGCTTGAAGACCTCTCGGCCCTCCATGCGCAGATGGCCGACCGTCTGTGTCGCGGACGGCCCGCCGTCGACGTGGAGCAGGTTGCGGTGCCTGCCGTCTGAATGAAGGTGCGTGGAGAGCACGCCGCGGTCGAGCGCGTTGCCCGCACCTTCCGCCGCGCGGAGCACGACCGCGCCCGCCCCGTCGCCGAACAGCACGCAGGTGCCGCGATCGTTCCAGTCCAGAATGCGCGAGAAGGTTTCCGCGCCGATGACCAGCGCAGTGCCGGCTTGGCCGGCGCGGATGAAATTGTCGGCCACCGCGAGCGCGTAGACGAAGCCGGAACATACGGCCTGAACGTCGAAGGCGGCGCCATGATGCATGCCGAGCCCGGCCTGCACCGTGGTCGCGGTGGAGGGAAACGTGTAGTCCGGCGTAGCCGTGGCCAGCACGATGAGATCGACCTCGTCGACCGCCACGCCCGCCGCCTGGAGCGCGGCTTCGCTGGCCCGTAGCGCCAGATCTGACGTTTTTTCGCCCTCGGCCGCGATGCGCCGCTCGCGGATGCCGGTGCGCGCGACGATCCACTCGTCGGAAGTGTCGAGGCGACGCGCGAGTTCGTCGTTGGTGACGACCCGCTCTGGCAGATAGGCGCCGCAGCCCAGGACTTCAGATCTGATCATCAGCCGGCAATCGCCTCCGCCTGCGGGCCGTCACCGCCATACAGTCGCTCCATCTCGGCGCGCATGCCGGCCATGAAGCCGTTGCGCTGCATGTCGATGGCTACCGACACGGCATTGCCGAAACCGTACGCGTCGGAGCCGCCATGGCTCTTCACCACGATGCCGTTCAGGCCCAGGAATACCGCCCCGTTGTACCGCCGCGGGTCGAGCCGGCCGCGCAGCTTGCGCAACGCGCCGCGTGCCAGGACGTAGCCCGCCATCGACAGGAGCGAACTGCGGAACGACTCCTTGAGAAAACCCGCGCAGAGCTGCGCCGTTCCCTCGGCCGTCTTCAAGGCGATGTTGCCGGTGAACCCGTCCGTCACCACGACGTCGACCGCGCCGGCGGGGATATCGTTGCCCTCCACGAAGCCGGCGAAGCGCATCGGCAGTTCGGCCGCGCGCAACCGCGCAGCCGCCTCGCGCAGGGCCTCGTGTCCCTTCAGTTCCTCCGCGCCGACGTTGAGCAGGCCGACGCTTGGCCGGTCGACGCCGAGCACGACCCGGGTGAAGAGCGCCCCCATCACCGCGAACTGGACCAGGTTCTCGGCATCGCACTCGAGGTTGGCGCCCAGGTCGAGCATCGCACACTCGCCGCGCGAGGTCGGGAGCAGCCCGGCGATCGCCGGCCGATCCACGCCCTTGGGCGTCCGCAGCACGAACTTCGAAACCGCCATCAGCGCGCCGGTATTGCCGGCCGACACGATCGCGCCGGCCTCGCCGTCACGCACGGCCTCCACCGCGAGCCACATGCTGGAACTGCGGCCCGTGCGCAGAGCCGCTGACGGCTTCGTGTCGGCTGTGATCCTGGCGGCCGTGTGCCGCACTTCCGCCCGATCGCGCAGGCGGGGGAGAGCGGCCAGCAGGGGTTCGATCGCTACCTCGTCGCCAAAGAGCAGAAACCGCACGTCGGGGTGCCGTTCCCTGGCGATGTCGGCCCCCCGCACAACGATGTCGGGAGCGTGATCGCCGCCCATGGCGTCGAGAGCGATCGTCAGGCGATCGCCCAATCCCTTCTATCCTCGCTCGCGGCCGGGGTCAGCCGGCCGCCTGGTCTACGACTTCGCGGTCGCGGTAGTAGCCGCAGGATCCGCAGACGTGGTGCGGCATCTTGCGCTCGCCGCAGTTCGGGCACTCGGTGTGCGCGACGGGAACGAGACGATGATGTGCGCGGCGCATGTCCCGGCGGGACTTGCTGGTTTTTTTCTTGGGGACAGCCATGATCGTTTTCCGGTGAGCTCGAAGCGGCGTTCTTTATCTCAATTCCCCCTGGGGAGCAACGCCCGCCCTCAGGAAGATTTTTCGTTTCCCGGGCCGGCCCGGGCCCTCGGCCGCAGCGCCGGCTCAGCCCTTCTTGAGCCTGGCGAGGGCGGCGAAAGGTCCCGTCGGCGGCAGAAGCGCCTCGTCGGCCGCCGTCTCGTCGCCATCCGCTGCGGGCGCGTCGACACGCGGATAGGGGTCGAGCGAAACCGCCAGTTCCTGAACGACGGCCTCGCCGACATCGATCGCATCGCCCTCGATCGGTTCCGGCGGGTCCTCGGCTTCGATGTCGACCTCGATCGTGCCAGGCTCGGCGGCCTGCGGATCGGTGGTGAACGTCGTCGCGAAAGGCTGGTCGAACCGGGCCGGCACCGGGTCCCCGGTGACGACGCAGATCTGCTCGAGTTCGGCCCGGAACGTGCCGTGCACGCGGTAGAGATCGCCGCGGCCCATGGGCTCCACCGTCACGTCCGCCTCCAGGCGCGCCAGTGAGGCGAGCTCGAACCGGGCGGCGAGTGCCGTACGCTCGGCGGGAGTTGCCGCGATCGACGCATGATGGCCGCCCCGTCCCACCTGGCCCAGCCGGACCGGACGGAAGAACTCGGGTGCGGCCGCCGGATGCGGCAAGCCCTGCGGCGCCTCCCCGGCCGGGCGGTGCGGGCTCACCGCTGGACGACCGGTCCGGGCGGCGAGCCGAACCGCGCCTCGCCCGCCAGCAGTGCCGCGAGGGGCTGTGCCGTGATCGCCGCCTCGGCACGGCGCAGATAGACCGCGACCGCCCGAACGGCAGCACCACCGGGTTCTACCGTCCCGTAGAGATTGCGCCTGACCGCGTCCTCGAGTTGGGCGTCGTCCCCGGCCAGTCCGTCCTCATAAGCCGCGATCCGGCCGTAGAGGGCACGCGCCATCTCCTTGACCTTCTTGCCGACCGACAGGTCGCCGACGCCGATCTCGCGCAGGTTTTCGTCCATGTCGAGGAACATGGTGTCGAACAGCGCCTGCGCCAGTCCCTGAGCCTCGGCCTTGCGCCCGTCCTCCGAGCCCAGGCGTCGCAGCAGCAGGAAGACGTGCAGCGCGATCGTCTCGAAGCGACCGTCCAGAGTGTCCGGCACCTCGCATTCGACGAAGAAGACCGGCTGGCGCGCCTGTTCGACGGCAGCACGGTACAGCGCGCGCGCCGGGGCCTCGTTCGGGTCCTTGCGGAATGACGGGAAAAGTCGCATTTCGATCGTGTTCCACCCGGCGGGCGGTACGCGCAGCCATGACGGCGCCGGGCCCGGCGCTGTTATTTAGGCCGCCGGTGGGCCCACGCAACGGAGAACGGCGAAAGGTGAAGTCGATGTCACTGTCCCGCGCGACGGATGGACGGATACGGCCCCGGAGAGGGATCGGACTGCGGCACCTCGCGCTTGCCGCCGCTGCGGGAACGCTGCTCGCGGCCTGTGCGTCGACCGTCGAACAGCATGGGCATGTCCTGCCGGAGAGGGTGGTCGCGGAGTTGCAGCCGGGCCTCGTGTCGCGCGACGGCGTGGTGGCGCTGCTGGGTACCCCGTCCACGGTCGCGCCCTTCGACGACAAGGTCTGGTACTATGTCGGCGAGGATCTCCGTACGGTCGCTTTCTTCCGGCCGGACGTCGTCCAACGCACGGTGCTGGCGCTGCGTTTCGACGATGAGGGGATGCTGGCGGCCGTCTCCACGCTGGACGCCGACGCTGGGACGGAGGTCGCCGTGGTGACCCGCGAAACCCCCACTGCCGGACATGAACTCACCTTCCTCGAACAGCTTCTCGGCAATATCGGCCGGTTCAACGCGCCGCAGGCCGGCGCCCTGCCGGGTCCCGACGGCATCTGACCGACCGCATCCGACGGAAAAGGGCCCCTTCCGGCATCGGGAGGGGCCCTTTTCGTTGGTGCGCGGTTGAGGCCGGTTGGGGCCGAGGTGAACCGGCCCCCGCCGGGTGGATCAGTGCGCCAGGATCGCCAGCAGCAGCAGGGCCACGATGTTGGTGATCTTGATCATCGGGTTCACGGCCGGTCCGGCGGTGTCCTTGTAGGGGTCGCCCACCGTGTCGCCGGTGACGGCGGCCTTGTGGGCTTCGGATCCCTTGCCGCCATGGTGGCCGTCCTCGATGTACTTCTTGGCATTGTCCCAGGCGCCGCCGCCCGCGGTCATGGAGATCGCGACGAACAGGCCCGTGACGATGACGCCCAGCAGCATCGCCCCGACCGCCGAGAAGGCCGCCGACTTGTCGGCGATCAGCAGGACCACGACGAAGACCACGATCGGCGCCAGCACCGGAAGCAGCGAGGGGATGATCATCTCCTTGATCGCCGACTTGGTGAGAAGGTCGACGGCCCGGCCATAGTCCGGCTTGCCGGTGCCTTCCATGATGCCGGGGATCTCGCGGAACTGGCGCCGCACCTCCTCCACGACCGAACCGGCGGCGCGGCCGACGGCGGTCATGCCCATCGCCCCGAAGAGATAGGGCAGCAGGCCGCCGAGGAGCAGGCCGACCACGACGTACGGGTTCGACAACGAGAAGTTCAGGGTGACGCCGTCGAAATACGGATACTGTGAAGGATTGGCGATGAAGTAGTCGAGATCGGACGTGTAGGCCGCGAACAGCACCAGCGCGCCGAGGCCGGCGGAGCCGATCGCGTAGCCCTTCGTCACGGCCTTGGTGGTGTTCCCCACCGCGTCGAGCGCGTCCGTCGTCACGCGCACCTCCGGCGGCAGATCGGCCATTTCCGCAATGCCGCCGGCATTGTCGGTGACCGGGCCGTAGGCGTCGAGCGCCACGACCATGCCGGCCAGCGCCAGCATGCTCGTCACCGCGATGGCGATGCCGAAGAGCCCCGCCAGGCCGTGTGTGGCGATGATCGCGACGCAGATGATCAGCGCCGGGATCGCCGTCGCCTCCATCGAGATCGCGAGCCCCTGGATGACGTTGGTGCCGTGGCCGGTGGTCGAGGCCTGGGCGATGCTCTTCACCGGGCGGAACTGCGTGCCGGTGTAGTATTCGGTGACCCAGATCAGCAGTCCCGTAACGACGAGGCCGATGAGGGCACAGAGGAACAGCGAGAAGCCGGTGAAGGTCGTGCCGGCCGCCGTCATCTCCGCACCCAGGCCGACGACCCACAGGGTGACGAAGAATATCCCGACCAGCGACAGGCCGGCCGAGACGACGAAGCCCTTGTAGAGCGCCTTCATGATGTTGTTGTCGGGGCCGAGTTTGACGAAGAAGGTGCCGGCCACCGATGCGATGATGCAGATGCCGCCGATCGCCAGCGGATAGGCCATCATCGCGACCATGGTCGCCGGCTGCGCGACGAAGAAGATCGATGCCAGCACCATCGTCGCAACGACGGTGACGCAGTAGGTCTCGAACAGGTCGGCCGCCATGCCGGCGCAGTCGCCGACATTGTCGCCGACATTGTCGGCGATCACGGCCGGGTTGCGCGGGTCGTCCTCGGGGATGCCGGCCTCGACCTTGCCGACCAGGTCGGCGCCGACGTCCGCGCCCTTGGTGAAGATGCCGCCGCCGAGGCGGGCGAAGATGGAGATCAGCGAGGCGCCGAAACCGAGGGCGACCAGCGGGTCGATCACGCCGCGGCCGACGGCACCCATGCCGAGCAGGATCAGGTAGTAGCCCGCCACCGCGAGGAGGGCCAAGCCGGCTACGAGCATGCCCGTGACGGCACCCGCCTGGAAGGAGATGTGGAGGCCTCGCGCCAGGCCTTCGCGGGCGGCCTCGGCCGTGCGGACGTTGGCGCGCACCGACACGTTCATGCCGATATAGCCGGCCGCGGCCGAAAGGATCGCGCCGATCAGGAAGCCCAGGGCGACCATGAGGCCGAGCAGGATCCAGAGCAGCACGAAGATCACCGCACCGACCATCGCGATGGTCGTGTACTGACGGTTGAGATAGGCGCGCGCACCCTCCTGGATGGCCCCGGCGATCTCCTGCATCCGGGCGTTACCCGGACTGGCGGCCAGAACCGCGCGGCTGGCATAGACGCCATAGCCGAGCGCGATCAGGCCCGAAACGATCACGAACCAATAAACGGCTGTCATCCCTGATTCCTTGTTGTCGGTTTTCCTTCGTCGCTCGTTCTCGACGGGAGGATACGGGCCTGGCCCGCCGTCCGGCGCACAGGCACCGGGCGCGCCGCGATGGCGACGGGCGAGTTCATGTCCCTGGATCGCACCCCCTGGGCGGCACAATGCCGCTTTCCCGGCCCCCCCGCAATTCCTTGATCCCCGGACATCGGCGGCGATTCTCCGATGCTTTCCTTGCCTGCTGCATAGGCGGCGCTACAGTAGGGGCCGTTTTTCCCACCGGGCTTCCGCCATGTTCACCACCCGCCCCGAGATCCTCGGCACGTTCGGCGTCTGCGCCTCGACGCACTGGCTCGCCACGGCGACCGGTATGGCGATCCTGGAGAAGGGTGGCAACGCGTTCGATGCCGCCGTGGCGATGGGCTTCGCCCTGCAGGTGGTGGAGCCGCATCTGAACGGGCCGGGCGGCGACATGCCGCTGCTGATGTACAGTGCCGGCGAGCGGCGGCTGCGGGCGATCTGCGGCCAGGGCGTGGCGCCGGCAGCGGCGACGATCGGCCGGTTCCGGGACCTCGGCCTCGACATGGTGCCCGGGACCGGGCTTCTCGCCGCGTGCGTTCCAGGCGCCTGCGACGCATGGCTCACCATGCTGCGTGATTACGGCACCATGCCGCTCGACGCCGTCCTGACGCCGGCGATCGAGTTCGCCGGCGGCGGCTATCCCCTGATCGAGCATATCTGCGCCACCATCGCCTCGGTAAGCGACCTGTTCCGGGCGGAGTGGCCGACCTCCGCGGCGATCTACCTGAAAGACGGCGGCGTGCCGGCCGCCGGGAGCGTGTTCCGGAACCCCGCACTCGCCGAGACCTACCGCCGCCTCCTGCGCGAGTCGGAGGCCGCCGGCGGCGACCGCGAGCGGCGCATCGAAGCCGCCCGCCGCTGCCTGAGCCATGGCTTCGTCGCCGAGGCGATCGACCGCTTCTGCCGCACCCAGTCGGTCATGGACACTTCCGGCCGGCGCCATGGCGGCCTCCTGACCGGCGAGGATCTCGCCCGCTGGCAGGCGGCCTACGAGGAGCCCCTCACCTACGACTACGGCCGCTACACGGTCGCCAAGCCCGGCCCGTGGGCGCAGTCGCCGGTCTTCCTGCAGCAGCTCGCCCTGCTGCAGGGCTTCGATCTCGCGGCGATGGACCCTCTCGGGCCCGACTTCACGCACGTCGTGATCGAGGCGGCGAAGCTCGCCTTCGCCGACCGCGAGGCCTATTACGGCGATCCGAACTTCGTGAACGTGCCCGTCGAGACGCTGCTGTCCAAGGTCTACAACGACGCCCGCCGCGGCCTGATCGGCGAGACCGCGTCGCTGGACCTTCGGCCGGGCGCGATCGAGGGATTTGACCCGCGCGTCAAGGTAGGCACGGGCACCGCCGGCGAGGCGGCGGGCGCCGGCGAGCCGACCATGGCGAAGATCGACGGCGACACCTGCCACATCGACGTCATCGACCGGCACGGCAACATGGTTTCGGCCACCCCGTCCGGCGGCTGGCTGCAGAGCTCGCCGGTCATCCCGGAACTGGGTTTCTGCCTCGGCACCCGCGCGCAGATGTTCTGGCTGGAGGAAGGCGGCCCCGGCAGCCTGGAGCCCGGCAAGCGGCCGCGCACCACCCTGTCTCCCTCCTTCGCCTTCCGCGACGGCGAAGCCTGGATGCCGTTCGGAACGCCCGGCGGCGACGGCCAGGACCAGTGGACGGTCATCTTCTTCCTGCGCCACGTCCATCACGGCATGAACCTGCAGGCGGCGATCGACGCGCCGACCTGGCAGACGGCGCATTTCCCGAGCAGCTTCTTCCCGCGCCAGGCGAGTCCCGGCAAGGTGGTGGTCGAAGGACGGCTGCCCGCCGCGACGATCGAGGAACTGCGCCGGCGCGGCCACCGCGTTGAGATCGGCGGCGACTGGAGCCAGGGACGGATCAGCGCCTGCGCGCGCGACGGCGAAATCCTGAAGGCAGCGGCCAACCCGCGGCTCATGCAGGGCTATGCGATCGGACGATAGCGCCGCCGCGCCGCCCTCGCCCGCTGCGCCGGGCGGCCGCGCCCGCCCCACCCTACCGCCCCTGGTCCGATTCGCCGCCCTCCTGCTGGTGGGGGCCGCGCTCGGCCTCGCGCTCGCCGCGCCTGCGGCGCAGGCGCAATGGGTTCCGGTCGCCGAAGGCGGCAGGGAGATCCTCCTCGTGGCCGACGAGGTGGCGCAGGACGACGATGTCGTCACGGCCCGCGGCTCGGTCGAGGTCGAACGCGGCGGGCGTCTGATGCTCGCCGACTCGGTCTCGTGGAACCGGTCGACCGGCATCGTCTCCGCGGCCGGCAACGTCGCGTTGGTAGAACCGGACGGCACCGTCGTCTTCGCCGAAACCGTGGAGATCACCGAAGACCTGCGCGACGGGGTGATCGACGAGTTGCGCATGCTGCTGAGCGACGACTCGCGCCTCGCCGCGCGCAGCGCACGGCGCACGGCCGGTCAGCGCACGGTGATGCGCCGCGCCGTCTACTCTCCCTGCGCCCTGTGCGAGACCGACCGGACGCGCCCCCCGCTCTGGCAGATCAAGGCGCGCGAGGTCGTTCACGACGAGGTCCAGCAGGAGATCGTCTACAAGGATGCGATCATGGAGATGTGGGGCGTTCCCGTGATGTACGCGCCCTACTTCTTCCATCCCGACCCCACCGTGGAACGCAAGACCGGCCTGCTCGCGCCGACCTTCGGCAGCGACAGCGACCTCGGCCTGTTCGTCCGCCAGCCCTTCCACATCGCGATCGCGCCGAATCAGGATGCGACCCTGACGCCCATCTTCCTCAGCAAGGAAGGTGTCATCGGCGCGGGCGAATACCGCTATCTGTGGAACCGCGGCCGGCTCGGCCTGCGCGGCAGCGCCGGCCAGATCGACCGGACCGTCTCCGACGGTGCCGGAACGCGCGTGAAGCGCAACGAGTGGCGCGGCCATCTGCGCGCCAACGGCGCCTACGATATCGACGAGAACTGGCGCGCGCGCGCCCAGATCTACCGGGCGAGCGACGACACCTATCTGCGCAAGCTCGACTTCGACGACGCGCCGACCCTGCGAAGCGAGGCGTTCGTCGAGTATTTCAGCGGTCGATCCTGGGGCACGTTCGGCGCATCCACGGTTCAGGAACTGCGCGACGACGTGGCCAACCGGGTGACGCCGTCGACCCTGCCGCATGCGACCTTCAGCTATGTCGGCCGCCAGGGTCCGGACGGATACTGGTCCGCGAACGCCAACGCGGCCGTGTTCATCCGGGACGAGGGCACGGAAAGCCGCCGCCTGTCGCTCTCGGGCGGCTGGAACCTGCCGGTTCCGACCGAAGGCGGGTACCTGTTCGACCTGTCCGTCGGGGTGCGCGGCGACGTCTACTCGGTCGACGACGTCGTGGTGAACGGCCGGAGCGAAAGCGGGGTCGTCGGGCGGCTCGTACCGCAGGCCGTCGCGTCCTGGCGCTACCCCCTCGCCCGGATCACCGAGAGCATGACCCAGGTGATCGAGCCGGTGGCGATGGTGGCGGTAGCGCCGAATCGGGTCAATCCGCGGCGCATCCCGAACGAGGACAGTTCAAATCTGGACTTCGACGATCTGAACCTGATGGAAGCCAACCGTTTCCCCGGATACGACCGGGTCGAGGGCGGACAACGTCTGACCTATGGCCTGCGGGCGGGCGCTCATGGCTTGGAGGGTGGCCGCGTCGAAGCGTTCGTCGGACAGAGTCTGCGCCACGGGGCGGACGATTTCGATCGCGGCTCGGGCCTGCGCGACGGCTTCTCCGATGTGGTCGGGCGGCTACAGGTATCGCCGGCCGACTGGCTCGACATGCTCTACCGCTTCCGGGTGGACAAGGACGACCTGTCGTTTCGGCGCAGCGAATTCGCACTCCGCGCCGGAACGCCGCGCATCCGTGTCAGCGCGGAGTACGTGCAACTCGACTCCGCCACTGCCACGACGGACCTGTTCAGCCGGCGCGAGCAGGTGCGGATCGGCGTTCAAGCGCGGCTGACGGAAAATTGGAGCGCCTTCGGCAGCCACCGCCGCGACCTCGAGGCGAACGACCCCCTCCGGACGCAGGTCGGCCTGCTCTACGAGGACGAGTGCTTCGCCTTCCAGGCGACGTATACGCGGGACTACACGTCCGATCGCGACCTGCGGCAGGACGAGAAGATCATGTTCCGCGTCCACTTCAAGCAGCTGGGGTCGCTGTCTTTCGGCGAGAGCTTCGGGGGCGGCTCGCGCGACCAGGAACGGTGACGCCGGCCTCCCGTTCAGCAGCCGTAGACGCGACCGACACTGCTCGCAATCTGCGCCGGATCGAAGCCGTAAACGTGGATCGAGATCGCCGTGGCACCGCCCCGGTTGCCGATGCGGTGGATGTCGTCCGCGCCCGGCTCCAGCGCACGCACCGCGCCGACGCCGCAGTCCCGCCGGCCGGCGACGCGCGGCGCTTCATCCCCTGCGTTCCGGTTACGGAAGGCCTCCTCGACCAGCACGCCCTCCTGCACCCCCATCACGCACCAGCAGCAGTGATCGTGGACGCTGCTCTCCTGTCCCGGCCGCCACACCATCGCCCAGACGGAGAAGCGCCCCTCCGGATCGGCATGGACGAGGTTGCGCGCATAGCAGCCCTCGGCCGGCACACGCTCCGCCGGGAGGAGCAGGTCCGTGCGTCCGAGGAAGGGCCGCAAAGCCGCCGCGACGCGCTCCGCGGTTCCGGAAGAGCCGGAGGGCACGGATGCGACCGCCGCGGCGATCGATGCGGCCAAGCCCGATCGCGGATCACGGATCGTCGACCGGCCCGCATCGCCCTCAACCGGCTCGGCCTTTCGGGAAGGCGCCGCCGCGACTTTCGACGGACCGGCGTTGGACGGACCGGCATTGATCAGGCTGGCGGCGGTCGGCATGGTCCTGGCTCCCCTCTGACATGTCAGAGACATGTTTACCGGAGAGCCAGAGACCTTTCAACCGACTCGACGGAGCCGATGCCACCGCCGGCTGTTTCAGTCCGCGGCGGCTTCCTTCTCCATCGCCTCCCAATTGAAGAGCGGCGGCTGCTTCTCGACGAAGCGTGCGACCGCCGCCGTGTGATAGCTGCTGCCGCGAGCCACCGACTGCGCCATCGCCTCCAGTTCGAGCATGGTCTTGAAGTCCGTCTCGAACGACTGGTTCAGCAGGTTCTTCGACATACCGAGTGCCTCCGTCGACGCACCGCGGAAGCGCCCCGCGAACGCCTTGGCGCGGTCGAGGAACCCCTCCTGCGGCCAGATGTCGTAGACGATCCCCATCTGCTTGGCCTCCTCGGCCCCGAACAGACGGCAGGTAAAGACCAGTTCCTTCGCCTTCTGCAGGCCGACGAGGCGCGGCAGGTAGTAGAGTCCCGCCCAGTCCGGCACGAGGCCGATCCGGTTGAAGGAGGCGGCGAAGCGCGCGCGCGGCGTGGCCACGATGAAGTCCGCGGCGAGCGCCAGGCAGAAGCCGGCCCCGGCCGCCGCGCCGTCGACGGCGGCGATGACCGGCAGTTCGAGGTGGCCGATATCGTACATCCGGTGATGGCTGGCGCGCATGCGCCTGCGCGAGTCCGCGGGCGTCGCTTCGGCCCGACTCCTCATTCCCTTGATGTCGCCGCCGGCGCTGAATGCGGGCCCTGCACCGGTCAGGACCACGGCCTTGACGGCGCGCCCCGCCTCCGCCTGGAGGTAGGGCAGCAGCTTGTCGAAGTCGCCGCGCATCTCCTCGCTGAGGGCGTTGCGGGCCTCGGGACGGTT
>JBKBLL010000088.1:0-13630 GCA_046296375.1 Alphaproteobacteria bacterium | reverse complement strand
CGGCCTGACCCCGACCCGCATGATCAGCGATGTCAGCGGCCCCGAGGGCGATCTCCTGACCATCGACATACAGATGCGGGGCATCGAGCCCGACCTCGCGGCCTACATGGCGCGCTGCATGCGCCAGATCGCCTATGTCGACTGCGTGCTGACCAGCGAGCGCGGCGTCGTCCCGGCCATGCAGACCGCCCCCGGCATCCTGTCGGGTGCACGCGCGGGATGAGCTTTCTCGACCGCATCGCAGAGTGCAACAACTGGGACTCGGCCGGCTTCCGACCGTTCCTGGTGGGCGATGTCGCGGTCGGTCAGGTGGGCGACGCCTTCGCCGCGCGGCTCGCGGCCTTTCCGGATGTCTTTGCGGTGACGCCGGAGGCGGTGCAGCTGGACGACCGACTGAACGGGTTCGAGGCGCGCAGTGCCGCGGTCGAGTCGGTGCTGCAGCCGCTCGCGGATGCGGGCGTCATCCGCGGCTGGCGCGGCGAGTACTATCCGATCGCCACGGCCTGGGGGGCCGAGGCGCTGCTCCGCATGGAACGCGCGGCGGTCCCCTTCTTCGGTGCGCCCTCCTATGGCGTTCACCTCAATGGCTTCGTCCGCGAGGGCGGGCGCATCCTGATGTGGATCGGCCGGCGGGCGCGCGACAAGCACACCTATCCCGGCATGCTCGACAACATGGTGGCGGGCGGCCAGCCACTCGGTCTTTCGCTGCGCGATAACCTGATCAAGGAATGTGCGGAGGAGGCGGCACTCCCGCGCGCGCTCGCCGAGCGGGCGGTCGCGGTCGGCGCCATCTCCTACCGGCACCAGACCGAAGAGGGGCTGAAGCCGGACGTGCAGTTCTGCTACGACCTCGAACTGCCGCGCGACTTCACGCCGCGCAACACGGACGGCGAGATCGAGAGTTTCCACCTCTGGCCGATCGAAGAGGTGGCGGGGATCGTCGCCGAGACGCAAGACTTCAAGTTCAACTGTAACCTCGTGGTCATCGATTTCCTCGTCCGACACGGCGTCCTGGATCCCGAACGGCCGGACTATCTCGCGATCGTACGCGCGCTGCACCACTGAAGACGTGCGCGGCGCGCCCGGCCGCGCTTGCGCCCGTCGATCCCTTGCCCTACATCACTATCATCTCCGCGGCCGAAGCTTTCGGGCCGCGCTTTTCGTGCTGGAGCCCCATGAACATCCGCAACGTCGCCATCATCGCGCACGTCGACCACGGCAAGACGACCCTGGTCGACTGCCTGCTGCGCCAGAGCGGCGCGTTCCGCGAGAACCAGCAGGTCGCGGAGCGCGTCATGGACTCCAACGACATCGAGCGCGAGCGCGGGATCACGATCCTCGCCAAGTGCACCTCGGTGGTCTGGAACGGAACGCGCATCAACATCGTCGATACGCCGGGCCACGCCGATTTCGGCGGCGAGGTCGAGCGCATTCTCAGCATGGTCGACGGCGTTGTCGTGCTTGTCGACGCCTCCGAAGGGCCTCTGCCGCAGACCAAGTTCGTCGTCGGCAAGGCGCTCAAGCTGGGCCTTCGGCCGATCGTGCTGATCAACAAGGTCGATCGGGCGGACGAACGGGCGTTCGAGGTGCAGGACGAGACCTTCGACCTCTTCGCCGCCCTCGATGCCGACGAGCGGCAGCTCGACTTCCCCACGCTTTTCGCGTCGGCACGCGAGGGCTGGTCGGCGGACAACCCGGAGGGTCCGAAGGACAGCATGGCGCCGCTCTTCGACCTGATCGTGCGCCATGTCCCTGCGCCCAAGGTGTCGGACGAGGGGCCGTTCACCATGCTGGTGACGACGCTGGAGCGCGATCCATACCTCGGCCGCGTGCTGACCGGGCGCATCGAGACCGGGACGGTGCGCACCAACCTGGCCGTGAAGGCGCTCGGACAGGACGGTCGGGTAATCGAACAGGCACGCATCACCAAGCTGCTCTCGTTCCGCGGAATCGAGCGGGTGCCGGTGGAGGAGGCGAGTGCCGGCGACATCATCGCCATCGCGGGCCTGCCGACGGCGACTGTGGCGGACACGATCTGCGTGCCGGAGGTGACGGCGCCGATCCCGGCCCAGCCGATCGACCCGTCGACCCTGGCCATGACCTTCTCGGTCAACGACAGTCCGCTCGCCGGCCAGGAGGGCGACAAGGTCACCTCGCGCATGATCCGCGACCGCCTGATACGCGAGGCGGACGGCAACGTCGCGATCCGGGTGACCGAGACCGAGGACAGCGACGCCTACGAGGTGGCGGGCCGCGGCGAACTGCAGCTCGCGGTGCTGATCGAGACGATGCGCCGCGAGGGCTATGAGCTTTCGGTCAGCCGGCCGCGCGTCCTCTTCCGCAGCGACCCCGTCACGGGCCAGCGCCTGGAGCCGATCGAGGAGGTGGTGGTCGACGTCGACGAGGAGTTCTCCGGCGTCGTCGTCGACAAGCTGTCGCAGCGCAAGGGGGAACTGCAGGAGATGCGCCCCTCCGGCGGCGGCAAGACGCGCCTGGTCATGCACGTGCCGTCGCGCGGCATGATCGGCTATCATGGCGAGTTCCTGACCGACACGCGCGGCACGGGCGTCATGAACCGCCTGTTCCACGCCTGGGCGCCCTACAAGGGCAACATTCCGGCGCGCCGCACCGGCGCCCTGATCTCCACCGAGCAGGGCAAGTCTGTCGCCTATGCACTCTGGAACCTGGAGGAGCGCGGCCCGCTGTTCATCGGGGCAGGCGAGAAGATCTACCCCGGCATGGTCATCGGCGAGCACAGCCGCGGCAACGATCTCGACGTCAATCCGCTCAAGAGCAAGCAGCTGACCAACATCCGCGCCGCCGGCAAGGACGACGCCATCCTGCTGACCACGCCCGTCCGCATGACGCTGGAGCGCGCCATCGCCTATATCGGCGACGACGAACTGGTGGAGGTGACGCCGGAAGCGATCCGGCTGCGCAAGCGCTATCTCGATCCGAACGACCGCAAGCGCCACGCGCGCCGCGCCGCGGAGGCGTAACTCCGGGGACTGACGGCGCGACCTGTCCCGGCGGCCCGTGTGCTTGCGGGTGGCGTGCCGCCCGGTATGATCGGGCGCCACGGCCCACGCCAGCACGGTCGGGACCATGGACTTCACTTTCGCCGAAGAACAGCAGGCGTTCCGCGATACGGCCCGCCAGTTCGCGGTCGAGCACCTCGCTCCGCACGCGGCGGACTGGGACGAGCGTGCCGTCTTTCCGGTCGATACGCTGCGCGCTGCCGCCGGCCTCGGCTTCGCCGGCATCTATGTGCGCGACGACGTCGGCGGTTCCGGCCTGGGGCGCCTCGACGCGGCGCTGATCTTCGAGGAGCTCTCGGCCGGCTGCACCTCCACGGCCGCCTATCTCTCCATCCACAACATGGCGGCGTGGATGATCGACGTGTGCGGGACCGAGGCGCAGCGCCGCCGCTGGCTGCCGCGCCTGACCGCGATGGAGATCCTGGCGAGCTACTGTCTGACCGAGCCCGGCTCCGGCTCCGACGCGGCGGCGCTGAAGGCACGAGCGGAACGCGACGGCGACCATTACGTGCTGAACGGCGCCAAGGCCTTCATCTCTGGGGCGGGGCAGACCGATCTCTACGTCTGCATGGTGCGGACCGGGGAACCGGGCCCGCGCGGCGTCTCCTGCATCCTGGTCGAGAAGGACACGCCGGGTCTGCGCTTCGGCAAGCCCGAACGCAAGATGGGCTGGAACAGCCAGCCTACGGCGATGGTGCTGTTCGAGGACTGCCGCGTGCCGGTCGACAACCGGTTGGGCGAGGAGGGCGAGGGGTTCAGGATCGCCATGCGCGGCCTGGACGGCGGCCGCGTCAACATCGCCGCCTGCTCGCTCGGCGCGGCCGGAGCGGCCCTGGCGGCGGCAAGGTCCTATCTGCTGGAGCGCGAGGCGTTCGGGCGCAGGCTCGCGGACTTCCAGGCTCTGCAGTTCGACATCGCCGACATGGCGACCATGCTGGAGGCGTCCCGCCTGATGGTCTGGCGCGCCGCGGCGGCGATGGACGCGAAGGACCCGGAGGCGACGCTCCACTGCGCCATGGCCAAGCGGTTCGCCACCGATGCCGGCTTCGACATCTGCAACAGGGCGCTGCAACTGCACGGCGGCTATGGCTATCTGAGGGACTTCCCCCTCGAACGGTACGTCCGGGACACGCGCGTCCACCAGATTCTGGAGGGGACCAACGAAATCATGCGGGTCATCATCGCTCGTCGGCTGCTGGCGGAGTGATGACCCGCCACGGCGACGGCCGATGGGGCCGCAGGACAGGACGAGGATTTCTTGAGTAGCGACGATATCGGATTCGAGGTGACGGACGGCGTCGGACTCGTGACGCTGAACCGGCCGAAGGCGCTCAACGCGGTTACGCTCGAGATGGTGCACGCGCTCGACGCGCAGCTGCGCGCCTGGGAGGAGGACGCGGCGGTTCTGGCGGTGATGATCCGTTCGACCAGCGGGCGGGCGTTCGCGGCCGGCGGCGACATCCGCCGCCTCTACGAGGCGGGCCGCGCGGGTGATCCCTACACCCGCGACTTCTTTCGTGACGAATACACGCTGGACTGGCGCATCTTCCACTATCCGAAGCCCTACGTCGCGCTGATGAGCGGGGTCACCATGGGCGGCGGCGTCGGGATATCGATCCACGGCTCGCACCGCGTCGTGACCGAAGCGACCGTCTTCGCCATGCCGGAAACGGGCATCGGCTTCTTTCCGGATGTCGGCGCCACCTATTTCCTGCCGCGCCTGCCGGGTGCGCTCGGCGTCTATCTCGCCATGACAGGCGCGCGCATGGGCGGCGCAGACTGCGTCCATGCGGGCATCGGCACGCACTACATGCCGAGCGAAAGGCTGCCGCAGCTGGCCGCCAGCCTGGTCGTGCCGAACTTTCCGGCAGACGATCTGGAGGCGGCGCACGCGGCCGTCACGTCCGCGATCGAGCGGCTGTCGGAGAATGCGGGCACCGCGCCGATCGAAGTGTATCGGGGGCGGATCGACGCCTGCTTCGCCGCCGACAGCGTCGAGGAGATGCTCGACCGTCTCGACGCCGACGGCAGCGAATGGGCGGCGAAGACTGCGGCCACCATGCGGGCGCGCTCGCCGCTCGCTCTCAAGGTGGCGCTGGAGCAGGTCCGGCGCGGCGCCCGCCTCGACCTCGACTCGGCACTGGCTCTGGAGTATCGCGTCAGCCAGGCCTTCATGGCCGGGCACGACTTCTATGAGGGGGTGCGCGCGACCATCCTCGACAAGGACGGCGCGCCGCGCTGGCAGCCGGGACGGCTGGAGGACGTAACGGCGGACATGGTTGCCGCCTGCTTTGCGCCCCGGGACGAGGAACTGCGGTTTCCGCCCACGGGGCCCGGACCGCACGGACCGGACGCGCTCTGACCATGACATCGCGTCCGGCCCGCCGTGGATGCCGCCGGACGACAGGGAGACGGATATGACGGCGATCGGTTTCATCGGCCTCGGCAACATGGGCGGCCCTATGGCGCGCAACCTGCTGAAGGCCGGACATGCCGTGAAGGGCTTCGACCTGTCGGCGGGGGCCGTCGACGCCGCCGTCGCGGCCGGTGCCGTCCGTGCGGCCGGTATCGCCGACGCGGTCGCCGATGCCGACATCGTCGTCACCATGCTGCCCGCCGGCCCGCATGTTCGGGCCGCCTATACGGGAGAGGACGGCATCCTCGCCGCCGCACGGCCGGGGACGCTGCTGATCGACTGCTCGACGATCGACGTCGCGACCGCGCGCGCCGTGTCGTCGGCAGCGGAAACCGCAGGGTTCGCCATGGTCGACGCCCCCGTTTCGGGTGGCGTCGGCGGGGCCGAGGCGGCGACGCTGACGATGATGGTGGGCGGCCCCGACGACGCCTTCGCACGGGCGAAGCCGATTCTCGAGGCCATGGGACGGACGATCGTCCATTGCGGCGGTGCGGGGAACGGCCAGGCGGCGAAGATATGCAACAACATGCTGCTCGGCATTTCGATGATCGGCGCGTGCGAGGCCTTCGCTCTCGCGGAGAAGCTGGGGCTCGACCATCAAAAGCTGTTCGACGTGGCGTCGAAATCGTCCGGCCAGTGCTGGGCCGTCACGACGTACTGCCCGGTACCGGGCCCTGTCCCGGCCTCTCCGGCGAATCGCGGCTACCAGGCCGGCTTCACTGCCGACATGATGGTGAAGGACCTGCGCCTCGCCCAGGATGCTGCGCAATCGGCGGGAGCCGCCACGCCGCTCGGAGCGGCCGCGCAGTCGCTCTACGCGCTCTATACCGGGGCCGGTCACGGTGCCTCGGACTTCTCGGGCATCATCCGGATGCTGCGGGGTGATCGCTGACACGCCCGGCGCGCTTCAGCCTCTCATTTTCGCCACTATAGAGGGTAGCATCCCCATTTCTGCAGGTAGGCGAGGTTGGCGGAATGGCAGCCCCCGCTCGGCGGCGGACATCCGGCGTTCAGGGGATTTTAACGACCTGCGCCGAAAGATTGGCCTAATCCCGCGCCTAACGGCACATTCCGGGCCAGGGGCCGAACAGGAACGAGGGTACCGTGCTACAGGCTTATCTCGAATCCATTTCCCTGATCGAGCGTCTGCACCGCCAGTTCCTGGACGTCGTGAAGGCGGAACTCGATGCCCCGGGGATCCATGACATCAACAACGTCCAGAGCCTGATCCTCTTCAACATCGGCGACGAGGAACTCACCGTCGGGGAACTCACCTTGCGCGGCTACTATCTCGGCTCCAACGTGTCGTACAACCTGAAGAAGATGGTCGAGAACGGCTATATCTCGCAGGAGCGTTCGCCACACGACCGCCGCTCGGTGCGCATCCGCCTTTCGGCCAAGGGTATCGATCTGTGGAAGCGCCTGAGTGACATGTTTCAGCGCCACGCGGCGCAACTGGCGTCCGAACATGCCGATAGCGCGCGTATCGCCGACGCCAACGAGACCCTGCGCAACCTCGAGCAATTCTGGCAGCGTGCGGCCGTTTCGGCGCCCCGACCCGAGGTTCGCGGCTTCGGCGGAGGGTTGCGCGGTGAGGGCAGCACTGGCGGCTACGTGGCGGTCGGCGGCTGATCTGCCGGCCCTTCGTCGTCCTGGGGACGCGGGTCAACGTCGGGCGCGGGCCTCTTCCAGGTTCTGCCGCAGCTGATCGGCTTCCCCGCGCGCCGCCCGGACTTCCTCCAGAAGGCTGGCAGCGGCCGACGGATCGGTCGCGCCGGCCATTTCATGTTCCAGTTCGGCCGTCAGGGCCTCGGCTTCCCAGAGCTCGACCTCGCGTCGGGCCGCTTCCGTCTCCCAGTAGCCGTCGAGGCCGAAGGTGCGCTGCGCCCACTCCGTCTCGCGACCGACGGCGATCGCGAGGAGCAGAGCGAGGATGGCGAGCTTGATGCGGTGAGAGCGGGTGAGTTGCACGCGTGGGACGTAGGCGCATCGGGCGGGGCGGGGGCGATCGAGCGCATTTGGTGAGTCGGGCCACGGACTGCGAGTGCGGCGTTCGCGATCGTTGCGATCGGTCTTGAAGCTGCGATCCGCGGATGCGATCTGATGTCGTGCGGTGACGATGAACGCACCGCGTAGAAGGTCCACGTCGATCCGAGATCCGGACACAGGGCGAAGCGCCGAAGGAGGCCGCGGTGGTGCATCGCGGCTCGTCGGTGCCCTGTGCCTCCTCGGCCTACTGCTCTCTCTGCTGCCGTCCGCGACGGTGGTCCAGGCCCATTATCCCGGGACCGCGGCGACCCTCATCGTGGCCGCGGCGTTCGATGCCGCGGCGCCGCTCGCAGTCGATCCCTCCACCGACGAGCAGCCTGCCGTCCTGACGGCACCACCGTGTGTGGAAGCGGGCGATACCAAGCGCGCGTCGGGCGGTCGTGATGATGCCGCGGCGTTGGCCCCCGGCGAGCGACCCGCCGACTCCGGCCTGTCTGCGGGGTCAGCACGGCGGGATTCCGCGATCCCTACCGCCCCGCCGGACGTCCGCCGGGGTTCCCGCAGTCCTACCGGTCCTCCCATCGCCACGGCCTGACGGCTCCGGCCGTCCGCGCGCGCGGGCCGCATCGGCCGTCGCGCCGCTTCCGACATCCAGTCATCCGCATCCGGGTCCGCGCTTCGGCGTGCGGCCGGGCGCGCAGTCGGAGTGGGATCGTGGCATTCCGCGGTATTCGCTTCGTGCCGGACGGCACGAAGATCGACTTCGTCAGGCAGCGCTTCGTCGCGTTCGCCTTCTCCGGGCTCCTGCTGCTCGCGGCGATCGCCTCGCTCGCGGTGCAGGGGCTCAATCTCGGCATCGATTTCAAGGGCGGCGTCCTGATCGAGGCGGCTTCGCCCGCACCGGTCGACCTGGGCGAATTACGAGGCCGGATCAGCGGCCTGGGCTTGGGCGAAGTCGACCTGCAACAGTTCGGGGCTCCGAACCAACTGCTGATCCGTGTCCAGGCCCAGAACACGGAGGAAGCGTCCAAAGCGGCGGTCGACGCCATTCGCGGCAGCCTCGGCCGCGACTGGGAATATCGCCGGGTCGAACTCGTCGGTCCCAAGGTCGGGGGTGAACTGTTCCGCGACGGGGTCACCGCCACGGTTCTCGCCGTTCTGGCGATCGGCATCTACGTCTATCTGCGGTTCGAGTGGCAGTTCGCGCTGGCGGCTCTCGTCGCCACCGGCCACGACGTCCTCATGGCGCTCGGCCTGTTCTCGCTTCTGGGGCTCGACTTCAACCTGACCGCTATCGCGGCCCTGCTGGCGTTGGCGGGCTATTCCGTCAACGACACCGTCGTCGTCTTCGACCGCATCCGGGAACTGCTGCGGCGGCACAAGACGCCCGACATGGCGGTGATCGTGAACCAGAGCATCAATCAGACGCTCGCGCGCACGATCCTGACGAGCGGGACCACGCTGCTCGCGGTGCTGCCGCTGCTGCTCTTCGGCGGCAGCGCCCTCTTCAACTTCAGCCTCGCGGTGTTCTGGGGGATCCTGATCGGGACGTTCTCGTCGGTCTACGTCGCCGGCGCGCTGCTTCTTTACCTCCCATCGGTCCGGCGTCCGGAATCCGGTGCCGTCGGCGACGGCCTGCCGGTGCAGCAGACGGCCACCCAGAAGCCCGAGACCAACCCGTCATCGGCGACGTCGGAAACCCGGCCATTGCCGGGGTCGGCCACCGTCCTGCGCTCCTGACGTCCCCGGGCAATCCCTGCTCCATCTCCGATACAGCGAGGTCCGTCATGTATATCGTCTCAGGCCTGCTCCTCATCGCGCTCAGCTACTTCATTCTCGACCGGACGCGCTCGCGCAACGGCAAGCCGGTTTCCTTCGTTGCCGGCCGAGAGACAGTCGCCGGCGTCGTCGTCATCGCCATCATCGTCACCTTCACGACCGGCATGACGTTGAGCATCCTGCAGTTCACGGGCTGAAGGCATATCCGCCGGCGCGCCCGCGTCCCGACGGTCATGGACGCGGGCGGCGCATTCGGGTTACGAAGCGCCATCCGCTACTGCGGAACCCGTCCGCATCGGGAGGGCAGGGCATGGCCGTCATCGTTTCCGGCTCCGCGATCGTTTCGGGTAGCGCGCGGCCGCAGCCCCAGCCGATCAGCCCCGACGATCTGGCCGCCGCCGTGACCGCGCATCGCGCATGGCTGCACGCGCTTTCGACCGACCGGCCGCCGCCGCCGGGTCCGGTACAGTTGCGGGGGCTCGACCTGCGCGGCTGCGCGCTCGCCGCGGCCGATCTCCGCTGGGCCAACCTCAGCCGCGCCGTCGCGGCGGCCGTCGATCTGTCCGATGCGCGGCTCGGCCACGCCTATCTCTTCCGTGCGGGGCTCGACGGCGCCATCCTCCGGCGCGCCGATCTCTCCAAGGCGGTTCTGATCTGTGCCAGCCTCGAGAAGGCCGTCCTCGACGGTGCGGTGATGCGCAAGGCCGACCTCGAGGAGGCCAACTGCCGCAAGGCACAGATGCGCGGCTGCGACCTGCACAAGGCGAATATGGAGGCGGCCTGTTTCGCCAAAGCGGTCCTGGACGACGCGCGGCTCACCCAGGTCTATTTCGTCGGTGGCGACTTCGAGAAGGCGAGCCTGATCGGTGCCGACCTCGGCGGCGCCGACCTGCGACGCAGCAACCTGCGCCGGGCCGACCTGACCCGTGCCCGTCTTCGCCACGCGCGCCTGGATTCGGCCCGCCTCTATCAGGCACGTCTGGACGGCGCGGACTGCGGCAGTGCCGACTTCGGCCGCGCGGTGTTCATCGGCGCCAGCCTGCGCAACGCCGACCTTTCGGCCGTCGACATGCGCGGGGCGGAATTGTCCGGCGCCGACCTGGAGGGGGCGAACCTCGTCGGCGCGGTCCTGGCAGAGGCCGACATGCACGATGCGAACCTGCGCGGTGCCCACCTGGAAGGGGCCGACCTCCGCCGGGCCGACCTGCGTCTCGCGCGCGGGCTGACCGCCTCCCAACTCGACCGGGCGACGGTCGACGAGACGACGCGTTTGCCGGCATCGCTCTGAACAGATAGAGTCGAGACTGGCGCGGTGTGGCAAGGAGATACAGTGGTGGAAACGGCAGGCAATTCTGCGGCGAGCCGCGACAAGGCATATCTGATGCACCCGATGACGAACCTGAAGCGTCATCTGGAGGTCGGCCCGACCGTCGTGACGCGCGGCAAAGGCATCTACATCTACGACGATGCCGGCAAGGAATACATCGAAGGCCTCGCCGGCCTCTGGTGCACGTCGCTCGGCTTCGGGGAGGAACGGCTGGTCGAGGCGGCCGCCCGGCAGATGCGCCAGCTTCCCTACTATCACCAGTTCCGCGGCATGGGGCACCATGTCGGCATCGACCTGGCCGAGAAGCTGCTGTCGATCGCGCCGGCGGGCATGTCGAAGGTGTTCTTCGCCAATTCCGGTTCCGAGGCGAACGACACGATCATCAAGCTGATCTGGTACTACAACAACGCCATCGGTCGGCCGCAGAAGAAGAAGCTGATCGCGCGCACCAAGGGCTATCACGGCACGACGCTGGCGGCGGCGAGCCTGTCCGGCCTGCCGCACATGCACAAGGCGTTCGACCTGCCGATGCCGGGGGTGCTGCACACCGACTGCCCTCACTACTACCGCTTCGGCAAGGAGGGGGAGAGCGAGGAGGACTTCGCCACCCGCATGGCCGACAGTCTGGAGCAGCTGATCCTGAAGGAAGGGCCGGACACCGTCGCCGCCTTCTTCGCAGAGCCCGTGATGGGCGCGGGCGGCGTGATCACGCCGCCGAAGACCTATTTCGCCAAGGTCCAGGCGGTCCTGAAGAAGTACGATGTGCTCTTCGTCGCCGACGAGGTTATCTGCGGTTTCGGGCGGACCGGCAAGATGTTCGCGACCGAGACGTACGACCTGAAACCGGACTTCATTACGGTCGCGAAGGCGCTCTCCTCGGCCTATCTGCCGATCTCCGGCGTGATGATGACGCAGCAGGTGTTCGACGGCATCTCGCAGCAGTCGGGCGAGGTCGGCGTGCTCGGCCACGGCTTCACCTACAGCGGCCATCCGGCCGCGGCGGCCGTCGCTCTGGAGACGCTCAAGATCTACGAGGAACGCGACATCCTCGGCCACATCGCCGCCGTTTCCGGCCGCCTGCAGGACGGCATGCGCAGGTTCGCCGGCCACCCCCTGGTGGGTGAGGTGCGCGGCATCGGCCTGATCGGTGCGATCGAACTGGTCAAGGACAAGGCGACGCGCGAGTCCTTCGATCCGAAGGACGCCGTCGGCGTCTTCTGCCAGGACCGGGCGCAGGAGCACGGGCTGATCACCCGCGGCATGGGCGACAGCCTCGCCTTCTCGCCGCCGCTGATCATTACCGGCGAGGAAATCGACGAGATGCTGAGCCGCTTCGGCAAGGCCCTCGACGAGACCGCCGCGATGGTCGACCAGAAGAAGCTCGCCAAGGTCGCCTGAGGCGGAGCCGCCACCCCGCGCTTCGAGACGCCGCCTTCGGCGGCTCCAGCACGGCGTCTCAGGCACGTGTCAGTAGGAACGCCTCGTCCGGAGGAGGGCCGAAGGCCCGTCCGAAGGGCGGGCGTTCCGGACCCAGTCTCGTCCGTTCAACGAACAAGACGCAGCCCGTCGAGGATCCAATGCCCGAGACCCTCTACCACTTCGTCAACGGCGCCCGGGTGCAGGGTGGGTCCGGGCAGTTCGGCGACGTGTTCGACCCCGCCACCGGCGAGGTGACGAAGCGGGTGCCGATGGCCTCGGCGGCCGACATGGCGGCGGCCGTCGCGGCGGCCGAGGCGGCGTTTCCGGCCTGGGCCGCGCAGACGCCGCTGCGCCGGGCGCGGGTCATGTTCAGGTTCAAGGACCTGCTGGAGCGGCATGTCGAGGAACTGATCGACCTCGTCGTGTCCGAGCACGGCAAGGTGCGCGAGGACGCGCGCGGCTCGATCACCCGCGGCATCGAGGTGGTCGAGTTCGCCTGCGGCATCCCGCATCTGCTGAAGGGCGAGTTCAGCGAGAATGTCGGCACGGCCATCGACAGCTGGTCGATGCGCCAGCCGCTGGGCGTGTGCGGCGCCATCGCACCCTTCAACTTCCCCGTCATGGTGCCGCTCTGGACCATCCCGGTGGCGCTCGCCTGCGGCAACACCTTCGTGATGAAGCCGTCCGAGAAGGTGCCGTCGGCCATGCTGCGCATCGCCGAACTGGCCAAGGAGGCGGGCGTGCCCGACGGCGTGCTGAACGTCGTCAACGGCGGGCGCGAGGCGGTCGACGCGCTGCTCTCCGACAGACGCGTCGCCTCGATCAGCTTCGTCGGCTCCGAGCCCGTCGCCCGCTACGTCTACACGACCGGCACGGCGCACGGTAAGCGCGTCCAGGCTCTCGCCGGTGCCAAGAACCACATGGTCGTCATGCCCGATGCCGACCTCGACCTCGCCACCGACGGGCTGATGGGGGCGGCCTACGGCTCGGCCGGGGAGCGCTGCATGGCCGTGTCGGTCGCGGTGGCCGTCGGCGGTGCCGGCGACGCGCTGATCGACAGGCTGGTGCCGCGCGTCCAGGGGCTGAAGGTCGGCCCGGGCGGCGATCCCGCCTCCGAAATGGGGCCGCTCGTCACCCGCGAGCACCGCGACAAGGTCGCCGCCTACGTCGACGAGGGCGTGCGCGAGGGCGCCAAGCTGGTGGTCGACGGCCGCGGGCTGAAGCTCCAGGGCTACGAGGGCGGCAACTGGCTGGGCGGCTGCCTGTTCGACGAAGTTACGCCGGAGATGAAGATCTACCGCGAGGAGATCTTCGGCCCCGTGCTGGCGGTCGTCCGCGTGCCCGACTTCGAGACGGCGCTGCAACTCACCAACGCGCACAAATTCGGCAACGGTGCCGCCATCTTCACCCGCGACGGCGACGCCGCGCGCGAATTCTCCAGCCGCGTCGCCGCCGGCATGGTCGGCGTCAACGTGCCCATCCCGGTGCCGATGGCCTTCCACAGCTTCGGCGGCTGGAAGGCCTCGCTCTACGGCGACCTGCACGTGCACGGGCCGGACGGCGTGCGCTTCTTCACCAAGCTGAAGACCGTCAGCTCCCGCTGGCCGACCGGCATCCGCAGCGGGGCGGAGTTCAACATGCCGGTGTCGCGGTAAGTACAGC
>JBKBLL010000087.1:0-13998 GCA_046296375.1 Alphaproteobacteria bacterium | reverse complement strand
GGGGAGGCCGCGCCCCGTCCGCCATCTTGGCCCCCGTGCTGCCTTGGCCCCGTGCTGCGTTCCGCCCGTCCCTCGGTTGACAGGCGGAAAGCGGCTCGCCGACACTCCCCGCGCCGCCGCGCAGGAGGGCGGCCAGACGGGAGGAACGCCGGGTGCCGATCGACAAATGGGTGACCTCCGCCGCCACGGCGGTGGCGGGCGTGGGGGACGGGGCGACCGTCCTGATCTCCGGCTTCGGCGGCGCGGGCTTCGCCAACGTGCTGATTCGCGCGCTGCGCGAGGCCGGGCCGAAGGGCCTAACCCTGGTGGTCAACTCGGCCACCCACCCCTACTCGCTGACCCATGAGCTAATCGAGGAGGGCCTGGTCGCCAAGGTTATCGTCAGCGCCGCGCGCGGCCGCGGCAAGGAGCCGTCGGCCTTCGAGACCCTGTGGATCGAGGGGAAGATCGAGCTCGAATGCCTGCCCCAGGGCACCTTCGCCGAGCGCATCCGCGCCGGCGGCGCCGGCATCCCCGCCTTCTACACGCCGGTCGGGTTCGGCACCGAACTCGCTCAGGGCAAGGAGGTGCGCCGCTTCGGCGACCGCGACTGCGTGCTGGAGCAGGCGATCACCGGCGACGTGGCGCTGATCCGCGCCGACACCGCCGACCGGTTCGGCAACCTCACCTTCCGCCACGCCCAGGCGAATTTCGGCCCGGCGATGGCGACGGCGGCCAAGCTCGCCGTGGCCGAGGTGCGCGAGACCGTGGACGAGCCGATCGGGCCCGAGCGGGTCCAGCTCTCCGGCGTCTATGTCGACCGCATCCTCGCCGTGGGAGACGCCCGATGAGCGCCCGCAAGCCTCTCAACCGCGAGCAGATGGCGTGGCGCGCGGCACAGGACCTGCCCGACGGCGGCTTGGTCAATCTCGGGCTCGGCATCCCGGTACTGGCCGCCGACTATCTGCCCGAGGACCGCGAGGTCGTCTTCCAGTCGGAGAACGGCGTCATCGGCGTCGGCCCGCTGGCCGCACCCGAGGCGGCCGACCCCGACCTGGTCGACGCCGGCAGCCGCCGCATCACGCTCCGCCGCGGCGCCACCATCGTTGACAGTGCGGCCTCCTTCGCCATGATCCGCGGCGGCCACATCGACGTGACGATCCTGGGCGCCTTCGAAGTGGCCGAGAACGGCGACCTCGCCAACTGGGACATGCGCCTGGCCGGCAAGGGCCCGCTGGTCGGCGGCGCCATGGACCTCGCCGTCGGCGCCAAGGCGGTTTGGGTCATCATGGAGCACAACACCCGCAGCGGCGGCTCGCGCCTCCTGACCCGCTGCACCCTGCCGCTTACGGCCGTCGCCTGCGTGAAGCGCGTCTTCACCGACATCGCCGTGGTCGACGTGACTGCGGAGGGCTTCGTCGTGCGCGAGATCCTGGACGGGATGAGCGCCGAGGAGCTTCAGGCGCGGACGGAAGCCAGGCTCACCATCGCCCCGGACTGCCGGCCGCTCCGGGCGCCGTGAGGGAGATCGCCGCCCGGTCTCACGACCGGACGGCGATGTTGGGGCCAATGTGTTCAGCCACCCGGCTGTGGACCGGAACGGAAGGGCCCCCCCGGGGTCAACGCGGGTAGCGCTGGTACTGGCTCTCGTCGTAGGCCGGCATGTCGCTCAAGGCGTCTTCGGACATCTGCGACATCAGGATCATGTCGTTTGCGCCCATGCGCAACTCGCTGAACGGAATGACCACGTCCCTCGCCCCGATGCCGAGGAAGCCACCGACCGAGACTACGGCAAAAAGTTCGTTGCCGTCGCGGCTTGCCACGATGTCGTCGACGTCGCCTACGTTCTCACCGCGCATGTTGACGATGTCGCGACCGAGAATTTCGTTCGCCTGCATGCGGTTCATGTCTATCGGCTGGCCGTCGGCCCACGTCTGCGCGGCCTGTCCCGTGGCGGGGGCTGAGCGGTCGCCCTGACGGTCGGCGGCCGTGGATTGGGTGCGCTGCCTATCGGTGTCGCGCTG
Organism: Alphaproteobacteria bacterium; assembly: GCA_046296375.1. GTDB lineage: Bacteria > Pseudomonadota > Alphaproteobacteria > JAJUGE01 > JAJUGE01 > Constrictibacter. The sequence continues at coordinate 11,995 of JBKBLL010000087.1, read as the reverse complement.
GCGATCCGGTGCCGCACGGCGCGCATCACCGGCCGCCTGCTCGCGGGCCGCCTGCTGCTGCTGGACTTCGGCCCTCGGCCTATCGGCCTGCTCGACCGCCACCTGCGGCTGCGCCTGCTCCACCTCGACCCTGGGCTGGGCCTGCTCGACCATCACCTGGGGCTCCGCCTGCTGGACCCGGACGACGGGCTGGGCCTGCTCGACCACCACCTGGGGCTCCGCCTGCTGGACCCGGACGTCGGGCTGGGCCTGCTCGACCACCACCTGGGGCTCCGCCTGCTGCACGGTAACCTCCGGCTGCGCCTGCTGGACCGTCACCTCCGGCTCCGCCTGCCGGACCGTGACTACCGGCTCCGCCTGCCGGACCGTGACTACCGGCTCCGCCTGTCGGACGGTGACTACCGGCTGCGCCTGCTGCACCTGGACCGTTGGGCTCTGCTGGTCGACCGTCACGGTCGGCCGCGCCTGCCGCCCACCCGCCTGGGCCCGGCGCTGTTCCACCATCACCTGACTCTGCTCGAGCCGGGCGCCCTCGGTGAACTCCGCCTCGCTGATCCGCTGGTTGCCGTCCCGGTCAAGGTCGGCGAAGGTCTGCCGAAGATGCTCCTCGCCACCCTGCGCCGAGAAGCATCGCATAAACTCCTCGCGGGTGATCTCGCCGTCGTTGTTGCGGTCCAGCACCGCGAAGATCTCGCGCTTGTTCGCGGCAAGGTCCTGCGGTCCGATCGAGCCGTCTTTGTCGCCGTCGAAGCGCGCGAGCTCTTCCCAACAGGGATTCTGAGCCGCCTGACCCTGAGCCGCCTGACCCTGAGCCGCCTGACCCTGAGCCGCCTGACCCTGGGCCGCCTGACCCTGGGGCGCCCGGTTCTGCTGCGCGACGTTCTGCTGCGCGACGGCCGGCAGCGCGAAGGCGCCGACGACGAGCGCAATGGCCGTGGTTCCGAATAGCCTGGTCATGAAAATCCTCTCGGTGTAGGGAAGCAATTTGCCGGCTTGTTGCCGCGGTACTTCGTCGAACAACCGAGGAAGAACTGAAAAGTTCCGGTAATCTGGTGTCGAAATTATTTCTTGTGATTATCAGTTTTTCGTGATGATAAAGTGAATATACCCAGAGTCAGCCAAAATACTTACCTGAGTAGTTGCTGCAGGCGGCGTGTTTCCCTAGCCGGTGCGCAAAATGCGCACTCGTTTGGGAAGACGGGCAGGTGCGGAAGGCGCCTCGTCGGGGCGCCCTCGGGCGTTGCGTGACGCGGCGGGCACGCGGGTTCGCTACGGCACCTTCCCGACCCCCGGATCGCGTCCGGGGCACCGGAAGGTGTGAAAGAGGCGTTTTATTTCAGCGGGCCGTCGAGCGGCTTCAGTGGGGGTTCGGAGCCGTCGGGGATGCCGGCTTCGACCGTGTTCAGGATCATCGAGACGGTGGCGTAGAAGCCGGTGACGGCGACGAGGTCGGCGATCTGCTGTTCGGTGAACTGGGCCTTCAGCTTCGCGAAGGTGGCGTCGCCGACGCGGCGGTTTTCCATCATCTCGGTGCAGAAATCGTAGACGGCTTCCTCGTCGGGCTGCATCGCCTTCGGGCGCCTGCCGACCTTGATGTCGTCGGCGATGGACTGGGCGAGGCCGGCGCGGACGGCGAGCGGCTCGTGCGCCCACCATTCGAACTGGGCCGTCCACCAGCGCGCCTGGATCAGGATGGCGAGCTCGTTCAGGCGCAGCGGCACCGAGGTGTCGAAGCGGATATATTCGGCGAGGCCGCGCCAGCGCATGGCGAGCTCGGGGCTGCGCAGCAGGAAGTTGTAGGGGCCGGGGAACTGGCCGCTCTGCGCCATGTAGCGGCCGCCGGGGCCGTCGGCCTTCTTGGCGCCGGCGAGGATGGCCTCGGCCGCTTTCTTCTGGGCGTCGGACATCTGGTCGGGGGAAAGCTGCGCGAAGCGCGGCGGCTTGGTCTCGGGCATGGGGGTGCTCCTGGGTGGTGGTCGTTGTCCGCGACCGCCTTTTCCGACCGTCATCGCGGGCCGAAGGCGAAGCGATCCAACAGGGGCCGGTGTGGAGCGGCGCGGTGGATTGCTTCGGCGGCTTCGCCGCCTCGCAATGACGGACGAGAGGGCTCGCCGCCTCGCAATGACGGAGGAAGGGGCGGCGGCCCCGCGGCCTCAGCCGACGCCGAGGGTGCCGCGGAGGTCGGTGAGGATCTGGTCGCGAGTGCGGGTCTGCCAGCGCTTGCGCTGGCCGATGGGGGTGTTCTCGACCTCGGGATAGACCTTCATCGCGCAGAAGACCGGGCCGGGCTTGGCCAGGATGTCCGGCACGGCGCGGGTCAGGTCGTCGATCTCGGTGAAGGCGTGGGCCGCCGGATAGCCGCAGCCGCGGGCGATGGCGGCATAGTCGACGTTCTTCGCGTTCGGCACGGGCTGGCCGCCGGTGGTGGCGTAGCACTCGTTGTCGAGCATGAAGTGGTAGAAGTTCTTCGGCGCCAGCTCGGCTATCGTCGTCAGGATGCCGAGGCTCATCAGCAGGTCGCCCTCGGAATCGAACAGGATGATCTTGCGGTCGGGCTGGGCCAGTGCGAGGCCGAAGGCGAAGCCGGCATGGCCGCCCATCGCCGGATCGCCGAGTGCGGCGTCGTATTTCTCCATGTCGCTGATCTTCGCCCAGTGCGGCGAGCCGCGGCCGGAGATGACGATCGCGTCCTTGCGGTGTGCGGCAATGGCTTTCAGCGCGTCTGCGGTGTGCATCATGGCTGGATCCTCCCCGTCAGCGGTTGAAGCCGTGGAATTCGTCGCCGACCAGGATCACCACCGGCCGCTGCGTGCGCTCCGCCTCCTCGAAGGCGACGCCGATACGGTCGGCGTCGGCGTCGCTCTCGACCAAGTAGAAGTTCAGGCGGAAGGCGTTGATGAAGGGCTCGGTGAATGTGGCCACCGTGTCGGTGTTGACGCCGTGGCGCGTATAGCCGCGATAGCCCACCATCAGGACCACCGGCACGTTCAGGCCCATCAGCCAGCCGCGGATGGAATCGCCCGATTCCAGCATGCCGGTGTTCTGGATCAGGATCATCGGCTTGCGCCCGCCGGTGGCGAGGCCGGCGGCGATGGAGCAGGCATTGCCCTCGCGCCCGACGCCGATCAGGCGCAAGCTGGGCTCGGCCTGCATCAGCAGGAAGAGCCAGTTGGTCTCGCTGTCCGGCAGCCAGACGATGTCGGTGACGCCATGCGCCTTCATCTGCGCCAGCACCGTTTCCGGGCTCAGCGCATTCGGTGTCTCGCTCATTCCTTCAGACCTCCCGCGACCGCGATGCCGCCAACTGTAGCGGGGGCGGGCGGGGATGGCGAGGCGGGGGCGGTTCCACCCTTGCCGTCATTGCGAGCGCAGCGAAGCAATCCATGCGGAGGACGCCGAGGTGGCGGCGCGATGGATTGCTTCGACGCTGCGCGCCTCGCAATGACGGAGGAAGGGGCCGGTTGCGGTGGGCCATTGCGAGCCGTGGGGCTTGGCCTATGGTGCCCGTCCAACCCGGAAACGAGTTCAACCCGAAACGAGGAGAAAGCCGATGCTCGGCGTCATCGCGAAGATCAAGGTCAAGGACGGCCAGCAGGCGCAGTTCGAGGAAGTGGCGAAGAAGCTCGCCGCCGCCGTCAACGCCAACGAACCCGGCTGCAAGCTCTACGCCCTGCACAAGACCGACGACCCGCTGCTCTACGTCTTCATGGAGCGCTACGAGGACCAGGCCGCCGTCGACGCGCACCGCGCCTCGGACCACTTCAAGACGTTCGGCCGCGAGATGGGCCAGTACATGGACGGCAAGCCGGACATCATGCGGGTGACGGAGGTCTAAGGGGGGCGACCTCCCGAGACCGTCATTGCGAGGCGCGTAGCGCCGCGGCAATCCACCGGGCCGCACCGGACGTTGGCGCGGTGGCATGGATTGCTTCGCCTTCGGCTCGCAATGACGGAAGAAGGGAAGCGGTTCAGCCCAACGCGACGATGATGTTGCCGTAGGCGTCCAGGCTGGCGGTGGCGCCGGGGGGGACGACGCAGGTGGCGTCGTACTCCTCGACGATGCAGGGGCCGGGGCGCGGCGTTTTCAGCGCGCCGCGGCCGATCACCGGCGTCTCCAGCCAGCCGTGCGTGCCGCCGAACCAGCAGGTGCGGCTGCGGCACTCTTCCGCGCCGCCGGAAGAGGCGCCCGGCTGCGACCCGGCGATGCGGCGTTCGCCGGTGGCGGCCTGGCCGACGATCTGGATGCCGACCAGTTCGACCGGCTCCTCGGCACCGGCGCGGTGGCCGTAGGTGCGCTCGTGCTCGGCGTGGAACGCCTCCTCCAGGGCCGCCAGCAGCGACGCGTCGATCGGCCCGTCCGGGGCGGGGACCGCCAGTTCGAAGGTCTGCCCCTGATAATGCAGGCTGGCGCGGCGCAGGACGCGCATTTCAGCGCCCGAAAAGCCATCGGCCCGGAGCTGGTCGCGGGCCTCCTGCGCCATGGCCTCCCAGACTTCGGCGAGGCGCGCCGGGTCGAGGCTGTGCAGCAGGCCGCGGAAGGTGCGCGAATAATGGTGTTCGACGTCGGCATAGAGCAGGCCGAAGGCCGAGAAGACGCCGGGCGACGGCGGCACCAGGATGCGCTTCATGCCGATCGCCTCGGCCATCGCCGCGGCGAAGAGCGGGCCGTTGCCGCCGAAGGCGACCAGGGTGTAGCCGCGCGGGTCGCGGCCGCGCTCGGTCGAGACCGCCTTGATGGCGCGGATCATGTTCGAGGCGGCGATCTGGTAGGCGCCGTAGGCGGCGGCCTCGAGCGTGAGTCCCATCGGCGTGCCGATGCGCTCCATGAAGACGCTGCGCGCCTTGTCGGCGTTGAGGCGCACCGCGCCGCCGACGAGATATTCCGGGTTGAGATAACCCAGGATGACGTTGGCGTCGGTCACCGTCGGCTGGGTGCCGCCGATGTCGTAGCAGACCGGTCCCGGCACGGCGCCGGCGCTGTGCGGGCCGACGAGGAGCGAGCCGGCGGCGTCGATCGACACGATAGAGCCGCCGCCGGCACCGACCTCGGCGAGGTCGATGGCCGGCACCTTCAGCGTGTAGCCGGAGCCGGTGAGCAGGCGCGAGCCGCTGAGGATGCCGCCGCCGACCTGGAACTCCGGCGCCTTGGTGACCTCGCCGGCCTCGATCAGCGACGCCTTCGCCGTCGTGCCGCCCATGTCGAAGCTGACCACGTCGGGCAGGTCGGCCGCGGCGGCCAACGCCTGGGCGCCGATGACTCCGGCGGCGGGGCCGGATTCGATGATGTGCACCGGCAGGCGCACGGCGTGCTCGGCCGGGGTGAGGCCGCCGTTCGACTGCATCAGCAGCAGCGGCGCCGTCATGCCGCTCGCCTGAAGGGCGGCAGTGAGGACCGAGAGATACTGCGAGACGATCGGCAGGACGTAGGCGTTCACCACCGTGGTCGAGGTGCGCTCGTACTCCTTGATCTCCGGCAGGACGTCGAAGCTGATGCAGCAGGGCAGGTCGGGCGCCTTGCGGCGGACGATGTCGCGGATGGCGATCTCGTGCGCGGGGTTGGCGAAGGAATTGATCAGGCAGATGGCGATCGCCTCACAGCCTTCGGCCAGCAGCCGGTCGACCATCGCCTCGGCCTCGGCCGTGTCGAGCGGCCGGTCGATCGTGCCGTGGGTGTCGACGCGCTCGTCGACCGCGAGGCGCAGATAGCGCTCGACCAGCGGCGGCGGCTTGTCCCACGCGATGTCGTAGAGGCGCGGCATGCGCAGCGTGCGGATCTCCAGCACGTCGCGGAAGCCCTTGGTGGTGATCAGGCCGGTGCGCGCACCTTTAAGCTCCAGGATGGCGTTGGAGGCGACGGTGGTGCCGTGGCGGATCTCGGCGACATCGCCGCCCTGGATGTCGGTCTCGCCGAAGACCTGGCCGATGCCCTCGATGATGGCGCGGCCGTAGGCGCCGACCGTGGAGGACACCTTCCTGACGTGGACGGTGCCGTCGGACCCCAGGAAGACGATGTCGGTGAAGGTGCCGCCGATGTCGACGCCGATGCGGAAGGTGGTCATCTCAGGCCTCGGTGCTGGGAGCGGCGGTCAGGTCGGCGGGATCGGTCCAGAGGACGGCGGGGGCGGTCCAGTCGCCGCGGCGGGTGCGCATGGCCTCGCGCAGCTTGGCGGTGGCGGGTTCGTCGATGGTCCAGCCGTCGGTGACGACGACGACGCCATAGTGGCGGCGGGCGGCGTCTAGGCTGAGCAGTTCGTTGCGCACGTCCTTCAGCACCTTGGCCGGCTCGCGCTCCAGCGGGTCGCCCCAGCCGCCGGCGCCGGCCAGTTCGTGGCGGAAGACGTCGCCGCGCTTGATCATCATGGTGAGCTTGCCGGGGAGCTTGCGGTTCTCGGTATCGGGATTGAGTGTGTTGCGCGATGGCTGGCCGGGATGGCCGCCATAGAGGCCGTAGGGCCGGAACGCCTGGCGGTCGGCGCGCACCTGGAGAACAACCTCCTTCTCCAGGAAGCGGTATTCGCGCCGGTAGGGCACGCCACCGCGCCATTTGCCGGCGCCGGCCTTGTCGGGGACGAATTCGAAGGCAAGCACCGAGATCGGCTGCTCGGCCTCGGTCACCTCGATCGACTGCGACGCCATGTTGGCGAACATGTTGGAATTGCCGTCGAGCCCGTCCGCCCAGGGGCGCCCGCCCCAGGTGCCGCAGGTGAAGTCGACATAGATGTAGGGCTTGCGGTCGTCGTCGTAGCCGCCGATCGAGATGCCGGTGTTGCCGCCGTCGGACGCGGCGAAGACCTTGTCCGGCAGCATCATGGCGAGCGCCCCGAAGGCGCAGTCGACCATGCGGAAGCCGGTCAGGCCGCGCGCAGCACAGGCGGCCGGCAGCACGCCGTTGGCGATGGTGCCCGGCGGCGCCACCACGTCGATGACGCGGAAGACGCCCTCGTTGTTCGGGATGCCGGCCGGCAGGACGGAGCGAATCGCGGCGTAGCTGGCGGCCTTGGTGTAGGAGAGCGTGTTGTTGATCGCACCCTTCACCTGCGGCGCGGTGCCGGTCCAGTCGACGACCATGCGGTCGCCCCGCTTGCGCATGGTGACGAACAGGCGGATCGGCACGCCGTAGTCGACGCCGTCGTCGTCGATCCAGTCCTCGAAGCTGTACTCGCCGTCGGGCAGGTCGGCGACCGCGGCGCGGGTCAGGCGCTCGGCATAATCGATCACCTCCTGCATGTATTCGTGCACCTGCTCGGCCCCGTGTCGCTCGACCAGCTCGAGCAGCTGCTTCTCGGCGATGTGGCAGGCGGCGAGCTGGGCGCGCAGGTCGCCGAGCACCTTGGCCGGCAGGCGCACGTTGCGGTCGATCATCAGGAACAGCGTCTCGTTGCGCTTTCCGCGGTCGTACAGCTTGAGCGGCGGGATGCGCAGGCCTTCCTGGTAGATCTCGGTGGAATCCGACGCGTTCGAGCCGGCGACGCGGCCGCCGACGTCGGTGTGGTGGCAGATCGTGGCGGCGAATGCGACGCGCCGGCCCTCGTGGTAGATCGGCTTGAAGATGAAGATGTCGGGCAGGTGCATGCCACCCTCGAACGGGTCGTTCATCGCGAAGATGTCGCCCTCGTGGATGTCGCCGTCGTAGCGCTTCATCACGGCGGCCAGTGCGGTCGGGATCGAGCCGAGATGGCCCGGCAGGGTCAGGCCCTGGGCGACCAGCCGGCCGTCGGCGTCGGCGAGTGCCGTCGAGAAGTCCATGTTGTCCTTGAGCACGCCCGAATAGGTCGTGCGGACGATGGTCAGCGCCATCTCGTCGGCGATCGAGAAGATCGCGTTCTTGAACAGTTCGAACGCGATGGGATCGCGGGCCATGAGGTACCTCTCGCCTGTGCGTACGCGGGGAATGGTCGGGCACGCGCACCGGCCCGGCAAGCGCCATGCCATGCCGGGCCGGTGCGATCCTCAGCCGTCGGGCGGCGTCGCCGGGGCGAAGCGGCGACGCTCGCCGAAATACCAGCCCGCGAGCGCCACCGCGATCAGCAGGGCGCCGAGGCCGTCCGTGACCAGGCCGGGCTTGATGAGGGACAGGGCGGCGGCGCCGAGGCAGAGGCGCTGATAGAGGTGCGCCGCGGTGCCGAAGAGGTAGCCCTGGACCGCGCTGGCCAGTGCCACGATGCCGGCGACGCTGCTGACCACGGCGAAGGCGACGGCGATGGCGTCGCCCTGGAACAGCAGGGCGGGGTTGTAGACCCAGACGAAGGGCAGCAGGAAGCCGGCGAGCGCGATCTTGAAGGCCATCACGCCGGTCGTCGTCGCATTCGCCCCGGCGAGCCCGGCGCCGGCATAGGCGGCGATCGCGACGGGCGGCGTCACGTTGGCGAGCACGCCATAATAGAAGACGAACATGTGCGCCGACAGCGGTTCGACGCCCATCTGCACCATGGCCGGGACGACCAGCGTCGCCAGCACGACGTAGACGGCGGAAGTCGGCAGGCCCATGCCGAGGATCAGCGACACCAGCATGGTGATGACCATCAGGATGAACAGGCTGCCGCCGGCCAGCCCGATCATGATGCTGGACAGGCGCGTCGCGAGCCCGGTCAGCATCAGCACCCCGATGATGATGCCCGCACAGGCGCAGGCGGTCGCGACCTCCAGGATACCCATGCCGCCGGCGCGCAGCGCGGCCCAGAGACGTTCCGGGTTCATGCGCGTGGCACCGCGCAGGAAGCTGACCACGACGACCGCGACGACGGCGTAGAAGGCCGAGGTGATCGGCGTGTACTCGACGATCACGAGCAGGTAGAGCAGCAGCGCCAGGGGGGCCAGCAGGTGCCAGCCGCGCCGGAAGATGGCCATCGCGTCCGGCAGCTGCGCGCGCGGCAGGCCGCGGATGCCGTTCCGGGCGACCTCGAAATCGACCATCGTCAGCACGGCGAGGAAGTAGAGGACGGCCGGCAGCAGGGCGGCGGTCATGATCGTGGTGTAGGGCACGCCCAGGATCTCGACCATGATGAAGGCGGCCGCACCCATCACCGGCGGCATGATCTGCCCGCCGGACGAGGCGGCAGCCTCGACCGCGCCGGCGAAGGCGGGCTTCAGCCCGGCGCGCTTCATGATCGGGATGGTGAAGGTGCCGGTGGCGACGACGTTGGCGACGGCGCTGCCCGAGATCGTGCCCATCATGGCGCTGCCGAAGATCGCGACCTTGGCCGGGCCGCCGCGCAGCCAGCCGAAGCCGGCATAGGTCCAGTCGATGAAGAACTTCCCGGCACCCGACGCGTCGAGGAAGGCCGCGAAGATGATGAAGATCGCGACATAGGTCGAGGAGACCTGGAGCGGCGTGCCGGCGATGCCGCCCGTCGTCAGGTACAGGGTGGCCGCCACCCGCTCCAGATCGTAGCCGCGATGGCCGAGAGGCCCCGGCATGTAGGGCCCGACAAAGGCGTAGATCAGGAAGGTGATCGCCAGGATCGGCAGCGCCCAGCCGACCATGCGCCGCGTGCCGTCGATGACCAGCACGATGGCGACGACGGCGAGCCAGACGCCCGTCTGGCTCGGGTTTCCGGCGCCGCGGCGGGATATCTCGAGGAAGTTGACCACTGCATAGGCCGCGATCGCCACCGTACCGACGATCGCCAGGGCGTCGATGGTCCGGTTCACCCAGCGCATGCGCGGGTCGCCGGGCCGGAGCCCGAACGGCCGCGTCAGGAAGACCAGCACCAGGGCGAAGCCCAGATGCGTGTAGCACTGCTGCAGCGTCGGCAGAGTGCCGAAAAAGCTGGTGTAGAGGTGGAAGAGCGAGAAGGCGGCCGCGATGCCCGCCGTCACCATCGCCAGCCGCGCGTCCGCCATCCGCTCCCCGCGCCCTATACCGCCCCGCCGTCCCCGTCGCCGCCGGAAGGCCTAGAAGAGACCTTTTTCGGTCAGGTACTTCTCGGCGCCGGGATGGAAGGGAATGACCCCCTTGATGCCGCGGGTCGCCGTCTTGTCGGTCCACTCGCGGCCGAGCGCGTGGGCGGAGGCGAGTTCGGCCTGATTCTCGATCAGCGTCTTGGTGATCGCGTAGACGGTCGCGTCGTCGACGCTGTCGGCGGCGACCAGGATGGTCGAGACGCCGAACGTTCCGGGCATCGCCTGGTCGACGCCGCGATAGGCGCCGCCCGGGATCTCGGACCGCGACCAGTAGGGATACTTCTCCACCAGCGCGTCCAGCACCGCCGGGTCGGGGTTGATGAAGACGACGTTGTCGCCGTCGGTGCTGGTGAGATCGGTGAGCGCCGCCGTGGGCGCGGAACTGATGATCAGGACGGCGTCGACCCGCCCGTCCTTCAGCGCGCCCGGTCCGTCGCCATGGCCGATATACTCCGGACGCCAGTCCCCCGAATTCAGGCCGTGCGCCTCGAACACGATCGGGCCGATGTCGTTGCCGATCGATCCCGCGGCGCCCAGGGAGATGCGCTTGCCCTTCAGGTCGGCGATGGAGGTGATGCCCGTCCGCTTCAGCGTGTAGAGCTGCCAGATGATGATGTGGCCGCCCAGGACGCCTTTGAAGTTCTCCACCTTTTCGCCGTCGAACGGCCCCTGGCCCTGGCTCGCGAGATAGGCCTGGTCGTTGGTCGAAAGCGCGAGGTCGACTTTACCGTTCTTCAGCAGGTTGAGGTTGTCGACCGTGCCGCCGGTCACCTCGGTGTTGATGTTGAGCTGCGGATGGTGCTTGCCGATCAGCGCGCTCATCGCGGCACCCAGCGGGTACCAGGATCCCCCGACGGTGGAGGTCGCGAGGGACAGGAACTGCTTCTTCGGCGCCGGCATGTCGGCGAGCACGGGACCCGCCGCGGCCAGCCCGGCCGCGAGTGCCGCGGCACCGATCATCCTGCGGATGACAGTCTTCATCGTTTTCTCCCATGGCTTCTTCTGGCGGCGTGCCTCGAGCGGGCCGCTGCTTCTGCCTCGACAGTAACCGGGCCGGCCGGAGGGCGGAAGTTCCGATCGCCGCCCGGCCCACTCGCTTTTTCGGGCGTTGTGTCCAGGCGGCTGGTTCAGGAGGCGGGGGCGATGGAGAGCTGGCGGCCGCCGAGGGCGGCGAAGGCGCGGCTGCGGCAGGTCAGCACCACGACCTGCTGGGTGCGGCCGGCACGGGCCAGCGCGTCGAACATCTGCTCGATGCGGCCGTCGTCGGAGAAGACCAGCGCATCGTCCAGGACGATCGGCACCTCCTGGCCGCGCTCGCAGATGAGGGCCCCCATGGCGAGGCGGACGAGCACGGCGATCTGCTCCTGGGTGCCGGCCGACAGGCGCTCGAACATCTCCGCCTCCGGCCCATTGCGGTGCAATCCGGTGATGGCGAAGCCGTCGCCCAGTGCCAGCTCCGCCTGCGGGAAAACGTCGTTGAGGAACGGCCGCAGGTGGCGGCGCAGCGGTGCGTGCAGGCGGTCGCGCTGCTCCTGGTAACAGGCCTCGATCGTCTCGCGCAGCAGCTGGAGGGTCGCGGCGTGCGCCCGGTGGCGTGCGACGTCGCGCGCGGCGAGGTCGCGCTCCTCGCGCAGCGCCTCGGCCCGCTCGCCGAGACCGTCGCCGCCGGCACTCTGGATCTGCCCTTCCAGGTTGGCGATCTCGCGGTCGAGGGTGCCGCGGCGCGCCTCGTGGTTCTGCAGCGCCGCCTCCAGGCGCGTCACGCGGGTGGCACGCCGTTCCATCTCCTCGGGTGACGGGGCGGCGCTGCGCTGGGCTTCCAGTGCGGCGGCCTTGGTGCGGTGTTCGGCGGTCACCGCCGCGACGCGCGCGTCGGCGGCCTCCGTCAGGCGCTCGCGGTCGGCGTCGGGCAGCACGGCGAGGTCGGCGGCGAGGCGGCCGGCGATCTCGCCCAGCGCGCCGCCGAGTTCGCCGCGCGCGGCACCGGTGCGCGCCAGTGCGACATTCTGCGCCTCGGCCGTACCCTCCAGCGTCTGCCGGCGTCGGCGGGCGGTGTCGCGGCCGCCGCGCAGCGCCTCCTGCCGGGCGGCGA
>JBKBLL010000086.1:6862-14035 GCA_046296375.1 Alphaproteobacteria bacterium | reverse complement strand
TCGTCGACCACGTCGTGCCGCCGGAGGCGCTCGAATCGACCGTGCGCGACTATGTCGGCACGCTCGCGGACAACGCCCCCCTTTCGATGCGCGCCTCCAAGGCGACGGTCGAAGCCGTGCTGCGCGACGCCGCGGCGCGCGACATGGCGCTGATCGAGCAGCTCGGCCGCGCATGCTTCGACAGCAAGGACTATGCGGAGGGCCGGCAGGCCTTCATGGAGAAGCGGCGCCCGGTGTTCCGCGGCATCTGAACCACTCGCGCTTTAACGGGAACCGCCGGCTCGCCACTTTGACGGTGGTTCCCGAAATCCGAGATTGCCGATGGACGACCCCGCCGCCTCCGCCAAGATCGTGCCGCTGCGCCCGCGCGCGAAGCCCTGCCCGATCTGTGGCGCGGCGGCCCGGTCTCCGTTCCACCCCTTCTGCTATAAGCACTGCGCGAACAAGGACCTGCTCAACTGGCTGCGCGGCGACTACCGGCTGGAAACCGACGACGCGCCGATGGAGGACGGGCTCGCCGGGGAGGACGAAAGGAACGACTGAGGCGTCTGGACAAGGCGCCGCGCCCTCTCTATAAGGCTCGTCACCCGCGCGGGCCCAGGTAGCTCAGTTGGTAGAGCATGCGACTGAAAATCGCAGTGTCGGCGGTTCGACTCCGTCCCTGGGCACCATCTCTCCTTAATTTTCGCGCAAAAATCAAACAGTTAAGGCTGACGGGGCTCCCATCCCGGCCGGGGATCAGGCGCCCCGGATGCGAACCATTTGCAGGAACGGCTGTCCCACCGTCGCCTATCCGGTCGGCCGCCGCGGCTGTCGCGCCCGTCCCCCGGCCCCGTTCCCACCCGTCGCGCGAGGCAAATCGGTTCGTGCTGGTGTCGCTCGAGCCTCCGCCCCACCAAGTTCCCCGGCTCCGGCCGAGGAACCGACACTGCGGACGCGTCGCTTCCCCACGATGGCCCGCCCTCGCCGGCGAAATCGCGGTCGCCCCATGCCGACCGAGCACCCTGCTACCTCCCAGCCCTGCGGCTGCCGCATGGCTGCCTTGCATGCGCCCCTCCGCGGGGATCCGCGCGTTGACCGGTGCGTACGCGCATGCTGCAAAGGCGAGCGGGGCGTTCCGGCTCCGCGGCCATCCCCAAGATTATCCGGAGTAGGAAGTGCTCAATCGAATTGCGTTCGCGGCCGGCTGCGCCGCCCTGTCCGTCATGATCGCCGCCGCGCCTGCGGCGGCCTCGACCGGGAAATACTGCGCCGTCTATCAGGGCGACGCCGTGACCATCACCGCCGCTCTCTCCTGGGCCAAGGTGGACGACTGCCGCCAGCGCGCGATCCGCGTCGGCGGCGACGGCTGGGGTCTGGGCTGTCAGTCCGGCAACGAAGAGCCGATCGCGACCCCGAAGACGCCGACCGATACCGAGGAGCCGGTGGACGCGACCGCATGGCCCACCGAAGACGAGAAGATCAAGGAGGCCTGTTCGCGCGAGTGGGGCAGGAAGTAGACCGACGAGGTCACGGGCGGGCGGCCCCGCGCGGCCGTCCGTTCCCGCGACGGACCCGAGCCGTCGGGAACCTGCGGCAGATCGCCCGGCGATCAGGCCGGTCAATCGGAGCCTTCGCCGCCCCCCATCGCCTCGAACCGGCATCGAAAGTGCCGCACCGCCTCGATTCGCAACGCCGAGGCGAGGCTGCGACGGCCGCGCGTCCCGTCGATCCGGGAGCAGAGATCGGCGAGAGCGATGCCCTCCTCCCGGCAGATCGCGTCGAGCGCGTCCCATGTATCCCGGTCGAGCCGCACGGACGTGCGGCGTCCACCGATCCGCACGCTGCGGGGGCCATCTTGATCGTTCCCGCCGCCGCGGCCGGTTCCGCCCCGTGTGCCCTCGCGCGCGATAGGCAGGATCGTCGCTCCCGCCCCGCCGTGCGAGGGCGTACCGGACCGGCCGATCCCGATCCGGCCGATCCCGGACCGGCCCGTCACGTCCAGCGCTCGCGGTCTTCCCGGTCCACCGCGGTCAGCAGCGTCGTCGTGTAAACCACCGTCCAGTCGCACAGGTCGTAGCGCCGGCTGAGCTTTGCACGGACGGCGACCTCCGCGTCTCCCTGAGGGATCTTGGACCTTTCCCAGGCGGCGAGGTCGGGCCGCCTGGTCAGCATGACGCTGCGCACCGGGTCTTCTTCGGCCGCGTCGAGGAGACGCCACAGCCCGATCACCTGGGAGTCGTAGGCCGCCTCGAAGCCCGGCCAGGCGGCCGCGCAGAGCGACAGGAACTCGTCCCAGTTCGCAGCCGGCGTCGCGAACCACCGGAAAGCGTAGTTGCCCTGCCGCTCCGCCGGGAGCGGGACCGTCGGCCGCAGGGTCGCCGCCATCGGTTCGGCGGCGGCACGGACCACGCCTGCCTGACCCTCCGCCAGCAGGCCGGCGTGCCGGCGTGCGGTCGTCTCGTCGGGCCAGACCGTGATCGCGGTCAGTTCGTCGCGCGGCCGCCCGATCTGGCTGCGCCAGATGCCGAGCAGGGCGCCGCCCTCAGGGACGATCCGTGCCCCGCCCGCGTGGCGCAACCCTTCCGCGACATCCCGCCAGAGACGCGGCGCCGCCTCGATCCGGTGGTGCAGGTAGACATGCGCCATGGGCGTTCCCGACCGTCAGAAATTACCGCCCGGCACGCTCTCGTGCAGCGGCTTCACCCGCGCGTCGACCTGCCGCAGGCTGTAATAGTCGATCGCCGGGCGAAACGCGTCGTAGACCCGACGCAGTTCGCCGACGGGTTCGTCATGCACGTCGACGCGGAGGTCGACGCGCGGGAAAGGCTTGTCGCCATAGACGAGCAGGGCTGCCGAATTCTGTCCGCCATGTTGCCCGCCGGCGTCGCGACCCGCCTCCAGGGCGCGCATCAGCCGGTCTTCCAGCGCCGCATCAGGGTCGGCCTCGTAGCCGGCCTCGATCGCGTCCAGGACGTGCTCCCCCACGAGCACGTTGCCGAGGGCGACGAAGTTGTCGCGGACATGGTGGCCCGCCCAGTCGCGGTTGTGTGCCCCGGTCCGTGCCGCGGCGAACCCGTCGTCGTCGATCACGGCGAGTTGCCGGTACTCGGCATAGGGATCGGCCGCGACCAGCGCCTCGACCACCGCGGGGGCCTTATAGCCGAGCCGCAAGAGGCGGATCGCCATCTGGCCGAGCCGCGGGTCGGCGATCGCCATGATCGCAACCGCCCCCAGGCGGGCGCGCACATGCGGTACGCGTGCACCGACCGCGAGCGAACGTGTCGCGGTCGCAATGCCCAGGGCCCCGGTGCGGGAGCAGCGCGCGACCGCCGTGAAGGTGTGGAACTCGGGGCCGGGCGGTCGTCCCGGTCCCCCGTCGGGGCGGTGCGCGGCGCTCATCGCCTCACTTCCGCTCGATCAGCTGATAGAGCACGCCGTGTCCCTCGGCCGGGTGGATGAAGACCTGCCCCTGGGTCTCGATCACGCGGGTTCCCTTGGCCTTGAGATCGGCAGCAGCCTGTTTCAGGTCGTCGACCGCCAGCGCCACGAGATGCACGCCTTCGCCGAAACGCTCCAGCGATTTCGCGATGGCGCCGTCACCCAGCGGCTCGGCCAGTTCGATGAATCGCCCCTGGTCGCCGAGCGGGACGATCGCCGCCCGCAGCCCGAGATGCGGCTGGTCCTCCGGTCCCTTGCTCGCCTTCATCCCGAGCTTCGTCTCGTAGTCCTTCAGCGTCTCGTCCAGGTTCTTCACGCGAACGACGATGTGGTCGATCCATTTCGGCATGATCGCTTCCTCCCGCGGTGTTTCGTGGCTCCGCCGACCGCCGTTGCGGCGGCCGCCGAACAATCGGATGTTGGGGCGCGCGAACGGACCTGTCCATGACCCGACTCGTCGCCGGCGGCGGGGAGACTGCGGATGATCGATCTCGTCGTCGTCGTCGCCTTCGTGCTCTATGCCGTCGGGGCCGGACTGCGGGCACGACGCGAGGCGTCGCGCGGACCGGTCGAATACTTCCTCGCGGGCCGTTCCCTGCGTGGCTGGCGGGCCGGCATGTCGATGTCGGCGACGCAGTTCGCAGCGGACACGCCCCTGCTGGTCATGGGCCTCGTCGCGACCGCAGGGATCTTCGGGCTCTGGCGCCTGTGGATCTATGCCCTGGCCTTCCTGCTCATGGCCTTCGTCCTGGCCGGTCCCTGGCGGCGCAGCGGCGTCCTCACCGACGCGGAACTGGCCGAGTTGCGCTATGGGGGGCGCGGCGCGCTCACCCTGCGCGTGCTGAAGGCCGTCTATTACGGCACCGTCGTCAACTGCGCGGTGCTGGCGATGGTGATGGTGGCCGCCGTTCGTATCGCCGAGGTGTGCCTGCCCTGGCACCTCTGGCTGCCGGAACGGCTCCATGGAGCGGTCGCGGCGGCGGCTACCGGGCTCGGCCTGAACTTCGGCGCTTCGGTGACCGGTCTCCCGGCCGATACGGCGACGGCCAACGCCCTCATCTCGATCGTCCTGATCCTCACCTTCACGGCCAGCTACGCCCTCACGGGGGGACTCCGGGGCGTGGTCGCGACCGACATCGTCCAGCTGGCCCTGGCCCTGGTCGGTACCGCCCTCTACGCGTGGTACGTCGTCGCGGCGGCCGGAGGCCTCTCCGGGCTTCCGGATCGCGTCGCCGCCGTCTACGGCGAGGTGGACGCGGCACGCCTCCTGTCCTTCGGACCGACCGGCCTCGGCGATCTCCTGGTCCCCTTCCTGGTGATCGTCTCTCTTCAGTGGCTGTTCCAGATGAACGCCGACGGGACGGGCTATCTGGCGCAGCGGACCATGGCCTGCCGATCCGACGCCGATGCGCGCTGGGCCGGGCTGGTCTTCACCTGGATCCAGATCCTCCTGCGCAGCCTCCTCTGGCTCGTGATCGCCGTGGGGCTGCTCGTCCTCTACCCGTTCACGGCCGACGAGGCGGCGGGCGACGGCTTCACGGCCGCGCGCGAGATCCTCTACGTCGCCGGGATCGACGATCTGCTTCCGGCCGGCCTCCGCGGGCTCGTCCTGGTCGGGCTGCTGGCCGCCCTCGCCTCCACCATCGACACGCATCTGAACTGGGGCGCGTCCTACTGGAGCAACGACGTCTACGATCGCCTGGTCTGCCGCCACTGGCTACGGCGCACGCCGTCGCGCCGCGAGCTGGTCGCGGTCGCGCGGCTGTCGGGCGTGGCGATCGTCCTGCTCGCCCTGGCCGCGGCGGCGCAACTCGACTCGATCCAGGCGGCCTGGTCGATCTCGCTCCTGTTCGGTGCCGGCATAGGCGCCGTCCTGGTGCTGCGCTGGCTGTGGGAGCGGGTCAACCTCCAGGCGGAACTGGGGGCGATGGCGGTATCCCTGATCGCCGCACCGCTGTTGCTGGCAGTCTTCGGGACGGATCCGGAGACGGAATGGCTGCGCCTGGGCAGCATGGCGGCGTCAACGACCGCCGTCGCATTGCTGGCGACGCTTCTCGGGCCGCCGAGCGAGGACCGCGTCCTGATCGCCTTCTATCGCCGGGTGCGCCCCCCCGGCTTCTGGCGCCGCACGGCCGCCCTCGCCGGCGACGCGCCGGGAGAACCGGTCAGGGCACTGGTACGGGGGGTCACCGCCGTGGCGGTGACCGCCGCATCCCTCTTCCTGCTGCTGGTCGGGCTGGGGCGCCTGACCGTCGGCGCGCCGGACCCGATGCACGCCGTGTCCTGGGCGATGGTCGCCGCGGGCACCGCCCTCGTCCCGCTCTGGCTGCGCGCGGCACGGCACCGTCGTCCCGCATCGCCGACGCACGCGCGGTGACCGAACCGCGCACCCCATCGGGAAAAGGCGCCCCCGCCCCGTCGACGACCTATTCGGTCGCGGGAGGAGCCACCTTCGGTGGGCGGCCGCGGCGGGCGCTCTTCACGGGAGCCGCGGGCGGGGTCGGTATGCCGCCACGGCCCTTCTGCCCGAGGCCGATATCCTTCGCCATCTGCGATCGCGCCTGGGAGTAGGCCGAGGCCACCATCGGATAGTCGGCCTGGAGGCCGAAGCGCGTGCGATAGTCGGACGGCGACAGGCCGTGCGCGGACGCGAGATGACGCTTCAGCGTCTTCTGATGCTTGCCGCAGACGAGGCAGACCAGATAGTCCGGCGTAATCGACCGGCGCACCGAAACGGCCGGCGTCGCTTCCTGGACTTCTGCCGGTACGCTTTCGCGCTGAAACGAGCCGGAGACGTTCCGGATGATCCCGGGAAGCTCGGCCGCCGGCAACGAATTGTTGGTGACATAGGCAGACACGATCTGAGCCGTCAGTTCGGCCAGCTTCGCCTCGGTGAGTTTGCTTGCCGGCGCCGTCTCTTCGGCCATGAACTACTCCCCGTAAAACAGATGACATACACCGCGCGATGAATAGCGCATATGGCGCCAGAAGCAACAGGCACTTTCGAGAAAGAAACGAAAATCGACGAGTTATAGCCCCTCGACGCTCTCGACCCGTACCGATTTACAGTTTCAGGCATCTTTTGACTGTGTTCCGATCTTAGGAAATCGAGCGTACCGGCCGGCAGGTGGACGCGCCGCCGGATGCCGCCGCGCCCGCCGGACGTGCAACGCCTACATTTCTGGACTAGCCCGGCGCGAGCCACTACGATCCGTCGCATCGTCATGAGGCCCGCCCCCATAGACGGAAGGAGGCAGACCGCGAGGTCGAACGGCACGGCATGATGGCGATCGTCGCCCATCTGCCTCCGGTTCGATACGATCACACCAAACAGCGCCGCGGCACCGAGCCGTCATGCGAGCGGCGGAGAAAACACCGAGAACACAGGGAGACGAAGACATGCTGACACTGTTCCACAAACCGGCGCGCGCGCTGGCCGCCGTCACGATCGCGGCAGGAATGGCCGCATCCGGCCTGTTCGCCACCGCGGACGCGCAGGACATCAAGCCGATCACCATCCGCCTCGCCGCCGACCACAGCCCCCCGCCGCATCCGGCCGCGATCTCGCAGGAATACTTCAAGGAGCGGCTGGCCGAGCTCATGCCCGGCAGCGAACTGCGCATCTATCACGCAGGTGCCCTCTACACCGTCCCCGAAGCCGTCGAGGCGATGACCGATGGCAACCTGGAGATGGCATGGGGCCAGTTCGGCAAGACCGCCCAGATCGACCCGTTCATGAACGTGATCGTCGGG
>JBKBLL010000086.1:0-6852 GCA_046296375.1 Alphaproteobacteria bacterium | reverse complement strand
GCCATGAACGAGCTCGACGCCTTTGAGACGGTCCAGATGATCAAGGACCGCTTCGAGAAGATCCATGGCATCAAGATGCTGGGGACCGCGCATCTCAGCATGTACATGGGCGCAGGCGCCTCCAAGCGACTGCTGAAGCCGGAGGACTTCCGCGGCCAGAAGATCCGCAGCATGGGCCCGGCAGAGAACGCGGCCCTCGCCGCCTGGGGCGCGAGCCCGACCACCATGGCGTTCGGCGACGTTCCCCCGGCACTGCAGACCGGCGTGATCGACGGCCTGCTGACCAGTCTCGGCGGCTTCAACCAGGTCCGCGACCAGGCGCCCTACTTCACGATCGCCGGCGTCAACGGCATCGTCGGCGACTATTACTGGGTGGGCGTGGCCCTGAAGTGGTGGAATGCGCTGGAAGAACAGCAGCGCGACATCCTGCACAAGCTGGTGGTGGACGAGGTGCTGCCGCTGTCGAAGAAGCTCAACTGGTGCAACGACCAGCGCGTCATCGAACAGTTCGGCACGGACGACCCGTCCAAGCCCGGCATCTACATCATGAAGGCGGACGAACAGCAGGCGCTCGCCGAGAGACTCGGCGACGCGACGTCCCAGTGGGTCAAGGCCAACACCCCGCACGACGCCGACAAATGGGTCGACCGCTTCCAGGAAGAGGCCAAGGCCGCGGTCGAGAAGCATCCGCTCGGCGAGAGCTGGATCGAGAAGACCGACTGCTCCGAGCTGAAGCCCTGGTTCGACCGCTTCCGGCGCAGCTGAGGTCCGGTCTCACCCAGGCCGGCGCAGCCCGTGACGGGAGCGCGCCGTTCTGACTCCGCGCGCCCGTCCGGGCGCGCGGTTTCTCTTATGCGTGGAGCCGCGCCATGGAGCGTCTGATCGACCGCACCTATCGTGCCATCCGCTTCGTGATCGACTGGATTATCGGCTATTCCGCGGCGGTCGTTATGCTGGGCGCGACCTGTTTCGCGATCGTGGAGATCATCCGCCGCTACATGTTCGGCGTCGTCTTCCATTGGGGGCAGGACGCCGTGACCTATCTGATCGCCGGGTCCGTCTTCTTCTTCTTCGCCGTCACTCAGGCGCGTCGCTCGCATCTCGCCATGACGGCGGGCATCGAGCTCCTGCGCGCCAAGGGCTTCGTCCGGACCGTGCTGGCCATCCGCGTGTTCGTCACATCGGTGTCCCTGGCCATGTTCTCCGCCATCGCCTGGTGGGGCATCCCGACCGTCGAGCGGACGATGATGATGGGCCGCACGACCCAGAGCATGATTCTGCCGCTCTGGCCGTTCCAGGCCGCCATGCTGATCGGCTTCGGGCTGATGGCCCTGGTGACGCTGTTCCACCTCTATCAGGACATTCAGGCGCTACGGGGAAAAACCGTGTTCCCGTGGGCGCCCGTCGAGGAAGGGCTGGAGGTCTGACGCATGGGCATCGTCGGTACCGCGCTGTTCGGCCTCCTCTCCCTCGGCGCCCCGATCGGCGTCGCCCTGGCGGGCGCGTCGATCCTCATGATCCTCTACGACCCGATCCTCTCGCCCGCCGCCGTCTTCCGCGCCTTCTTCAGCTTCCTCGGAAGCTATACGCTGATGGCGATCCCGTTCTTCATCCTCGCCGGCTTCCTGATGGAGCGGACGGGGTTGATCGACAAGCTGTTCCAGTTCGCCGACGCGCTCATCGGCTGGGTCCCGGGCGGCTTCGCCTATGCCACGCTGATCGCCGCCGTCCTCTTCGGCGCCATCTCC
Organism: Alphaproteobacteria bacterium; assembly: GCA_046296375.1. GTDB lineage: Bacteria > Pseudomonadota > Alphaproteobacteria > JAJUGE01 > JAJUGE01 > Constrictibacter. The sequence goes on along the minus strand of JBKBLL010000086.1, from coordinate 5,104 downwards.
GGCTCCAGCACCGCGATGGCCGCGGCGATGGGCATGATCGCCTATCCGGAGATGATCAAGCGGGGTTACCCCGTCTGGATGTCGGCCGGCGTCATCGCCTGCGGCGGCGGCATCGCGATCCTCATCCCGCCCAGCATCACCCTGATCCTCTTCGGCGTGCTGACCGAGGAATCGATCGTCAAGCTGTTCTTCGCCGGCTTCATTCCCGGCTTCATGCTGGCGATCAGCAACGCCGTCGTCATTCTCGGCGTGTCGTTCTACCTGAAACTGCCCTCGGGCGACTTCAGCTGGAACGCACTCGGGCGCGCCTCGATCGAGGCGATTCCGGCGCTGCTGATGCCGATCCTCATCCTCGGCGGCCTCTATGGCGGCCTCTTCACGCCGACCGAAGCGGGTGCGGCGGCCTGCGCCTATGCCCTCGCCTACGGCTTCATCGCCAAGCCGCGCATCTTCATCCGCGAACTGGTCCCCGCGACCTTCCGGGCGATCAACCTGACCTCGATCGTGTTCTTCCTGGTCGGCTGCGTCGGCGTGTTCCAGTTCCTGCTGGCGAACAAGGGCTGGCCGCAGGATATCGCGAACTGGGTGATCTCGCTGGGCCTGACGCCGCTGGGTTTCCTCGTCGTCCTGGTGCTGGTTCTGCTCGTCCTGTCGATGTTCCTGAACGGCATCGCGATCCTGGTGCTGACGGTGCCGATCTTCTTCCCGGTGGCGAACTCGCTCGGCATCGACCCCATCCATCTCGGCATCCTGTTCGCCATCGCGATCGAGATGGGCGGCGTCATTCCGCCGGTGGGCCTGAACCTGTTCGCGGTCAGCGGCACGACCGGGGTACCGGTAACGAAGGTCATGCAGGGGGCGATACCCTTCCTGGTGACCGACGGCATCGTCCTGATCCTCGTGCTGTTCTTCCCGATCCTGGCCCTGTGGCTGCCGAACCTGCTGGTGACGTCGGTCTTCAACTGAGGCGCGTCGGGCAGGAACGAAGGGGTGCGGGAGCGACGCTTCCCGCACCCCTTTTCGCGTCACATGGCGAGATAGCCGCCGTCGACATGCAGTTCCGCGCCGGTGATGTAGGACGCTTCGTCGGAGACCAGGAACAGCACCGCGTTCGCGACCTCGTCGACCTCGCCCGACCGGCCGAGCGGCACCCGGCGCATCATCTTCGCGCGTGTCTCCGGGTCGGCGGTCGCCCCCGAGGTCCGCATCGGCGGCATCAATCCCGGATGGACGCTGTTGACGCGGATGCCCGCGGCCGCCTGCTGCACCGCGACGGCCTTCGTCATGATCCGCACCGCGCCCTTGGAGGCGTTGTATGCCGGGTGGATCTGCCGCTGGCCGACCACGCCCGATATCGACGACATGTTGACGATGGCCCCCCCGCCGGCGCGGGTCATCGCCGGCACGGCGTATTTCATGCCGTAGAAGACCCCGGTCGCGTTGATCGCCATGATGCGGTGCCAGAGTTCGCTGTCGAACATGTCCTTGGCGGCACTGCCGCTGATGCCCGCATTGTTGACGAGGATGTCGAGCCGGCCGTAGCGCGCCTCGGCCCCGGCGACGGCCGCGCGCCATCCCTCCTCTTCGGTCACATCCAGCCGCTGGAAGAAGGCAGCGCCACCCGCCGATGCGATTCCGTCGGCGACCGCCTTGCCGTCCGCCTCCAGGACGTCGGCGACGACGACGCCGGCGCCTTCCTCGGCGAAGCGGCGCGCCATCGCCGCCCCCATGCCCGACGACGCCCCGGTGATCAGGGCGACCTTGTCCTTCAGCCGCATCCGTCGTTCCTCCGCTCTTCTCGTTTTCCGCGGCACCACTCTGACTCGAAGTTCCGCGCGATGCACCATGCCGACCGCCGTGGCGGCCCTCGCATGGCGCCGGCATCGGGCTTCCGTTAGGCTCTGCCGCAAGCGGCGAATGTTTACAGGCCGACGGCAGAGAGGGAAGGATCCGACATGGCGACGATCATGCTCATCCACGGGGCCTATCAGGGCGGCTGGATCTGGCAGCGTGTCGCGGAACCGCTGCGCGCCGCCGGCCACCGCGTGCTGGCCCCGACGCTCGACGGCTGTGCGGAACGGCGCCATCAGATCCGCCCCGGCATCACCACCGAAAGCCACGCCGCCGAACTCGCCGAACTGATGTTCTTCGAGGATCTGCACGACGCGGTGCTGGTCGGCACCAGCACGGGCGGGATGGTCATGTGCCGGACCGCCGAACTGGCGCGTGAGCGGGTCGGGCGCCTCGTCTTCGCCGACGCCCTCGCCCTGATGAACCGGGAAGCGCTGCCGGACATCGTGACGCGGCGCAACGTCGTCACCACAGACGTCGCGACCGGCCCGGCGCCCGAGGACGCGGCGGGGCGCCTGTTCGCCGATCTGGACGAGCCGACTCGCGCCTGGGCCCTGGAGCGCTACACCCTGCATCCCATCGCCGCGATGGAAGCGCCCGTGCATCTCGACAGTTTCTGGGAGCAGACCTGGCGCACCACGGTGATCTGGTGCCGGCACAGCGCCAATCCGCCGCAGACGCACCAGCGGCGCACGGCTGCGCGCCTTCACGGCCACTGGCTCGAACTCGACACCGGCCACTATCCGATGCTGACCGAACCCCAGGAACTGGCCCGCATGATCATGAGTGGCTGACGCGGCAGGGCCGGGCGCCTTCGGTCACCCGGCCGCCGACGCAGCTCAGAACGGCTTGTCGCCCTGGATCGTGACGCGGAAGCCGGACCGCACCTGGGGAAAATAGTCCCACAGAGCCTGATGCTGAACGCAGCGATTGTCCCAGAACGCCACCGAGTTCTTCCGCCAGCGGAAGCGGCATTGGAACATCGGGTTGGCGACATGATCCCAGAGCATTTCCAGGACCGCATCGCTCTCCTCCCTGGACAGTTCGACGATGCGCGTCGTGAAGAAGCTGTTGACGAAGATGCCCTTGCGGCGCGTGACCGGGTGGGTGCGGATCACCGGGTGGACGGCGTTCGGATAGACCTTCCCGGCATCGTTGCCGACCTGATGGGTGTAGCGGCCGCGATAGACGGGCTCGCCGTCGTGCACCGCCGTTAGCCCTTCCAGGAAGCGCTTCATCGGCTCGGACAGCGCGTCGTAGGCGGCATACATGCTGGAGAACAGCGTATCGCCGCCGAACTCCGGCAGGGTGTGGATGTGCAGGATGCTGCCCATCGGCGGCCGCTCGTCGCAGGACACGTCCGAATGCCACTTCTCGCCGGCGACGTGCTTGGACGTGGCGTCGGCATGGATGACCAGCACCTCCGGATGTCCCTCCGGCCCGGGCGAACCCGGATGGACGTGCAGGTCGCCGAACAGGCGTCCGAATGCCTTGTGCCGGTCGAGGTCCATCTCCTGGTCGCGGAAGAACAGCACCTGGTGCTGCATCAGCGCGTCGTGGATCTCCTGAAAGGTCCGGTTGCCGAGCGGCTGCCCGAGATCGACGCCGAAGACCTCGGCGCCGATGCGCGGCGTCACCGGCTTTACCTCGATCGTCTCGTTGGTGCTCATGGGGCGTTCTCCCGCGTCCTGCGCTTCTTGTCGTGCTCGCGAGGCTACGCCGGTTCCGCCGCACCGTGAAGGGCGGCGTCCGGCCGCCGGCTTGCCCGGTCCGGCCGCGATCCCCTACTCTTCGGCCCAGAACGCCGCAAGCGAGCGGCGCCCGATTCAGGAGATGCGCCGATGTCCGACCAGCTGCTCCCGGTGCCGGAGGCCTTCGCCGAGTCCGCCTGGATCGACAAGGCGAAGTACGAGGAGATGTACCGCCGCTCGATCGACGATCCCGAGGGCTTCTGGGCGGAGCAGGGCCGGCGCATCGACTGGTTTACCCCCTACACCAAGGTGAAGGACGTCTCCTACGACGCGAAGGACCTGCACATCCGCTGGTTCCACGACGGCACGCTGAACGCCGCCTACAACTGTCTCGACCGGCACCTGGAAACACGCGGCGACCAGGTCGCCATCATCTGGGAGGGCGACGACCCGGCGAAGGACCGAAGGATCACCTACCGCGACCTGCACGCCGAGGTGTGCAGGTTCGCCAACGTGCTGAAGTCGCTGGGGGTCGCCAAGGGCGACCGGGTGACGATCTACCTGCCCATGATCCCGGAAATCGCGGTGGCCGTGCTGGCCTGCGCCCGGATCGGCGCGATCCATTCGGTCGTGTTCGGCGGCTTTTCGGCCGAGAGCATCGCGGGGCGCGTCAACGACTGCGAGTCCTCGCTGATCGTCACCGCCGACGAGGGCGTGCGCGGCGGGCGGCCGATCCCGCTCAAGAAGAATACCGACGCGGCCCTGAGCCACGCCCCGTCGGCGAAGACCTGCGTCGTCGTCCGCCACACCGGCGGCGCCGTCGACATGAAGGCCGGCCGGGACCACTGGTACCATGAGCTGATGGCCGAGGCGTCGGCCGACTGTCCGGCCGAGCCCATGGCCGCCGAGGACCCGCTCTTCATCCTCTATACGTCCGGGTCGACCGGAAAGCCGAAGGGCGTGCTGCACACGACCGGCGGCTACATGGTCTATGCGTCGATGACGCACCAGTACGTCTTCGACTATCACGACGGCGACGTCTACTGGTGCACCGCCGACGTGGGCTGGGTGACCGGCCACAGCTACATCCTCTATGGCCCGCTCTCGAACGGCGCCACGACGCTGATGTTCGAGGGCGTGCCCAATTATCCCGACGCCAGCCGCTTCTGGCAGGTCGTCGACAAGCACCATGTCAATATCTTCTACACGGCGCCCACCGCCATCCGCGCCCTGATGCGTGAGGGTGAGGCACCGGTGAAGAAGGCGAGCCGCAAATCGCTTCGCCTGCTGGGCTCGGTCGGCGAGCCGATCAATCCCGAGGCCTGGCTCTGGTACTACAATGTGGTGGGCGAGCGGCGCTGTCCGATCGTCGACACATGGTGGCAGACCGAGACCGGCGGAATCCTGATCACGCCGCTGCCGGGAGCCATCGACCTGAAACCCGGCTCGGCGACCCTGCCGTTCTTCGGCGTCCGACCGGCGCTGGTCGACGAGCACGGCAAGCGCATCGAGGGTGCGGCCTCCGGCAACCTGGTTCTGCTGGACAGCTGGCCGGGCCAGAT
>JBKBLL010000085.1:0-14372 GCA_046296375.1 Alphaproteobacteria bacterium | reverse complement strand
GTCCCGGAAATCGACGCCGTTCGCGGCGCAGATGGCCGCGGAGGATGCGGCCCGGAAGGCGCAGGAGCACGGCATGCGCACCCTCGAGGTGCAGGTCCGCGGCCCCGGCTCGGGACGAGAGTCCGCCCTGCGCGCGCTTCAGGCGGCCGGCTTCGCCATCACGTCGATCCGCGACGTGACGCCGATTCCCCACAATGGCTGCCGTCCGCCCAAGCGCCGACGGGTCTGAGGGCGTCTGGTCACTCTCCGTTTCGGCGGATCGGCGCGGGGGAAGGGCCGGCCTTCGGGGCCGGCCACGGCTGTTTCAGGGCGGCGCCGCGCCCGACGATGATTATGCAAGGTGAGAGATGTCCCCGATCAGCAAGAACTGGCAGGATCTGATCAAGCCCAACAAGCTCCAGGTGGAGTCGGGCGATGATCCGCGCCGCGTGGCCACGGTGGTCGCCGATCCGCTCGAGCGCGGCTTCGGCATCACTCTCGGCAATGCGCTGCGCCGCGTCCTGCTGTCGTCGCTGCAGGGTGCGGCGGTGACCTCGATCCAGGTCGAGGGCGTCCTGCACGAATTCTCGTCGATCCCCGGCGTACGCGAGGACGTGACCGACATCGTCCTGAACGTGAAATCCCTCGGTCTTCGCATGCACGGCGAGGGTCCGAAGCGCATCTACCTCACGGCCAAGGGCCCGGGTCTCGCCACCGCCGGCATGATCGAGACCGGACCGGACGTCGAGGTCATGGATCCGGACCTCGTCATCTGCACCCTCGACGAGGGTGCGGGCATCCGCATGGAACTCGTCGTCGAGAACGGCAAAGGGTATGTGCCCGCCAGCGTCAACCGCCGCGAGGATGCGCCGATCGGCGTCATCCCGGTCGACGCCATCTACAGCCCCGTGCGCCAGGTCTCCTACAAGGTGGAGAACACGCGCGTCGGGCAGGTGACCGACTTCGACAAGCTTTCGCTGCGGGTCGAGACCAACGGCGCCCTGCGCCCGGAAGACGCGGTCGCCTATGCGTCGCGGATCCTGCAGGACCAGCTGCAGCTCTTCATCAATTTCGAGGAGCCGCGCGCCGTCATGGAGGAGGATCGCGCGCCGGATCTTCCGTTCAACAAGAACCTGCTGCGCAAGGTGGAGGAGCTCGAACTGTCGGTCCGCTCCGCCAACTGCCTGAAGAACGACAACATCATCTATATCGGCGACCTCGTGCAGAAGACCGAGGCGGAGATGCTCCGCACGCCGAACTTCGGCCGCAAGTCGCTGAACGAGATCAAGCAGGTGCTCGAGGGCATGGGCCTCCATCTCGGCATGGAGATCCCGAACTGGCCGCCGGAGAACATCGAGGAACTGGCGAAGCGCCTCGAAGAGCCGTATTGAGCGGCAGCGACGGCCGGGACCGGCCATAGGAAGAGATCGCGGCGCCGCGGCGCCGCTGGCAACGAGACGAGCTCAGAAGGAAACAGGGTGCCATGCGCCACGGGATGCACGGCCGCAAGCTGAACAGGACCAGCAGCCACCGCAGGGCCCTGTTCGCGAACCTCGCGGTCTCCCTGCTCAAGCACGAGCAGATCATCACGACGCTGCCGAAGGCGAAGGATCTTCGGCCGTATGTCGAGAAGCTGATCACGCTGGGCAAGCGGGGCGACCTGCATGCCCGCCGCCAGGCGATCGCGCAGATCGGCGACGAGGTGATCGTGCGCAAGCTCTTCGATACGCTGGCGACGCGTTACTTGGGCCGGGCGGGCGGCTATACCCGCGTGCTGAGGGCGGGCTTCCGCTATGGCGACTCCGCACCGATGGCGATCATCGAGCTGGTCGAGCGCGACGTATCGGCGAAGGGCCAGGATTCGGGCCCGACGCAGGACGCCGACGTCGAGGAGGCCGCGGCTGCCTGACGCTGCCGGGCCGCACCCCGAACGCTTTGCCGAGGGCAGCCGAGAGGCTGCCCTCTCGCGTTTCCAGGGGCGCGCCTCTACATCAGCGGCAGCAGTCGGTGATGGGGGAGCTATCCTGGAGGAGACACGATGATGCGGCCGATCCGCTTCGCGGTTCCCGCGCTGGTCCTGGCGATCGCATCGTCCGCGGCGGCGCAGCCGGCGATGCGATGGGACGGGGACGCGCGGCGCGCGCCGGAAACGCGCGCAGAGATGCAGATGTCGTTCGCGCCGCTGGTACGCGGCGCCGCACCCGCGGTGGTCAACATCTATACGCGGCGCGTGGTGCAGAGCCGGGCGTCCCCGCTGTTCGCCGATCCGTTCTTCCGGCGTTTCTTCGGCGACATGATGATCCCGGAGGGCCAGCGGCGGCAGATCCAGAACGCCCTCGGTTCCGGTGTCATCGTCGACCCCGCCGGCCTCATCGTGACCAATCTGCACGTGATCGACGGGGCCGACGAAATCACGGTCGTCCTCAACGACCGGCGCGAGTTCGACGCGGAGGTGGCGCAGACCGACCCGCACACAGATCTGGCGCTGCTGCGTCTGACCGAACGGGTGGTGGGTCTGCCCCACCTGCCGCTCGGCGACTCCGACGCGCTGGAGGTCGGGGACCTGGTGCTGGCGATCGGCAATCCCTTCGGCGTCGGGCAGACGGTGACCAGCGGCATCATCTCGGCCACGGCGCGCAGCGGCATCGGCGGCGGCGACCAGGGCGTCTTCATCCAGACCGACGCGGCGATCAATCCCGGCAACTCCGGGGGCGCCCTGATCGACATGCAGGGACGCCTGATCGGCGTGCCGTCGGCGATCCTGTCGCGCAGCGGCGGATCGCATGGGATCGGGTTCGCGATTCCGTCCAACCTGGTCCAGGCGACCATCGGCGGCGCCACCCTGCCCGGCGGACGGACCGTCCGGCCCTGGCTCGGCGGCGCCGGCCAGGCCGTGACGCAGGATCTGGCGCATTCCCTCGGGCTCGACCGGCCGCGCGGCGTCCTGCTGGCGGAGGTCCATCCCGGCGGACCGCTGGAGCGGGCGGGGCTGCGTGTCGGTGACGTCGTGCTGAGCGTCCAGGGCCATGCCGTCGACGACCCGGCGGCGCTGCGCTTCCGCGTCAATACCCAGCTCGCCGGCAGCCAGGCCGATGTCCGCTTCTGGCGCGGCGGCCGGGAGTATGCGGCGCGGTTCCCGGTCGAGACGCCGCCGGAGACGCCGCCGCGCAGCACCACACGGCTGGAGGGCCGCCACCCGCTCGACGGTGCGACCGCGGCGAACCTGTCGCCGGCCCTGGTCGAGGAGATGGGGCTGGAGGGGGCACCGCGCGGCGTCGTCCTGACGGAGGTCGGCCGCGGCAGCATCGCCGGGCGATACGGCTTTCGGCCCGGAGACGTGCTCGTGTCCATCAACGGCCGCGAGATCGTGCGTGTCGAAGATCTCCGCCGGGCACTGGGCCGGGGTGCGGAGCGCTGGCACCTGTCCGTGCGCCGCGGCGGGCGTGTGATGACGATCCAGGTCGGCTGAGATGACCAACCTCTTCCAGGCGGCCGGGCTGGAGAAGGCGGCCCCGCGCCCGCTCGCCGACCAACTCCGCCCGACGGCGCTGGAGGAGGTGGTGGGGCAGGAGCACCTGCTCGCGCGCCAGGGGCCGCTCGGCCGCATGCTGGCGGAGGGACGCCTCGCCTCGCTGGTGTTCTGGGGCCCTCCCGGCTGCGGCAAGACCACGATCGCGCGCCTGCTCGCCAGCCGCACGAACCTGCATTTCGAGCCGCTATCCGCCGTGTTCTCCGGCGTGGCCGATCTGCGGCGCGTGTTCGACGCGGCGCGGCGTCGGCGCGAGACGGGGCGGGGCACGCTGCTGTTCGTCGACGAGATCCATCGGTTCAATCGGGCGCAGCAGGACGGCTTCCTGCCCTATGTCGAGGACGGGACCGTGGTTCTCGTCGGCGCGACGACCGAGAACCCGTCCTTCGAACTGAACGCGGCGCTGCTGTCGCGCTGCCAGGTTCTGGTTCTGAACCGCCTGGGCGACGCGGCCCTGGAGGAACTGCTGCGCCGGGCGGAGACGGCGATCGGCCACCCGCTGCCGCTCCAGCCCGACGCACGCGGCGCCCTGAAGGCGCTCGCCGACGGCGACGGCCGTTATCTCCTCAACCTGGTCGAGGAACTGGCCCGGCTGCGCGGCGAGCCGCTGGACACGGCGCAGCTGGCGGCGGCCGTGCAGCGGCGGGCGCCGCTCTACGACAAGAGCCAGGAGGGCCACTACAACCTCATCAGCGCGCTGCACAAGTCGATGCGCGGCTCCGATCCGGATGCGGCCCTGTACTGGTTCGCGCGGATGCTCGACGGCGGCGAGGATCCCCGCTATGTCGCGCGGCGGCTCGTGCGTTTCGCTGTCGAGGATGTCGGGATGGCCGATCCCTCGGCACTGCCGCATGCCGTCGCCGGGTGGGAAACCTACGAGCGGCTGGGATCGCCCGAGGGCGAACTCGCGCTGGCGCAGGTGGTCGTGCAACTCGCCACCGCGCCGAAGTCGAACGCCGTCTACCGTGCCTATGGCGCCGCCCGTTCGGCGGCGAAGGAGACGGGATCGCTGATGCCGCCGAAACACATACTGAACGCGCCGACGCGCCTGATGAAGGATCTCGGCTACGCGGCCGGCTATGCCTACGATCACGACGCCGAGGGCGCCTTTTCGGGTCAGAACTATTTCCCGGACGGAATGCCGCGCCGCCGCTTCTACCGGCCCACGCCACGCGGTCACGAGGCGGAGATCGGCCGTCGCGTGCGCCATTGGGACGAGGTGCGGGCCCGCAAGGCCGGCACGGCCGAGGAGCCTCACGAATGACCCGCCGCAGACCCGTCGCTTCCGGCAGCGGGCACAGGAGCCGAATGGAATGACCGGCGTACAGCATCTGACGGTCGCGACGGACGAGGCGGACCTGCGTCTCGACCGCTGGTTCCGCCGCCGCTTCCCCGATCTGTCGCACGTCAGGCTGGAGAAGCTGCTCCGCACCGGTCAGGTCCGCATCGACGGGCGTCGCGCCAAGGCCGGCGAGCGCCTCCAGGCCGGCCAGGCCGTGCGCGTGCCGCCGTTCGGCGCCGAGCCGCCGCCACGCCCGACGGTCGCGCGGGCCCATGCGGTCAGTGCGGCCGAGGCCGAGGAACTGCGCGGCCGCATCCTGCACATGGACGCGGACGTGATCGCGATCGACAAGCCGGCGGGGCTCGCCGTGCAGGGCGGGACCGGCACGGACCGACATCTGGACGGCATGCTCGACGTGCTGCAATTCGATGCAACGGAACGGCCGCGGCTCGTCCATCGCCTCGACCGCGACACCAGCGGCGTCATGCTTCTGGCCCGTTCGGCCCGTGCCGCCGACCGGCTCGGCCGCGCCTTTCGGGGCCGCGACGCGCGCAAGGTCTATTGGGCGATCACCGTCGGCGTACCCAATCCGCGCCAGGGCCGGATCGACCTGCCGCTCGCCAAGACGGGCGGCCGCGGCTACGAGAAGATGAGCCCCGACCCGGAGGAGGGCCGGTCGGCGATAACGCTGTTCACGGTACTGGAGACGGCCGGGAAGCGCCTCGCCTGGGTGGCGCTCTGGCCTAGGACCGGCCGTACGCACCAGTTGCGCGCGCACATGGCGGCGATCGGGACGCCGATCCTCGGCGACGGCAAATATGCGGGCGCGGAGGCGCACCTCCACGGGATCGATCTCGCCCGCACGGTCCATCTGCATGCGCGCAGCATCGCCCTGCCGCACCCATCGGGTTCGGGCTCCCTGTTCGTCGAGGCACCATTGCCGCCGCATCTCGCCGAGACGTTCGGCGCCTTCGGCTTCGAGCCGCGCATCGCGCCGCGCGATCCGTTCGAGGGGGCGTCCTGAGGACGATGCCACCTGCTTCGCCTTGCCCGGGGGGCGGCGGGCACGCTATGGCGTAGACGTCCATGATGGAGGAGGAAGGGCCGATGCCCGATACAGCCGTCTTCGCGCCCGTGGCCGACACGAGACTGTTCGACCTGCTGGAAACCCGCCGGTCGGTCCCGCCCGTGAGCCTGGTGGAGCCGGTACCGCGGGGCGAGGAACTGCAACGGCTTCTGACGGTGGCGTCGCGCGTGCCCGATCATGGGCGGATGGTGCCCTGGCGCTTTCTCCTGTTCGAGGGGGCGTCGCGCGAACGGGCCGGGGAGCGGCTGGCCGCCCTCTATGTCACCAAGGATCCGGAAGCCCCCGAGGCGATGCGCCGCAAGATCGCGACCGCCCTGTCGCGTGCGCCTCTCGTGGTCGCGGTCGTCGACCGCTCGGCCCCGTCGCCGAAGATTCCCGAATGGGAGCAGCATCTGTGCGTCGGGGCGGTCTGCATGACGCTGGTTGTGGCCGCCAACGCCATGGGCTACGGCGCCAACTGGCTGACCGGCTGGGCCGCCGCGGACGCGGATGCGCGCGCGGTCCTCGGTCTAGGGCCCGAGGAGCGCATCGCGGGCTTCATCCATATCGGGACGCCGACGGAGCGCCCGGCCGAGCGGCCGCGGCCCGACGTCGACACCCTGGTGACGCGCTGGAGCGCCTGACGCCGACGGCGCGCGCCGCCGGCCCCGCCCAGGCGGGGATCCTCGCCGGGAGGCGATGGCCCCGCCGGGAGGCGATGGCCGGTCATCGCCGTCGGGTATATCCTCGCCCGAAACGCAGGACGAAGCTCGGGAGGAAGGATGGCGATCGCGTTCGAACTGACGGAAGAGCAGCGGCAGATGCTGGACTCCGTCGCGCGCGTCCGACGTACCCTGATCGCGCCCACCGCACAGCGCTGGCAGGACGGAAGCTTTCCCTATCCGAACATGGAGAAGCTCGCCGAGATCGGCGTGCTCGGCATGGCGGTGCCGGAGGAGTATGGCGGATCCGGTGCGAGCGTTCTCGACACGGCGCTGGCGCTGGAGGAGATCTCGAAGGGCTGCTACGTCACCGGCATGGCGGCCCTGGGCGAGGTCGGCGTCCAGACGCGCATCGTCGCGGCCTTCGCGCCGGAAAGCCTCAAGCGGAAGTGGCTGCCGCGCATCGCGTCCGGCGAGTGCATCCTGTCGATCTGCATGACCGAGCCCGATGCCGGCACGGATCTGCCCAACATGCGGACCAACGCCGAGATCCGCGACGGCAGCGTCGTCATCCGCGGCGCCAAGACGCTGATCAGCCGTGCGGCCGAGGCCCATCTCTTCATCGTCTTCACGCGCGTCGACGGCGTCCCGGGCAGCAAGGGCATCGGCTGCGTCCTGGTCGAACGTGGCACGCCGGGCCTGATCGCCGAGCCGAAATACCAGACGATGGGCGGGGAGTACCTGTCCGACCTGCGCCTCGAGGCGGTCGAGGTGCCGCTCGAGAACCTCGTTCTGCGGGGTGATTCACTGAAGAAGCTGATGAACGCCTTCAACGTCCAGCGCTGCCTCAACCCGGCGATCTGCCTGGGTCTGGCCGAGTCCTCGCTGGAGGAGTCGGTGCGCTATGCGCGCGACCGCAAGGCTTTCGGTGGGCCGGTTGCCGATTTCCAGGGGATGCGCTGGAAGCTGGCCGACATGTTCGTCCAGATCGAGGCGTGCCGCAGCCTGCTCTACCGCGCGGCGGCGACGGCCGATCCGTTCCCGGACCCGACCCTGGCGGCGGCGGCCAAGATCTTCGTCAACGAGGCCACCATCCGGATCTGCAGCGACGGCGTGCAGGTTCACGGCGGCTACGGATTCACCAACGAGTTCGCCGTGGCGCGCAATTATCGCGGCGTCCGCTACGGCAGCCTCGGCGGCGGTACGACGGAGACCCTGCGCAACCTTGTCGGGCGGGCGCTGGTGGAACGGCTCGACGTCGAGACCGGCCTCCTCGCCTTCGGCATGGCCTAGTCCCGGAACCTGTTGAACCAGCGCGTCTTTCGGCGCAGAGTCCGCCGTCGGTCCAGATCCGGGGGGAGCGGGCGAACCCGAGCGTAATTCGTTCGTTCCTGGGCCGTACCGGGCAGAGGGGACCTATCGACGAGATGCTGACACGCAGGCAGTTCGCCGCGCGCGCTACCGCGGCCGTGGCCGGGTCTGCCGTCCTGTCCCCGGCGGGCTGGGTGATTCGGCAGGCGTCGGCCGAGACGGCCGTTCCGTTTAGTTGGGACGCGCTGGTCGAGCGGGTCGACGCGATGGCCGCCGGCGATTTCCATCGGCCTTCCGAAACGCTGCCGAGGGCGCTGGCGGAACTCGATTACGACCGCTTCCGCGGTATTCGTTTCCGAAACGATCGTGCGATCTGGCGCGAACAGAACCTGCCCTTCCAGGTGCAGCTGTTCCATCTCGGCTTCATCTACAAGACGCCCGTGGCGATCAACATCCTGGAGGGCGGCCTGGCGCGGCGGCTGGCGTTCCAGACCGAGCACTTCAACTACGGGCGGAGCGATCTCGGCATCCTGCCGGCGGACCTGGGTTATGCCGGCCTGCGCGTCCATGCGCCGATGAACACGCCCACCTATTTCGACGAGGTCATCGCTTTCCTGGGCTCCAGCTACTTCCGCGCGGTCGGCAAGGGGCAGATCTACGGCCTTTCGGCGCGCGGCCTCGCGATCGACACGGCACTGCCCTCCGGCGAGGAGTTTCCCGCCTTTCGCGAGTTCTGGATCGAGCGGCCGGCACTCGATGCGACCAGCATCCGCATCTACGGGCTGCTCGACAGCCGCAGCGCCGTGGGGGCCTACCGGTTCGACGTGACGCCGGGCGATCCGACCGATGTCGCGGTGACGGCGCATCTCGCTCTGCGCCAGGACGTCGCCAAGCTCGGGCTGGCCCCGCTGACCAGCATGTTCCTCTATGGCGAGGAGAATGTCCGCCGTTTCGACGACTTCCGTCCCGAAGTCCACGATTCCGACGGCCTGCTCCTGCATCTCGGGACCGGCGAATGGATCTGGCGACCGCTCGGCAATCCGCGCAAGCTGCGCGTCAGCGCCTATCATGTCGAGGCGCTGCGCGGCTTCGGGCTGATGCAGCGCGACCGCGATTTTCGGAACTACGAAGACCTGGAGGCGCTCTACCATCTGCGGCCGTCGTGCTGGATCGAGCCGCTGAACGATTGGGGGCCCGGCCGGGTAGAATTGATCGAGATTCCGACCGAACTCGAGAAATACGACAACATCGTCGCGTTGTGGGTGCCCGCCGAACCGGCGCGGGCGGAGGCGCGGCTGGACCTCAGCTACCGGATGCTGTTCGCCAAGCGGATGCCGAACCATCCGCCGGGTGGCCGCGTCCTGGCGACGCGGACTACCCCGACGCCGGCCGGCGGATCCGGCCGGCGTTTCATCCTCGATTTCGGCGGCGGACGCCTCGGCGACCTGAAGGCCGGCATAGAGGTCGAGCTTGTAGTTTCGACGCCCCGGGGCCAGATCAGCACTCGCACCACACAGAAGAATATGGTTACGGGCGGCTGGCGCGCGTTCTTCGACTTCGTTCCGGAGGATGGACGCGCCGTCGATCTGCGCGCCTTTCTGCGTCAGGGCCAGGACGTGCTCACGGAGACCTGGAGCTATCAGTGGCCCCCTCCGTGACCGGATGTCGCACCCCCGGGGGCGGTGGGAACGGGAGCCGGCCGGTTCGCTTCGGCGTGTGTCGGGATTTTTGGGACGGAAGGATGAAGATGTCGCGTTCTGTCGCTCTGGACGAAATCGATGGGGACGACGGGGGGGACGCGATCGACGTTCCCGGCGACACGCGGGGCCTAGACGCAGCCGGCGCGCCGCCGCCGCCCGACGGCGACCGGTGGACCGCCTGGCTCTGCCGGACGGCGCTGCCCGAGGAGCGGCCGGCGCGGATGGCGCCGCAGCGCTTCGAGTATGTGTCGCTCGGCCTGTCCGCACGCCTGCGAGCCGCCGGAACCTCCGACGAGGCCGCCGAGAGCGTCGTCGAGGGCGCGCTCGGCCACGCCTGACGCGCCGGCACAAAGAGGGCCTGTCCGATGGTGTCGCGCCGCGACCTGTTCGCCCTCCTGACCGTTGGTACGGCGGCGGCCTTCATCGTCGCGTTCGGCCACATCGTACTGGCCGACGGGTTCCAGTGGACCGATGCGGGCCTGATCGCGCTTCACGCGATCCTCACCCTGTGGCTTGTCCACGGCCTGTGGCTGGCGGTGGCCGGCTTCTGCGTCGTCGTCGCGCGCCGTATCCGAACCCACCTCGGCCGGGGGGCGGCAGCTTCGCCGCCCGCGCGGCGCCGCGGCCGCGGCCCACTCGTCTCGCGCGCCGCCATCACGATCCCCGTCTATAACGAGGATGCGGTCCGGGTCTTCTCCGGCATCCGCTCCATGCTCGAGGCGCTCGACGCCGCCGGCCAGGGCGACGCCTTCGACGTCTTCGTCCTGAGCGACACCCGGGACGGCGACCTCTGGCTGCGCGAAGAGGCGGAATGGGCCGCCCTGCGCGCCGCAGACGGGCCGCGGGCGCGGGTCTTCTATCGCCGACGGCTGCGCAACGTCGGACGCAAGAGCGGGAACATCAAGGACTTCCTAGAGCGCTGGGGGTCGCGCTACGGCTACATGATCGTGTTCGATGCGGACAGCATCATGTCCGCATCGACCCTGATCGAGCTTGTACGCCGGATGGATGCCGCACCCGGCGTCGGCCTGATCCAGGTGCCGCCCAAGCCGGCTCGTGGCGAGACGCTGTTCGCCCGGCTGCAGGAGTTCGCGGCGAGCGTCTACGGCCCGCTTTCGTCCGCCGGTCTCGCCTGGCTGGCGGCGGGCGACGGCAATTTCTGGGGTCACAACGCCATCATCCGCGTACGCGCCTTCACCGAGAACTGCGACCTGCCCCACCTTCCGGGCAAGGCGCCGCTCGGCGGCGAAATTCTGAGCCATGATTTCGTCGAGGCCGCCCTGATGCGGCGGGCAGGCTGGGAACTGCGTCTGGCCGACGATCTGGACGGCAGCTGGGAAGAGACGCCGCCGACGATCATCGACTTCGCCAAACGCGACCGCCGCTGGTGCCAGGGCAATCTTCAGCACTTCCGCCTGCTGTTCGCGCGGTTCCTGCACCCCTCCAGCCGCTACTATTTCGGTACGGGCGTCATGGCCTATGCCTCGTCCCTGGCATGGGCGACCTTCCTGCTGATCGGCGGGTTCGAGATCGTGCGCCGCAGCTTCACGGAGCCCGTCTATTTCCAGGGCGAGTCGCCGCAGCCGGTCTGGCCGGTTTCGGTCGAGCACGAGGCGATCGCGCTGCTCACCTTCACCCTCTGCGTGCTGTTCCTGCCGAAGCTGCTCGGCCTGCTGCTCGTCCTCACCGACGGACAGCGGCGCCGGGCCCAGGGGGGCGGGCTGCGTCTGACCGTGAGCGTGGTGACGGAGAGCATCTATTCGGCCCTCCTGGCGCCGGTGATGATGATGTTCCACGCCGGCTTCGTGCTGTCCGTCCTGATCGGCGGCAGCGTCGGCTGGGGGACCCAACGCCGCGGTGCGGCCGGAACGGCCCTGGGCGAGGCGGTGCGCACCCACTGGCTGCATACCGCGACCGGGCTCGCCGCCGCCGCAGGCGTCCTGGCCCTCGCTCCCCAGGTGTTCTGGTGGACCGTGCCCATCCTGGCGGGCCTGGTGCTGTCGATCCCGCTGACGCTCGTGTCGAGCAGTGCGCGCCTGGGCGCGGGCCTCCGTCGGGCGGGGCTGCTGCTGACCGAGGAAGAAGGCGGGCCGCCCGCGGAACTGGCGCGCCTCGCGGAAATTCTCGCGCGGCGCGAGGCCCGGCCGGAAACGCCGGTGGACTTCGCGCATGCCGTCGTCGATGGTCGCCTGGCGGCGATCCATGCCGGGCTGGTGCGGGCCTATGGCGAGGAGGCGCCGGTCGAGCCGGAGCGGTTCGCGGTCTTCGAGACGAAGGTGCGGGACGCGGGGCCGGCTGCTCTCGACGCCCAGGAGCGCCTCGCGGTCCTTCAGGACGCGGGCGCGTTCGAGCGGCTCCATCGGCTCTGTACCGCCGGCAACGGCCCGGCCGCGCGGCTGGAGCCGGCGGCCGGACCGATCCCGTCAGCCGGCGGGGGCGTCAACCGCCGCCCAGATACTCGCCCATCCAGCGGCGATAATCGGCGTCGCGCGTCACCCGGTCGACCAGTTCCTTCGACGGCAGGCCCGGCAGGGTATCGGGGCTCGCCCCGTCGCGGATCGCCTTCAGCGTGTCGTGCACCGTCTTGATCGCCGCCATGATCGGCTGGTGCCCGACCAGGCACACGCGCACGCGGTTGCCCCCGAGCCAGGCGCGGTCGCGCAGTTCGCCGGTCGCCGTGCCGAGCATCAGGGGCAGCGTCACCGCGTCCCGCACCGCCTCGATCTCGGCGCGGCTGGTCATGCCGACGAAGAACAGCGCGTCGACGCCTGCGGCCTCGTACGCCCGCGCCCGGGCGATCGTCTCGTCCAGGCCGGCGACGGCCGGCGCGCTGGTCCGTCCGATGATGGTCAGGGTGGGATCCTGCCGCGCCGCGAGCGCGGCCCGCATCTTGCCGACACCCTCGTCCAGAGGCAGCAGGCGGGTTTTGCCGACCGTGCCGAAGGACTGCGGCAGGTCCGTGTCTTCGATGGTGAGGGCCGCGACCCCGGCCGTCTCCAGCTCCTGTACGGTGCGCATGACGTTGAGCGCATTGCCGTAGCCATGGTCGGCGTCGACCATGAGGGGCAGCCGTCCGGCCCGGCAGATGCGCTGCGCCTGCGCTGCGAACTCGGACAGGGTGAGAACGATCAGATCGGGCGCGCCGAGGACGGTGAGCGATGCGACCGAGCCGGCGAACATGCCGACTTCGAAGCCCAGGTCCTCGGCGATGCGTGCCGAGATCGGGTCGAACACCGATCCCGGATGCACGCACTCCCCACCCGCCAGAACCGCGCGATAGCGCTCGCGCTGGTTTGCCCAGTGCATCGGAGCGTGACGCTCAGATGACCGTGATCGACGCGACCTCGGGCCCCTTGCGGCCCGCCTGGGTCGTGACGCTGACGCGGTCGCCCGCCTCCAGTGTATCGAGACCGGCGCGCTGTACCGCCTTGATGTGGACGAACACGTCCTTGCCGCCGCCGTCCGGCGTGATGAAGCCGAAGCCCTTCTCGGCATTGAACCACTTCACCGTGCCCTCGAGCGGGCCGGTCGGCACCTCCTGGTCGCCATACCCGGCATCGCGGTTGCCGAAATCGCGCCGCGGGCGTTCGGCCTGAACGGCGGTCGAGGCGTCTACCTCGTGCACCGCGACGACCTGCGGTCCGCGCTGGCCGCGTCCGATGTCACAGGTCAGCGTCGTGCCCTCCGGCACCTCGGACAAGCCGGCGCGCTGCAGGGCGGAGACGTGCAGGAATGCGTCGGGTCCACCCTCGGCCAGGGTGACGAAGCCGAAGCCCTTCTGGCCGTTGAACCACTTGACCGTCGCCGTCACGCCGGCACGGTCGACCGCGGGCGCGTCGCCGCCGGGGGCGCGCGGCGGGCGCGGGGCCTGGCTGAAGGAGGGCTCACGTGCAACGGCGCGCGGCGGGAAGCCCATGTCCGGGGGCGAATCGTCCCAACTCTCACGGGTGCGCCGGCGGCGCCGGCCATCGGTATCGCGAGACCAGTTCATATCTTTCCGTCGTCCATGAAAACAGCTTGGAGAAGCCGGGCGTCACACTCGATCTCGTATACCCGGACCATTCGACTCACCCGAAAAGGCAACCGCCGCCCGACCGTCCGCCGTGGGTACTACCCTGAGTCCGGCGACCGGCGATGCACATAACCTGCCGCAATGACGCGTGCAATCCGCAAATCCCGGCAGGGACATGATCCAGCGCGGCGAGGTTATGCACAGTCTGCCGCAGTTGTGGCATGCGAGTCCAGAGCGGTGTGGCTAGCTCGTGAAGTGTCCGGAGTATGTAGCTCGTGATGTGTCCGGTTTTAGAACCGTTCCGAAGAGGGGGCGGGGATGGACCGGACACGGATCGACGAGGGGGTACGACGGATGCGTTTCGAGGCGCTGCTGGATCGTCATGAGCGAGGCGAGTTGAGCCAGCATGAAGCGGCGGAGGTTCTGGGGATCAGCGAGCGGTCTTTTCGGCGATGGCGCGACCGTCTGCGCGACGAAGGACCTTCGGGTCTGGCGGATCGGCGTCTGGGGCGGCCGTCCGATCGTCGTGCCAGCGCGAGCGAGATCGCGCGGATGCTGGACCTGTACCGGGGGAGCTACGCGGATTTCACGGTGAAGCATTTCCATGAGCAGCTGGTGAAGCGGCACAACTACAAGCTGGGCTACACGGTGACCAAGGTGCACCTGCACCGCGCGGGACTGGTGCGGCCTGCGCCGAAGCGCTCGGCGCATCGCAAGAAGCGGCCGCGCCGGCCGATGGTCGGCATGATGCTGCATCAGGATGCGTCGACGCATGCCTGGCGGCCCGGCGTGGACCGCCGGGACGATCTGGTGGTGACCATGGACGATGCG
>JBKBLL010000084.1:4936-14409 GCA_046296375.1 Alphaproteobacteria bacterium | reverse complement strand
GATCGTCACCACCATTCTGGGCGCCTTCTACGGTCGCCGGGTCGGACCCGTGGTCCGGCGCGACGCGCAACGCCGCGCCGAGGCGCCGGCGGGACGACGCCGCTCCTTCTTCAGCCGGCGCCGGCGCGGATCGGCGCCCGCGATGCTCGCCCTCGGCGCGCTGGCCCTCGGCCTCGCGGCGGCGCCGGGCATCGCCAATGCGCAGACCCAGACGCAGGGCTCGCCGACCGGCCAGGCCGCGCAGCGCCAGATGCCGCCGACCACGGCGGCGCCCACGCCCTCGCCGCGGCCCGGACCGGTCGTTCGCCAGGATCATGAGCCGACGCCGGCCCAGCTCGCGCACGAACGGGCGAACTCGCCCGTCGCGCTCGACGGGTCCGAGGGCGTGCCCGGCCACAACGGCGTGCCCGGCCAGCCGCGCCCGAGCGCGACCGAGCCCGACCGCAGTGCGCGCGGGTTCGCGTTGCCCCGCATCGAGTCGCGCCCGGCCGGCGGTACGAGCATCTACCTTCCGGACCCCGCGGCCGGACACGTCCTGAGGCGCGGCACCGCGGCGGCCGACGCTCTCGTGCCGCTGTCGATCCCGGACTCGGCCGGTGCGCGTTCGGACACCGTGACCCTGCGCGATCTTGGCGAGCAGGCGCCGATCCTCCTGCGCGGCGTCGACGACGATGCCGGGCGGAAGTTCGCCGTCCGTCGCGACGAGGTGGTGACTGCGGCTCAGGTGAACCTGAACCTCGCCTATTCCCCGGCACTCATCCCCGAACTCAGCCATCTGCACGTGTTCATCAACCAGGAGTTGATCGGCTCGATCCAGCTGGTGAAGGAGCTCTCGGAGAGCCGAACCGTCCAGCTGCCGGCCAACCCCGTCCTGTTCCGCGAGGACAACGAGGTCCTGTTCAAGTTCATCGGCCACTACACGCTGGGCTGCGAAGACCCCTATCACAGCACTCTCTGGGCACGGGTCAGCGACACGACCTCGATCGAGATGGTCAAGGAGCGCCTGCCGCTGCGGCCGGACCTGTCGCTGCTGCCGCTGCCGTTCTTCGACCGGCGCGACCTGAACCCGCTCGCCCTGCCGTTCGTGCTGCCGGCCAATCCCAGCCAGACGCTGCTGCAGGCGGCGGGCAGCGTGGCCGGCTATTTCGGCGACCTCGCCTCCTATCGCGGCGCACGCTTCCCGGTCAGCTTCGGCGACGTGCCTCAGACCAACGCGGTCATCTTCGCCACCGGCGAATCGCGGCCCTCGGGGCTCTCGCTGCCCCAGGTTCAGGGGCCGACGCTGGCGGTCGTGGCCAACCCCTACAACGAACTCAGCCGCCTGCTGCTCGTGATAGGGCGGAACGACGAGGAACTGCAGGCCGCCGCCCGGACGCTGGCGCTGGGGGCAGCCGGCCTGTCGGGTCCGACTGCCGTCGTCGGCGAGCCCCAGATGCCGGCGCGGCAAGCCTTCGACGCGCCCGCATGGCTGCCGACCAACCGGGCCGTGCGGATGGGCGAACTGATCGCCGAGCCGACCGAACTCATGGGCCGCGGCGTGTTTCCCGGCCTGCTGACCGTCAACTTCCAGACCGCGCCCGGCTTCTTCGCCTGGCGGGAGGCGGGGATCCCATTACGGGTGCGTTACCGCTATCCGTCCGCCCAGTGGATCAACTGGCGCGACTCGCGGCTCGACGTGCTCATCAACGACTTCTACCTGAAGAGCCTGCCGCTCGAGGACAACCGCACCCTGGAGACCATCCGGGACGCGGTGACCGGAGTGAACTTCACGGTCAACGAGGGCGTGGTGAACATCCCGCCCTACCTGATCTCCGGCCGTAACCAGCTCCAGTACTACTACGACCTCAAGCCGTTCATCCCGGGCTACTGCGAAGGCCAGCCGCCCGAGAACATCCTGACGGCGATCGACCCGGACACGACGATCGACTTCTCGAACACGATCCGGTACGCGCCGCTGCCGAACCTCTCCTTCTTCGTGAACTCCGGCTACCCGTTCACGCGCATGGCCGACCTGTCGGAGACCGCCGTGGTCCTGCCGCAGCGGCCGGCCGCCCACGAGATCGAGGCCTATCTGAACCTGATGGGTCTGATGGGCGATGCGACCGGCTATCCCGGCACCCGGCACATGGTCGTGGCGCCGGGTCAGGTGGAGCAGGTCGCGGACCGCGATCTGCTGCTCATCGGCACCTACGAGAGCCAGCCGCTCATCGGCGAGTGGGCGGCGGCGAGCCCGTTCCGCGTCGACCAGGGACGCCTGCGCGTCCGCGTGGCCTCGACCTCCAGCCGGTTCGAAGCGATCGTCGGCGGTTCGACCAGAGGCGAACAGGAGCGCCGCCTCGCGGACGAGCTGCTGACCACCAGCGGCGAGGACATGGCCAGCCTGGTGAGCTTCGAATCGCCGCTGCGCAGCGGTCGCACGGTGGTGGCGGCGACGGCGCAGTCGCCGGCCGGCGTCGTGCGGATGACGACGGCGGCACGCTCGGCCGAGCTGGCACCTTCCGTGCAGGGCGATCTCGTCGTCCTAAAGGGCAACGAGATCAACAGCTTCCGGGTCGGTGAGCAGTACACGCGCGAGACCGAGGATCTGCCGATCACGACGAAGATCCGCTGGTACTTCGCCGACAAGCCGCTGCTCCTCGTGGCCTTGCTGGCTCTCGGCGTCATCCTGATCGCATGGCTTCTGTTCTCGCTGCTGCGCAAGCTCGCCTCGATCCGCGTACGTCGACGGACGGCCTGACGGGCACCGGTAGTAGGGAGGAGACCGCAATGAGTGTGCGTGTCGGTTTCGGAATGGGACTGCTGCTGAGCACGGCGGCGATCCCCGGTGCTGCGCTCGCGGGCCAGTGGACGAAGGTGGATCGGCCGCCTCCGGCGGCGTCCGGCACCGTGATCGCCGAGGCGGCAAGCCGCGCCGGCAACTGGACGAGCGTCGCCCAGGCACCGGCCCCCGGCAGCGCCTGGACCAGTATCGCCCAGGCGCCGGCGCCTCAGGCGGTCCAGGTGGCGCCGACCGGCCAGCAGCCGGCGGCGCCGGCCCCCGCCGACGCCGACGCCGGCGACGGCGCTCCCGCCGCTACGGGCTCGGCCGAGCAGGTCCTCCTGGAGCGTGGGCGCTACTGGAAGAACCGCAACCGGGCCGATCTCGCCATCGAGGCCTTCGAGCGGCTGCTGCGGAGCAATCCCAACCACCGCCAGGGCCTTCTGGAACTGGGCATGCTGCGGGCGGAGCAGGGCGACATCGAAGGCGCCCGCCAGCTTCTGGCACGGCTTCGCACCGCCCACCCCCAGGCGAGCACGCAGATCACGCAGCTGGAGCAGGCGGTCCGCCGCGGGCAGGTCAGCCCGGCCGAGGTGGACCAGGCCCGGCAGCTGGCGCAGACGGGGCAGTACGATCGGGCGGCCCGCCAGTACGAGCAGGCCTTCCGCGGCGACCCCACCGGCCCCTATGCGCTCGAATACTACCAGACGCTGGCCGGAACGCCCGGCGGCTTCGATCGCGCGCGCCAGGGGTTGGAGGAGATCATCCGGACGACCGGCGATCCGAGAGCTCGCTTGGCGCTGGCCCGGACCCTGACCTACCGGGATTCGACGCGCCGCGAAGGCATCCGCCGGCTGCAGGAACTGTCGGGCGATCCGGCCGTCGGCACCGACGCCGCGGCGGCATGGCGGCAGGCGGTCCTGTGGCTGTCGCTCGACAACCGGGACCGTGCCCTCTACCAGGCCTATCTCGGCCGTTTCCCCAACGACCGCGACGTGCGGGCGCGCCTCGACAGCATCGGCAGCCGCACGGCGAGGGTCGCCGCGCCGTCCGGGCCGCCGCCCGGAGTCCAGCGCCGCATGCAGGGCTTCGAACAACTCAACCAGGGCGAACTCCAAGCCGCGGAAGCGCGTTTCCAGGAAGCGCTGCGCCTCAACCGCAACGATGCCGAGGCGCGGGCTGGGCTCGGCATCGTGCGGCTGCGCCAGGAGCGATTCGGCGAGGCGGCCGACCTGCTGGGCCGGGCGGTCGGCCGTTCGGCCGCCACGCGCCAGCGCTATGGCGCGGCCTATGAGAGCGCCCGGTTCTGGGCCGGTATGGAGCAGGCCGAGGCCGACATGCTCGCCGGCCGCCTGGACGAGGCGGAGCGGCGTCTGACGACGCTCGCGCGCAGCAATGTTCGCGACGCGAACGAGGCACGGCGGACCCTGGCCGACGTGCTGATCCGGCAGGGCCGGGAGGACGCCGCCGAGCGCGAGTATCAGGCGGTCCTGCAGCGCGATCCGAACGACGTCCAGGCCATGAGCGGCCTGTTCAACCTCTATGTCGCGCAGAACCGCACGGATGCGGCGCTCGCCCTGTCGTCGCGCATCGACCAGGCGGCGGCCAGCGGGGCAGGTGCGGCGCTCGGGCAGGAAGGCCGCGCGGAAGTGCTGCGGATGCGCGCGCGCCAGTTCGAACTCGCCGGGGAGAGCGACTCCGCGTTCCGGATCTACCAGGATGCGGTCGTGTCGGACCCGTCCAACCCCTGGGTCCGCCTCGACTTCGCGCGGTTCCTCGCGCGGCAGGGCGAGCGCGGCCAGGCCCGCGAGATGGTCCAGTCGATGGTCGACGCGCCGGGCGCGGCCCCGGCGGCTCTGCACGCGGCCGCCATCTGGTTCGACGAACAGGACATGTCGACCGACGCGATCTATGCGCTCGACCGCGTCGCCGGGCCCTCGCAGACATCGGCCATGCGCGACCTGCGCTACCGTGCCTACATGAAGGCGCAGATCAACCGGGCGAAGGCCTTCGCCGAGGCCGGGATGCCGCGCGAGGCGCACCGGATCCTCGACGAACTCTACCGCCTGCCGCCGCAGACGCCGGAGAAGACGGCGATGGTGGCGAGCGCGATGGCCGATGTGGGCGATACGCGCCGCGCGCTGTCGATCCTCCGTCCGCACGTCTCCGGCGCCAACGCGCGCCCCGAGACGCAGCTGCAGTACGTCAACGTGCTGCTCAAGGCCGGCCAGGAGGCGGAGGCGGCCGCGTGGGTCCGGTCGCTGGAGCAGAACGCCGCCCTGAACGTTCGCGAGCGCCGGGAACTGGCCGAGAAGGCGGGCGACCTCGCGGTGATGCAGGCGGATCGCGCCCGGGAGGCGGGCGCCTATGCCGACGCCTACGACATCCTCTATCCGCACCTCGCCCAGAGCCCCGACAATGTGAACCTCCTGCTCGCGCTGGGCCGGGTCTACGCATCGGCCGGCTATGGCGCGGAGGCGCGCTCGGTCTACACCGCGGCCCTGGAGCAGAATCCGACCGACCTCAACGTGATCCGAGGTGCCGTCGGCGCGGCGATCACCGGCCGCGACCATCAGTACGCGACGGCCCTGCTCGACCGCGCGCTCGAATCCTACCCGCGCGAACCGCGCCTCTATTATCTCGTCGGCGAAGTGGCGCGGTCGCAGGGCGACATGGCGACGGCGCGCCGCGCCCTGGAGACGGCGCGCGCCCTGCGGGAGCTGGAAATCGCCGCGGCGACCACCTCCATGGCCTCGCCGGCGGGACGTACGCCGCTTCCCAACAATCCGTTCCGCAATCTCGGTACGGGGCCGGCCACGCCGGCGGCCACCAACCCCAATCCGTTCCGGCCCGCCGGCCGGAGCGATGCAAATCCGTTCGGCGGGCCGCAGGTCGCGGCCACCTCGCCGCAGATGATGGCCGGGGTGACGCCGGGACTGGCCAGCCGCGCGCCCGCGGCGAGCGAGACGGTCCAGATCGCGTCCGCCGATCCGCGCGCCGATCTCGCCTATGTGCTGCCGCCGCCGCCGCCCACCCCGGGCGGCCGCGCCGGCTCCGCCCCCGCGGACGCCTATACGCCGCCCTATCTCCAGCCGCGCGTGTCGGCGTCGCCCGCCTACGTCCCCTATGTGCCGCCGACCGGCCAGTATGCCGCGCCTGCCGCGGCGCCCATGCCGGCCGCCTATCCTTCCGCGACCTATCCGGCGCCGGTCGGGGGCTATGTCCCGCCCTTCATCGACCCGGCCTCGCGCGTCCAGCGCCAGCCGGACAACCTGATGACGGACATCCAGACGAGCCTCGCCCAGATCCGGCGCGAGACGGGGCCCTCCTTCGAGGGCGGCTTCCGCTTCCGTGGCCGTGACGGGGACGGCGGCCTCGACCGGCTGACCGAAGTCCAGACGCCGCTCAAGGCAGCGTTCAGTCCGGGGGCCGGGAAGATCACCGCGACGCTGACGCCGACCTACCTGAACGCCGGGAACATCAGCGGCAGCGACCTGCCGCGCTTCGGGCTCAACCCCCTGCTGCCGAACCTCGATCCGGGCAAGCAGGATGCGGCCGGCGTCGGCGTGAATCTCGCCTATGCGATCGACGCCTTCTCGGTCGATCTCGGCGTGACGCCGCTCGGGTTCAACCTCATCAGTCCGGTCGGCGGCGTCTCCTGGGCGCCCATGCTCGACCAGAATGTCGGCGTGAAGTTCACCCTCGAACAGCGGGCGGTCACGGACAGCCTTCTGTCCTATGCCGGCGCCGAGGACGCGCGCACCTCGGACCTGACCTGGGGCGGCGTCACCCGGCGTGGCGCCCGGGTCGAACTGAATTACGACGACGGGGCGGTCGGCGCCTATGTCAACGGCGCCTACTACAAGCTTCACGGCGAAGACACCGAGACGAACGACCTGTTCGAAATGAACCTGGGTGCCTACTACCGGTTCATTCAGCGCAGCAATGAAGAGCTCAAGGTCGGAGCAAACCTGACCTATTTCACCTACGACAAGAATCTTCGCTACTTCACGATGGGTCATGGCGGATATTTCAGTCCGCAGAACTACATCTCCTTCTCCGTACCGGCCGAGTACATCGCCAAGAACGACCGGGTGACCTACCTGATCGGCGGCGCGATCGGCATTCAGGACTGGAAGGAGGACTCGACGCCGGTCTTCCCGCACGATCGGCCGGCGCAGCGCGCTATCGAGGACCGAGCGCGGACCGATCCCGGTGCCATCACCTTCTACGGCGCCGACAGCGATACGGGCATCGGCCTGAACCTGCGCGGCCAGATCGAGTACGAGGTCGACCGGAACACATCGATCGGTGCGGCGGCCAGCATGGATCTGGCGGCGGACTGGTTCGAGACGACCGGCATGATCTATCTGCGACACACGCTCGGCGGCGGCCGCTGAGACCGGACGCCCGGGGGAACGCACCGATGACCGACGTGCAGTCGAGCCTTCACTATTACGGCCAGCGAAGCTGCGCCGAGCAGTGGCGCGCCTTCCTGACGGAGTTGATCGCCGAGTTCTACGATCAGGTGGACGGCCCGGCGGCGGACGATTTCCTCGTCCGCGTCGGCGCCCGTGTCGCGCGGGCGCTGCCATTGCCGGACTGCACGTCCCTCGCCGACATGGTGGCGGAGATCAACCGGGTCCTGTGGCAGATCGACTGGGGGTGGGTCGAAATCGAGGAGTCGGGCAGCTATCTGCGCGTGGTCCACGGCGCCTATCCCATCGTCCCCATGTACCAGAACGCGCCGGATGCCTGGTTCGTGCCGGTACTGGAAGGGCTCTACACCGAGTGGCTGAACATGCTGGGGGGCGTGGGGCTGCGCGCGCGCAGCAGCGAGGCGCCGGATTCGCCCTACAAGCCCATCGTCCTCCTCTACGGCCGTCACGTCTGACGCCTGCGCCTGAGGGGCAGTCGACGCTGGCGGCCCCGAGGCGGAGGCCTGCGCACGGCGCGGGGACGGTGGCGCAGAGGGTCCGAAAAGAGAATGCCGCCCCCGGGCCCGGGTGCGGCATTGTCCGTCAGTGATCCCCGGTCATGTGTCCCGGGTCACGCGCTCCCCCGCCCTGCGTTCCGCGTCATGCGCCGGTGACGAACGGCCACAGGTCGTCCGCGCCGCGGCGCGCGACCAGATGGCCCAGGCGGATCGACCATTGCGCCTCGTTGCCGAACTCGTCGCGCCACGACCACAGGCGGCGCGTGGCATGATGCAGCGAATGCTCGTAGGTGAAGCCCATCGCGCCATGCACCTGGTGGGCGATCGCGGAGCCGGTCGTGGCCGCTTCGCCGACGCGGATCTTGGCGGTGGCGATGTCGGCGACGTCGGCATCGTCGAACACCCCGCGCGCAACCGCTTCGGCGCCCGCGTCGGCGGCGGCGCCGGCCGCCGCGACCTCCCCGGCGAGTTCCGCCAGGGCGTGCTGTATCGCCTGGAACTTGCCGATCGGTCGCCCGAACTGCACCCGTTCGGTGGCGTACTGGACGGCCTGGTCCAGGATCTTCTGCAGCGCGCCCGCCATCTGCATCGATCGCACGACCGCGCCGACCATGCGCAGCCGGTCCTCGTCGAGCCCGTCCGGCGCCGCCGCGACCTTGAGCGGCGTGACGCCGTCGAACGACACGTCGTCCCGCGGTTCCCCGGCGAGGCTGACGCCGTGCGCGATCGCGCAGTCGGCGAGGGACACGAGCGCGACCTTCGGCTTCCCCCCCTCGCGCACTACCAGGGCGGCATGCCCGGCGCTACGCGCGAACGGCAGATGGCGCGCGTTGCCGGTCAGCCTGCCGCCGTTCAGGTCGATGGGCGCGTCGGCATAGACCGGGCCGGCGGTCATCGGCCCGCTCGGCACCGCAATGCCGGCCTGGCCGAGCAGCCAGCCGGCCAGCAGGGTTTCGGCCAGCGGCACGGGTGCGGTGAACAGGCCGGCGACCTTCAGGACGGCGAAGCCGTCGGAAACCTCGGCACCGGCGCCGCCGAGTTCGTCCGACACCCAGGTCAGGGTGAGGCCCGATTCCTCCAGGGCGTCCCACAGGGTGGCCGGCCACTTGCCGGCTTCCATGTCGTTGACGATGCTCGGCGTGGCCAGATCCTGCAGCAGCTTCGTGGCCGTGTCGACGATGAGATTGTCGCTGTCGTTCATCTGCCTTCTTTCTGATCTTGGTTGAGCGGCGCAGCGATCAGCGCAGGCCGAGTTCGCGAGCGACGATGCCCTTCAGCACCTCGTTCGTGCCGCCGCGGATCGTGGCGGACGGTACGTGCAGGATGCCGTCCCGCAACACGGAGCCGTAGGCGTCCGGCGACTGGCCGGCGGGGCGATAGGCGAGGTTGGCGCGCATTCCCTCCAGTACGGAACTCTCGTAGCGGGTCCCGACCTCCTTGACCAGGGCGGCCGCCGCGACCGGCGATTCGCCCTGCTGGAGCAGGCCGTTGACGCCCAGCGACATGCGGCGCAGCGCCTTCAGTTCGGCGACCAGCCTGCCGACCGACGCGGCCGCGCCGTCGTTGGGCGTCTGGCCCAGTTCGCGCAGGCCTTCGCGCAGGACGACGAACGTGCTGAGGAAACGTTCCGGGCCGCTGCGCTCGAACGCCAGTTCGCTGACCACCTGCTTCCAGCCGCCGCCGACCTGTCCGACGACCATGGAGTCGGGCACGAACACGTCCTCGAACAGCACTTCGTTGAAGTGCGCCTCGCCGGCGATGTTGCTGATGGGACGGATC
>JBKBLL010000084.1:0-4926 GCA_046296375.1 Alphaproteobacteria bacterium | reverse complement strand
CGTGATCCCGTCGCTCTCGAGGTCGATCAGGAACTGGCTGAGCCCGTCGTGGCGCGCCGTGTCGTCGCGCGGCGCGGTGCGGATCAGGGCGATCATGTACTGGCAGAGATGGGCGCCGCTGGTCCAGATCTTGCGGCCGTTGACGCGCCAGCCGCCCTCGACCTTTGTGCCGCTCGACCGGAGGGAGGCGAGGTCGGAGCCGGAATCGGGCTCGCTCATGCCGATCGCGAAGAAGCATTCGCCCTTCACGATGCGGTTGAGGATCAGCTCGCGCTGGGCCTCGTTGCCGAAGCGCAGCAGCAGCGGGCCGCTCTGCCGATCCGCGATCCAGTGCGCCGCGACCGGCGCGCCGGCGGCCAGCGCCCGGTGCAGGGTCGGCGCCCCCTCCGGTTCGACCGCCACGATCCTGACGCGCCCGCCATACCAGGCGGCGATGCCGCCGATCAGCCCGCCGCCGCCGACCGCCACCAGCAGCGTGTCGAGGTCGGGCGCGTCGGCCTCGATCTCGGCCCCCAGCGTGCCCTGGCCCAGCAGCGTCTCCCGCTGGTCATAGGCGTGCACGGCGCGCGCGCCGGTCGCGCTTACGAAAGCCTCGCTGGCGGCGAGCGCGTCGGCGTAGCGCGCACCGCCGACCACGAGTCGCGCGCCATAGCTCTCGATCCGGGCGATCTTGGCGGGCGACGTCACCTCCGGCACGAAGATGTTCGCCGGTACGCCCAGGCGGCGTGCCGCATAGGCGACGGCGGCGCCGTGATTGCCGCCCGAGGCGGCGACCACACCGGCGGCCGGCGGCGGCCCGCTGGTCAGGGCGGCGAAGGCGCCGCGCGCCTTGAACGAGCCGGCGTGCTGCAGGTGCTCGAGCTTGAGGAGGACGGGTGCGGCGGGGCCGCCGAAATCGCCCATGTCGGCGGCGAGGAGGGGCGTCCGCCGGACGTGCGGCCTGATCCGCGCGGCGGTCTCGCGGATCGCCGCGCGCGTCAGCCAGTCGGACGGTGCGGCATCCTCTGTGGTGTCCTCTGTGGCGTCCTCCGGGTCATCCCCTGCGGCGGCCATGCGGCGCGTCCTCCATCGGCGGCGCGCGTTGCGTGGCGCCACGGCCCCGACCATACTTCGCCAGCCCCCAATCCGCAGAGGAAAAGCCATGGCGTCGGGAATGATCGTTGCCCCGCAGCCCGAAGCCGTCGAGGCCGGCGCGCGGGTGCTGAAACGCGGCGGCAACGCGGTCGACGCGGCGGTCGCCTGCGCTTTCGTCCAGAGCGTCGTCGACCCGCAGATGTGCGGCATCGCCGGCTTCGGCAGCATGCAGGTCTACATGCCCGCCAAGAGCGTCCACACCTTCATCGACTTCCACGGCCGCGTGCCCGGGGCCGCCACGCCGGGCATGTGGGCGCATCTGATCGAGGGCGAGACGCGCGACGGCTTCGGGTTCGTCCTCAAGGGCCGCGTCAACGACGTCGGCTACCAGTCGGTCACGGTGCCGGGCACGCTCAAGGCCCTGTCGGAGGCGCAGACCGAGTTCGGGTCGATGGACTGGGCCGACGTGATGGCGCCGGCCATCGCCCATGCCGACCGGGGCTTCGTCGTGCGGCCGCACGTGCACTACTGGTGGTGCGAGGGCGCGCTGTTCGGCCGCGTCCCCGCCGTCGATCGGCTGCGCTTCACCGAAAGCGGCCGGCAGGTCTATTTCAACGCGGACGGGTCCCTGAAGCGGCCCGGCGAGCGCGTCGTCAATCCCGACATGGCGCGGACCCTGCGTCGCATCGCGGCGTCGGGCGCCGACATCTTCTACCAGGGCGAGATCGCCGAGGAGATCGCCGAGGACATGCGGCGCAACGGCGGCCTCCTGTCGCTCGACGACCTTCGCGGCTACCGCACGCGGCGCGGGGACCCGCTGCGCGGCTCCTATCGCGGCTACGACGTCGCGACCAACAACCCGCCCGGCGGCGGCATCATGCTGCTCGAGATGATGAACATCCTCGAGAATTTCGACCTGTTCGAGATGGGGCACAACTCCGCGGACTATATCGTCACCGTGGCGGAGGCGATGAAGCGGGCCACCGTCGACAAGGATGCGCATGTCGGCGACCCGGACTTCTTCGACGTGCCGGTCGAGCGCCTGACGTCCAAGGACCATGCCGAGGACTGCGCCGCGGCCATCCGCCGCGGCGAGAAGGTGCACGTCCCGCGCTTCGAGCCCGACCCGCCCAAGGACACGACCCACATCTCGGTGATCGACGCCGACGGCAACGCCGTCTCCGTCACCCACTCGCTCGGCATGCCGAGCGGGGTCATCAGCCCGGGCCTGGGCTTCATGTACAAGGGCTGCATGGGCGTCTTCGATCCCAGGCCGGGCCGCGCGGGATCGATCGCGCCGGGCAAGAGTCGGTTCAGCGCGATGGTGCCGACCATGGTGTTCGACGGCGAGAAGCCCGCCCTCGTCATCGGCGCACCCGGCGGCACGCAGATCGTCATGGGCGTGATGCAGGCGATCCTGAACGTCATCGACTTCGAGATGCCGATCCTGGACGCGGTCGTGGCGCCGCGTTTCTCGGCGACGAGCGACCTGATCGACGTCAGCAACCGCATCCCGGCCTTCGTGACGGAGGAGGTCGAGGGGCGCGGCTACCGGGTGGCGCGCAGCCATCTCAGCTACCCCTTCGCCGGGGTGCACGGGATCCGCATCGAGGGCACGCGGATCGAGGGCGCGGCCGATCCCAATCATGACGGCATGGCGCTTGCTGTCTGAGGCGCATGCCGACCATGGCCGGCGGTTCGGCGCGCGGCGCCGCGGCGATCTGAACAGGGGAGACGAGGGATGAGCGAACACGCCAACCTGCGCATCGACGGTGCGCGCCTGTGGGACATGCTGATGGAGTCGGGCCGGATCGGGCCCGGACGGGCCGGGGGGCTGCGCCGCCTCGCCCTGTCGGACGCCGACCGCGACGTGCGCGACCTGTTCCGAGGATGGTGCGAGGCGGCGGGCCTCTCGGTCACGGTCGATGCCCTGGGCAACATGTTCGGCCGGCGGGCAGGGACCGACGACAGCCTGCCGCCGGTCCTGATCGGCAGCCATCTCGACAGCCAGATCGCGGGCGGCAAGTTCGACGGGCCGCTGGGGGTGCTGGGCGCACTGGAAGTGGTGCGCACGCTGAACGACGCCGGCATCCGCACCAAGCGGCCGATCGAGGTCGTAAACTGGTCGAACGAGGAGGGCGCCCGCTTCCAGCCGCCCATGTCGGCCTCGGCCGTCTTCGCCGGCCTGAAGCCGCTCGACTGGGGCCTCGACCGCACCGATGCGGACGGCCTCACCTTCGGCGGCGAACTGGAGCGCATCGGCTATGCCGGCAAGGCGCCCGTCGGGGGCCGGCCGGTCGACGCCTATTTCGAAGTGCATATCGAGCAGGGGCCGGAACTGGAGGCGAAAGGCGTCCAAATCGGCGTCGTCGCGGGCAGCTATGCGGTGCGCGGCTTCGACCTGGAGGTGCACGGCGAGACGGCGCATACCGGGCCGACGCCGATGCCGCTGCG
This sequence comes from Alphaproteobacteria bacterium, assembly GCA_046296375.1. GTDB lineage: Bacteria > Pseudomonadota > Alphaproteobacteria > JAJUGE01 > JAJUGE01 > Constrictibacter. The sequence continues at coordinate 1,398 of JBKBLL010000084.1, read as the reverse complement.
CAGGAACGCCCTGGTGGGTGCCGCCATGCTGATCGTCGACGCGACGCAGATCGCGATCGACAACGGGCCGGACGCCAAGTCGACGGCTGCCAAGATATCGGTCTGGCCCAACCTCGCCGGCATCCTGCCGGACTATGCCAAGGTGACGATCGACTTCCGCGCGCCGCGGCGCGAGACGCTGGCGGCGATGCTGGATGCGTTCGAGGGTGCGAAGGCCCGGGCGGCGGAGAAGGCGAACGTCCGCATCGAGGTCGCCGACAGCTGGTCCTTCGGGGACGAGCCGTTCGATCCCGACTGCGTGGCGCTGGTGCGCGAGGCGGCGGCGGCCCTCGGCTACAGCCACATGGACATGCCGAGCCAGGCCGGCCACGACGCCTACAATCTCGCCCATCTGGCGCCGACGGCGCTGATCTTCTCGCCCTGCGAGAAGGGTATCACCCACAACGAGGCCGAGAGCTGCACGCTCGACCAGATCGTGCCGGCGACGAACGTCCTGCTTCAGGTCACCCTGAAACGCGCCGATCGGTAGGAGCCGGTCACGGCGCGCCGTGGCGCGCCGCCGCCTCCAGCCCGGCGATGTCGAGTTTCGTCATCGTCAGCATGGCCTCGCCGACGCGGCGCGCTGCGTCCCGGTCGGGGCCGGCCATCAGGTCGCCGAGCCGCTTCGGCACGATCTGCCAGCAGAGGCCCCAGCGGTCCCGCAGCCAGCCGCAGCGCTCGACGCTGCCGCCCTCCTTCAGCGCGTCCCACAGCCTGTCGACCTCGGCCTGGTCCGCGCACTCGACGGCGATCGAGAAGCTGTGATTGAACGGGTCGAGCGGACCGGCCTCGATCGCCCGGTAACGCTGGCCGCCCAGAGTGAAGCCAGCGAGCTTGACTCTGCCCGCGGGCCCGGCCGGCGTGTCGAACGGGAGCGCGCTCGTCCACTCCAGCGCGGAATCCGGGATGAGTGCGGTATAGAAGCGGACCGCCGCCTCCATGTCCTCCGCGAACCAGAGATGCTGGATCACCGTCGCCATGCCGGGCACCTCACACGTCGAGGATCGGCAGGAAGCCGCCGAAAATCATCCGCTTGCCGTCAAACGGCATGGTCTCGCCCATCGCCTTTATGCGCGCGTCGGCCATCATCTTCGCGTGGGCGGCGTCGCGGACCTCCTTGGAGGGGTATTCGATCCAGCTGAACACGACGACCTCGCCCGTCTCGGCCTTCACCGCGCCCCGGAAGTCGGTGAGCTTGCCGTCGGGCACATCGTCGCCCCAACATTCGACCATCCGCGTCGCCCCGAATTCCTTGAACAGCGGCGCCGCCTCGGCGGCGTGCCGCCGATAGGCTTCCCGATTGGCGGCGGGCACCGCTGCGACGAAACCATCGACATACCTCACTGGCGTTCTCCTCGG
>JBKBLL010000083.1:0-14411 GCA_046296375.1 Alphaproteobacteria bacterium | reverse complement strand
GAGGAGGCCGCCGCCCGCCGGCAGGCCCGCGTCGACCGCGGCGAGGAGACCATCGTCGGCGTCAACAAATACCGCCCCTCGACGCCGGAACCGGTCGACATCCTCGACATCGACAACAGCAAGGTCCGCGAGTCCCAGGTCGCCCGCCTGCAGAAGATCAGGGCGAGCCGCGACGAGGCCCGGGTGCAGGCGACACTGGCGGCCATCACCAGGGGTGCCCAGTCCGGCGAGGGCAACATGCTGGAACTCGCCGTCGAAGCGACCCGCGCCCGCGCCACCCTCGGCGAGATCTCCGACGCCATGGAGAAGGCCTGGGGCCGCTACCAGGCGACGATCCGCTCGATCTCCGGCGTCTACGGCGCGGGCTGGGACGGCGACGAGGGCTACAGCCGCATCCGTGCCGCGGTGGACGCGTTCGCCGAAGGCGAGGGCCGCCGGCCGCGCATGCTCGTCACCAAGATGGGCCAGGACGGGCACGACCGGGGCGCCAAGGTCATCGCCACCGCCTTCGCCGACATCGGCTTCGACGTCGACGTCGGACCGCTGTTCCAGACGCCGGACGAGGCCGCCCGCATGGCGATAGAGAACGACGTGCACATCGTCGGCATCTCGTCCCAGGCCGCGGGCCACAAGACGCTGGTGCCGCAGCTCATCGACGAACTCCGCCGCCAGGGTGCGGGCGACATCCTGGTCGTGTGCGGCGGCGTCATCCCGCCGGGCGACTACGACTTCCTGCGGGCCAAGGGTGTTTCGGCCATCTACGGGCCCGGCACCAACATCCCCCAGGCTGCGAGCGAGATCCTGGAGATGCTGAAGGGCCGCGAACTCGCGGCGTGAGCCGAGCAGCCGGTCCGGGCGTCCGGCGGAGGGGTGCCCTCACCCTGACTCTCACCGTACGCGCCAGCGCTGGGTGCGGAGCATCAGCCGCCCGGTGACCAGCGTATAGACGATCCGCACGCCGGCGGAGGTGTAGAAGATCATCATCGCCATGGCGGCCGCCGGTGCGATGTCGCCGGCATCGTCCATGTTCAGCACCGCGACCGAAGCCAACGTCGTGTCGACCGAATAGAGGAAGACCACGGCCGAGACGGTGGTCATCGCATTGACGAAGAGATACATGGCGATGTCCAGGATCGCTGGAAGCGACACCGGCACGGTGACCCCCAGGAAGGTCCGGTAGATCGGCACCTTCAGCGATGTCGCGACCGTCTCGAATTCCGGATCGATCTGCTTCAGCGCGGTCGTGGCGGTCAGGTGGGCGACGGCGTAGAAGTGGACGATGGTGCAGATCACCAGGATCGGCATCGTGCCGTAGAGGAAGTTCAGCGGGTTCGCCGGGTCGTTGAAGAAGAAGATGTAGGCGAGCCCCAGCACGATCCCGGGTACCGCGAGCGGCAGGATGCAGAGAAACTGCACGAGGCCGCGCAGTATCGGCACGCCGCGGGTCTTCTCCACCAGATAGGCGTTGCCGAAGATGACGATGGTGCCGAACAGTGCCGTCCAGGCAGCCATGCGCAGCGAGTTGCGGTAGCTCTCCCAGCCGCCGCCGTCGACATAGTCGAAAGCGTAGTTGCGCAGCGTGAAGGACAGGTCGTAGGGCCAGTAGGCGATCACCGACGCCATGGCCGCGACTCCCAGCACGCCGAGAATGACGAAGCCCACCGTGCAGCAGAAGACGAAGAAGGCGCCGTCGACCAGCCGCGACGGCTTCGGCGCGTAGGCGACGGCGCGGGACGTCAGCAGCGCCATCTGCCGGCGCTGTACGATCCGGTCGGCGGCGAAGGCGAAGGCGGCGGGGATCAGCAGTATCATGCCGACGACCGCCCCCATCTCGAAGTTCTGCTGGCCGACGACCTGCTTGTAGACGTCGGTGGCGAGGACGTCGAACTGGCCGCCGATGACCTTGGGCACGCCGAAGTCGGTGATGACGAGGGTGAACACGACGAAGGAGGCGCTGATCAGGCCGTAGCGCGCACCGGGCAGCGTCACCGTGAGGAAGGTCCGCAGCCGGCCGGCGCCGAGCGACTCGGCCGCCTCGTAGAGGCGCGCGTCGGAGTAGGACAGTGCTGTCACCAGGATCATCAGGGCGTGCGGGAACGTCCAGAAGACCTCGCCGATGACGATGCCGATCGGGCCGTAGATCGAGTGCCCCAGCAGAAGCTCGCGGATCATCCCCTGATTCCCGAACAGGTAGACGAGGCTGATCGCGGGCAGGAGCGAGGGCGCCAGGATCGGTACCTGGGCGACCGCGCGGAACACGCCCCGGCCCGGCATGCAGGTGCGCGTAAGCCCGTATGCGAAGAGGAAGGCGAGGCTGATGCAGATCGCGGTGCTGACCGTCGCCACGAACAGGCTGTTGCCGATCGAGCGCGCCAGCGCCGGGGTCTGGACGTAACGGACATAGTTGGCGAGACCGACGAAATCGCCCGCGCGATCCTCGAAGCTCTTCGACAGCAGCGCCCAGAGCGGCAGGATCAGCACGACGATCAGGCCGGCGGCCATCACTGCCAGCAGGACGCGCATGACGCGCTCGCCGCGCGCCGTGGCCTGACGGACGCGTCGAGGCGGCACGGCGCTCACCGCCGCGGGGGTGGAGAGGGTCATGCGGGCTCTCCCCTCAGCGCGGCGCGAACAGACGCAGTCGCGCCGGGGGAAAGGCGACCAGCACGTCCGCGCCGGGACGCAGGTCCAAGTCCCGTACCGCATTGGCCGAGAAGTCGGCCATGATCGGCCGGTCCAGGTCTTCGGCGAGGAGGGCCGTGGAGAAATGGTTGCCGCGGAACTCCATCTGCATGATCCGGACCGGCAGTACGTTGGGGGTGCGGTCCGTGAGGCCGCGGATGACGACGTCCTCGGGGCGGATCGCGACCGTCACTGCGCCCCCCATGCCGACACCGCCGACATCCCGGGCCCCGTCGGGCTCGCAGTGGAGGATGCGGCGGCCGAAGCGGACGCGGTCCGACGCCGCCATCTCGCCGGGCAGGAAGTTCATGCGGCCGATGAACTCGGCGACGAAAGGCGTCGCCGGCCGGCCGTAGACGTCGGCCGGCGTGCCGACCTGCTCGATCCGGCCGGCATGCATCACCACCACCCGGTCGGCCATCGCCAGCGCCTCTTCCTGGTCGTGCGTGACCATGATGGTCGTGACGCCGAGGCGCCGCTGCAGATCGCGTATCTCGGTACGCAGCCGCAGCCGCACCTGGGCATCCAGCGCGCTCAGCGGTTCGTCGAGGAGGAGGAGGCCGGGCTCCGGCGCCAGGGCCCGCGCCAGGGCGACGCGCTGCTGCTGCCCGCCCGAGAGCTGGGATGGGTATTTCGGGCCCTGGTCGGCCAGTCCGACGAGGTCGAGGAGTTCGGCGACGCGGGCCTCGACACGGGCACGCGGCAGCCGCCGGGCGCGCAGGCCGTAGGCGACGTTGCGCAGGACAGTCATGTTCGGGAACAGGGCGTAGGACTGGAAGACGATGCCGAAGTCGCGGCTGCCGGCCGGCAGCGCGGACACGTCGCGGCCCGCCTGGCGGATGCTGCCCCAGGTCTGGACGTCGAGGCCGCAGATCGCCCGCAGGAGGGTCGTCTTGCCGCAGCCCGACGGGCCCAGGAAGCAGACGAACTCGCCTTCCACGATGTCGAGCGAGACGTCGCGCAGCGCGGTGAAGCGGCCGAACGTCTTGGTGAGGTCGCGCACCTGGAGGTAGGGGGCGGACTCGGCCGGGACGACCGTTGATCCGGTCAGCGAGGCCTTGCGGGCGAAACGGTTCATGACGCGGGCTCGCGCTGGCCGGACGCAACGGGAAACCCCGTCCGCCGGTTCGGCGGACGGGGCCTGCCGTGGCGCGGCGTTCAGGTCTTCGGTTCGGACTTGGAGTCGTAGCGCTTCTGCCACTCGTTCAGGATGCGCTCGCGGTTCTTGGCGGCGAAGGCGAAGTCGTTGTCGATCAGCAGGGCTTCCGGGTTCTCCGGGAAGTGCTCGACCGGCTTGGCGACGCCCGGCATCGCGACGATCGCGTAACCCTTGTTGTAGAGCTCCATCGCCTCACGCGTCACCGACCAGTCGACCAGGCGGCGGGCCGCCTCGAGCTTCTTCGTGCCCTTGACGATAGCGGTCGCCTCCATGTCCCAGCCGAGGCCCTCGGACGGGAAGACGATGTCGATCGGTGCGCCGCGCGACTTCTCGGTCGCGGCGCGATAGGCGAAGGAGATGCCGATCGGATACTCGCCCGCGGCGGCCATGCGCGCCGGCTTGGAGCCCGAATGGGTGTAGGTGCCCATGTTCTCGTGCAGGGCGTCCATGTACTTCCAGCCCTCTTCCTCGCCGAACAGCTGCAACCAGCTGGACACGTCGAGGAAGCCGGTGCCCGAGGACATCGGGTTTGGCATGACGATGTGACCCCGATAGACCGGGTCGGTCAGGTCCTTCCAGGAGGTCGGCTTCGGCAGGCCGTGCTTCTCGGCCTCGCGGGTGTTGAAGACGATCGCGGCCATCCACGCGTTCATGCCGACCCAGGAGGGTGGGTTGCTGGCGTCGCGGAACCTGGGCGAGAGCTCGTCGAGGCCCGCCGGCGCATAGGGCTCCAGCATGCCCTCCTGATCAAGCAGCATCAGGCTGGTCGCGGCGAGCCCCCAGATCACGTCGGCCTGGGGATTGTTCCGCTCGGCCATCAGCTTCGCGGTGACGATGCCGGTGGAATCGCGCACCCAGCGGATCGAGATGTCGGGATTGCTCTGCTCGAACGCCGCCTTGTAGTCCTTCAGCTGGTCCGCCTCGATCGCCGTATAGACGACCAGGTCCGTCTTGGCCTGCGCCGCCGTCCCCAGCGATGCGAGGCCGAGCGCCATGGCCGCGCCGAGCAGCCCTCCGATCGTGCGATGTCTCATTGCCTGCCCTCTCCCCGTCCGCCTGTTCGATAGGTTCCGACGGGCGCGCGACGGCGTGCCGCGGCCCCTGACGGCACCGAGGTGCCACAGAAGCCGTGACGCTTTCGTGATCGTTCCGAGACAGATCGGTGGAGTGGATCCGGCGGGCGCGAGGACGTTCGCGCGAGGTGCGGGCGCGGCCGGAGACCGCGCCCTTCCACCTACTTGTCGAGCCAGACGTGCTCGTAACGGAAACTGTTGTAGGCGCTGTTGGCACCCGCGACCATGTCGCGGACGTGCGGCTGGGCGCAGGTCGCGGAGCGCGCATGGAACATCATTGGCCGCGCCCCGTCCTCCTGGAGCTGCCGGTCGATCTCCCAGACGAGCTTCTTGCGCTTCTCGATGTCGTGCTCTGCCGACTGCTCGTCGAACTTCTTTTCCAGTTCCGGATTGCAGTACTGGGTATAGTTGCGTTCCGAATCGCAGGCGAAGTTCTCATAGAACGTGACGTCGGGATCGTCGACGCCGATGCCGGTCAGGTTCATGCCGACCGAGTAGTCCTTGCGCGCGACCTTCGCGTGCCAGAGGCTGGTCTCTACGATCTCCAGTTCGCCGTCGATATAGATGTCCTTCAACTGGTCGATCAGGATGACCGCGGGATCGCGATAGATCTCGATGTTGCGGGTCGAGACCTTGACGGGCAGGCGCTTGTTCGGACCGTAGCCCGCCTCCTCCATCAGCTTGCGCGCCTCGGTGCGGTTCGCCTCGATGTCGGGACCGTATCCCACCACCTGCTCCAGCATCTCCTTCGGCATGCCCCACACGCCTTCCGGCGGCGGCAGCATGGCGCCGCCGATATCGTCATTGCCCTCGCTGAGGATGTCGACGAAGGCCTGCCGGTCGAGGGCCAGCATCATCGCGCGCCGGATGCGCGCGTCGTCGAAGGGCGGCCGCTCGCGGTTCACGATGAGGTTGCGGCTGACGTTGGTCGGGTGCAGCTGGCAGACCGCATGCGGCGCCTGCGAGCGCACGTCGCGCAGGATCGGAATTGTGATGTCGCCGTAGAGCGTCATGTCGAACTCGCCGGCGATGAAGGCGAGGACGCGGGTCGATCGGTTGCGGATGATCGTGTACTCGATCCCGTCGAGATAGGGCTTGCCCTCTTCCCAATAGTCCGGATTGCGCGTCGTCTTGATGTGCTCGTTCTGGCGGAACTCGACGAACTTGAACGGGCCGGTGCCGATCGGGTGCGTGCGCATCTCGGCCGGCGTCACATGGCAGGCATAGACGGGCGAGTAGCCCGAGGCGAGCAGCCCCAGGAAGGAAGGCTGCGGGCGGCGAAGGTTGAAGGTCGCGCGATAGTCGCCGTCGACCGTGACGCCTTCGAGATTGTGATACCAGCCCTTGCGGGGGTTCTTGCGCAGCCGCGCCTCGCCCTTCTCCTGCAGCAGGTCCCAGGTGCACTTGACGTCGGCGGCCGTGAACGGCTTGCCGTCGTGCCACTTGACCCCTTCGCGCAGTTCGAACGTCAGCTTGGTACCGTCCTCGTTCCACGACCAGCTCTTGGCGAGGTCGGGGCGGATCGTGTCCAGGCGGTTGATCGGCTCGCTCTGGTCGAAGAGGACCAGATTGTTCATCACGCTCATGATCGGCTGGACGGTGGAGTTCGTCGCCTCCTCGTGGATCGACATCGAGGGCGGCGAATCCCGGTGATAGACCTTCAGGATGCCGCCCGACTTCTGCGCCAAGGCGGCCGGCGCGGCGGCCATGACGGCAAGCGCCGACAAGGCCGCCAGATACTGTCTGGGTCCTGTCATGGACTTTTCCTCCCTGTTGTTTTTCGGCGCGCACGACCCGTTCGCCGGAATCACATGCCGGCGGATCGCGATTGGCCTTGTCGTCGGCAACAATCCGACGACGCGTCTTCTTTACGACGCATGGTCATGTTGGCGTGCCGTCATGCCGCCGGTCAATGCTCGATTCCGAATCGCGTGGCGCGACTGGAGCGGGGCGCCGCACTATTCTGGCGGTCGACGGCACGATACAGGTGCCCCCGCCGCCTGTTTGGACGCAGAAGCGCCCGGACGGCTGGGCCGTCCGGGGCCCCCCGCGGGTTTTGTGCCCCCCCAGCCGCCGGGCGGGGGGGGCGGCCCGCCCGCTTCCTCAGGACGACGCAGCGCCGCCGCTGGGGGGCGATCGCGCCGCGGGATAGGCCTGGGGGGGCCGTGGGCGAGGCTCAGCGCTCCGGCGGCGTCCCCGTCGCATAGCCCAGCGCCTTCAGCGCCGTCTCGATCTCGTCGAGGATCGCGGGGTCGTCGATCGTCGCCGGCATCTTCCAGGGCTCGCTGTCGGCGATCTTGGACATGGTGCCGCGCAGGATCTTGCCGCTGCGCGTCTTGGGCAGGCGCGGCACGATGGTCGCCTTGCGGAACGAGGCGACGGCGCCGATCTCGTCGCGCACCATCTGCACCACGTCCTTCACGACCTCGTCGCCGGGGCGGTTCACGCCGCTCTTCAGCACGATGAAGCCGACCGGTACCTGGCCCTTCAGGTCGTCGTGCACGCCGACCACGGCGCATTCGGCCACGTCCTTGTGCTGCGACAGGATCTCCTCCATGCCGCCGGTCGACAGCCGGTGGCCGGCGACGTTGATGATGTCGTCGGTCCGCGCCAGGACGTAGAAATAGCCGTCCTCGTCGCGCATGCCGGCGTCGGCCGTCTTGTACCAGCCGGGGAACTCGGCGAGGTAGGAGTCGATGAAGCGCTGATCGGCGTTCCACAGCGTCGGCAGGCAGGAGGGCGGCAGCGGCAGGCGGATGCAGATGGCGCCGATCTGGCCGTCCGGCAGGATCTCGTGCGTCTCCGGATCCAGGACCTGGATGTCGTAGCCGGGCACCGGCTTGGTCGGGGAGCCGTGCTTGACCGGCAGGGCGCCCAGGCCGACGCAGTTGGCCAGCATCGGCCAGCCGGATTCGGTCTGCCAGTAATGGTCGATGACCGGGCGGTCGAGGACGCGCTCGGCCCATTTCACCGTGTCGGTGTCCGAGCGCTCGCCGGCCAGGAACAGCGTGCGGAACTTCGACAGGTCGTACTGCCCGATCAGCTTGCCCTCCGGATCGGCGCCCTTGATGGCGCGGAAGGCGGTGGGGGCGGTGAAGAGCGCGTTGACGCCGTGCTCGGCGATGACCCGCCAGTAGACGCCGGCGTCGGGCGTGCCGACCGGCTTGCCCTCGAACAGGATCGACGTGCAGCCGTGGAACAGCGGCGCATAGACGATGTAGGAGTGGCCGACGACCCAGCCCACGTCGGAGGCCGCCCAGTACACGTCGCCCGGCTTCATGTCGTAGACGCCGTACATGCTCCACTTCAGCGCGACGATGTGGCCGCCGGTGTCGCGGATGACGCCCTTCGGCTGACCGGTCGTGCCGGAGGTGTAGAGGATGTAGCAGGGATCGGTCGCCTTCACGGGCACGCAGTCGCGCGGGCTCGCCTTCGCCATCGCCGCGTTCCAGTCGACGTCGCGGCCCTCGGTCAGGTCGCAGTCCTGCTGCGGGCGCAGCTTCACGACGCAGTGGTCGGGCTTGTGCTTCGAACGTTCAATCGCGGCGTCGAGCAGCGGCTTGTAGGGGATGACCCGCTGCACCTCGATGCCGCAGGAGGCGGTGACGATCACCTTCGGCGTGGCGTCGTCGATGCGCGTCGCCAGTTCGTGCGGCGCGAAGCCGCCGAACACGACCGAATGCACTGCACCGATGCGCGCGCAGCCCAGCATGGCGATGGCGGCTTCCGGGATCATCGGCATGTAGAGGATGACCCGGTCCCCTTTCGCGACACCCAGGTCGGCGAGCACGCCGGCGAAGCGCGCCACCTCGTCGCGCAGTTCGCGGAAGGTGTAGGTCCGCTGCGTGCCGGTGACCGGGCTGTCGTAGATCAGGGCAGGCTGGTCGCCGCATCCCGCTTCGACATGGCGGTCGACGGCGTTCATGCAGGTGTTCGTCTCGCCGCCGACGTACCAGCGGTAGAAGGGTGGATTGGAGCGATCCAGCACCGTATCCCACTTGCGGTACCAGACGATGTCGTCCGCAGCCTCGGCCCAGAACCCTTCCGGGTCTTCCAGGGAACGGCGGTACACTTCGTCATATCGGCTGGCCATCGGTCCGCTTCCTTCGTTCGCATGTCCCGCGCGGATGCCGCAGTTTGCCCGGCCGCGTCCGCATTGCAAGATGGAGGCTCGTTCCGTCACCGCCTACCTACCATTGCCGCGTCCCGGCCCGCGCTCGACGCGCGGTCTGGACGCCGACCTGCACGAGAGCCTGCATCGACCCGCCACCGATGGCCGGAAGAGGCGGGCCGGTCGCGACCGACGCCGGCACGACGCGCGCTTGTCCGCCGCGCGCCGTGCGGCCATGTTGGCGCGATGACGGACGATATCCTCCCTCCGGAGACCGGGTTCCGCGGCGCGCACCATCCCGTCGGGCACGCGGTGATGACGGCGTTTGCCGCCCTGGCCGGACGGCCGTGCGTGGCGGTCGAGGCACCGGGCCCGCTGCCGCGCGCCCTCGTCGATGCCTCGCCCCTGGCCGCGGGGCAGGGCGGGGTCGCGATACTCCGGCAGGCCGTCGAGGCGCTGCTGGCCGGTGCCGCGCCAGCCGATCCCCCCGGCGTCGTCGTGTTCCTGCTCGCCGGCGTCGATGCGCCGAAGGCGGTGGTCGCCCTCCGCGCGCTGGCGCGCCGGGCGGCCCCCGGCTGGCGGGTGAACGGCGTGCGCGTCGGGCGTTCGGCCGAGGACTGCGCCCGCACCGTCGCCTTCGCCCTCGACTGCCGCTCCCTCACGGGCCAGCTGGTCGTCCTCGATCCGCCCTACGGCTCGAGCGTGCCGCATCAGCCCGACCTGCCACCGGCGGCCGGGATCGCTGCGGGGCCTGCCGTCGGGCCCGCCACCGGGCCTGCGGGCCGCCGGACGGCGGGAGCAGGCCGCCGCGGCGCTGCGGGCCGGGAAGTCCTCATACGCGATCTCGTCCTGCCGTGCCGCGTCGGCGTGCGCCGCCATGAACGCGACGCGCCCCAGCGGGTCCGGATAAACCTGAAGCTGACGGTCGACGAGACGCCGTTGCACGACCGGCTCGAGGACGTCGTCTGCTACGACGACATCGTCGACCATGTCCGGGCCGTCGCGGCGGCCGATCACGTCAACCTGGTCGAGACGCTGGCCGAGCGCATTGCCGACGGCTGCTTCGGCGACCCGCGGGTGCGCCGCGTCCGTGTGGCCGTGGAGAAGCTCGACATCTATCCCGACGCGGCCGCGGCCGGGGTGCGGATCGTCCGGGAAAGGGCCGATTCGCCCTGAGCGAGACGGCCTCGGCCCAAGCTTCAGGCGACTTTTGCACATTGCGGCCGCGGACTCCCGCCGATCCGGGTCGAATCCCTGTCGAGAGGAACTTTTGCCGGTTGACGGTTATGTGACAGCGTAAAATCAATGACTTAAACGAATTGCCCATTTTTTAGGCGGACAGGGGGGAGTCGAGGAAACCTCTACGACTCCGCCCGCTGTCGGATGTTTGTCGACAGGTTTATCCACAGCGTCCGGGGATTGTGCGATCCGCCCATGTCTCCCGCCGCTGGGCCGCCTGTCGCCCCGTCGCGGGGCGTAGTCCGGAGGGGGCGCGCTACCCCGTCGGGTGGCCGTGCGGGGTCGCCCCCCGATCCGGATGAAGCCCGTTCAGCCCTGAAGCGTCCGCAGCCCCCGGTCGAGACCATCGACCGACAGCGGGTACATGCGGTTGGTCATCAGGTCCTTGAGGATCTTCGTCGACGGGGTGTGCTCCCAGCGCTGTTCCGGACGCGGGTTCAGCCATATGGCGCTCGGCCAGTGATCCAGCATCCGGGTCAGCCAGACGGTGGCGGGCTCTTCGTTCCAGTGCTCGACCGAACCGCCCTTGTAGGTCACTTCATAGGGACTCATGAAGGCGTCGCCGACGAAAATGATCTTGTAGTCGGGTCCGTAGGTGTTGATGACGTCCCACGTCATCGTCTTTTGGTCATGCCGCCGGCGGTTGTCTTTCCACAGGCCTTCGTAGATACAGTTGTGAAAATAGAAGAACTCGAGATGCTTGAACTCCAGCCGGGCGGCAGAAAACAGTTCCTCGCACACGCGGATATGGTCGTCCATCGAGCCGCCGACGTCGAAGAACATCAGCACTTTGATGCGGTTGCGCCGTTCCGGGCGCATGACGATGTCGAGCATGCCGCCATTGTGGGCGGTCGAGCGGATCGTGCCGTCGAGATCGAGTTCGTCGGCCTCGCCCTGGCGCGCGAACTCGCGCAGGCGGCGCAGGCCGATCTGGATGTTGCGGATGCCGATCTGCAGGCTGTCGTCGTAGTTCTTGTATTCGCGCTGGTCCCAGACCTTCAGGGCGCGGCCCTGTCGGCGGCGGCGCTGGCCGATGGCGACACCTTCGGGATTGTAGCCGCCGGTGCCGAACGGCGATGTGCCGTTGGTGCCGATCCACTTGTTGCCGCCCTGGTGGCGCTCTTTCTGCTCCTCGAGGCGCTTCCTCAGCTCCTCCATGACCTTTTCCCAGCCGCCCATGGCTTCGATCTGCTTGCGCTCCTCGTCGGAGAAGAAACGCTCGGCCTGCTGGCGCAGCCACTCCTCGGGGATTTCCTGCCCGAAAAGCTTGTCCGATATGTCCTGGATACCCTTGAAGTAGGAGCCGAACACCCGGTCGAAGCGATCGAAGTACTTTTCGTCCTTCACCAGGCAGGCGCGCGACAGGTAGTAGAAGTCGTCTAGGCCGAAAACGACCAGCCGCTTCTGCAGTGCCTCCAGCAGCATGAGATACTCCCGGATGGTAGCCGGGATCTTGGCCGCTTTGACCTGGAAGAAGAAGTCGATGAGCATGTGCGCGCTCTCAAAAAGTCGGAGAATGGCCTACCAGCATTTGCCGCCGGTTCAGTAGGGCCTCATGCTGAGGAGGCCGTGTGAACGGCCGTCTCGAAGCGCGAGGCCCGGCCCTGCGGACGGTGTCGTGTGGCCCGGTCATCCTCCTCCTTCGAGACGCAGCCTTCGGCGGCCCTCAGGATGAGGATGACCTACCGCTACGCGTTCCGTCTCCTCTGCCGGAACGGCCGCGTCAGGTGCGGCCTTCGCGCCGCGCCATGAAGACCAGCCGCTCGAACAGATGGACGTCCTGCTCGTTCTTCAGGAGCGCGCCGTAGAGCGGCGGGATGGCGGCCTTGCCGTCGCCCTTCAGCGCCTCCGGTGGGATGTCCTCGGCCATCAGAAGCTTCAGCCAATCCAGCAGTTCCGAGGTCGACGGCTTCTTCTTCAGCCCGGGGACCTCGCGCAGCTGGAAGAAGACCTCCATCGCCTCCTTCACCAGTTCCTTCTTCAGGTCGGGGAAGTGGACGTCGACGATGTCCTGCATCGTCTCCTTGTCCGGGAACTTGATGAAGTGGAAGAAGCAGCGGCGCAGGAAGGCGTCCGGCAACTCCTTCTCGTTGTTGGAGGTGATGATGACGATCGGCCGGACCTCCGCCTTCACCCGCTCGCCGGTCTCGTAGACGAAGAACTCCATCCGGTCGAGTTCGAGCAGCAGGTCGTTGGGGAACTCGATGTCCGCCTTGTCGATCTCGTCGATCAGCAGGACCAGCTTGCCGTCGGCCGTAAAGGCCTCCCACAGCTTGCCCTTCTCGATGTAGTTGCGGATGTCGCGGACCTTCTCGTCGCCGAGCTGGCTGTCGCGCAGGCGCGAGACGGCGTCGTATTCGTAGAGGCCGTGCTGGGCCTTGGTCGTCGACTTGATGTGCCAGCTGATGATGTCGAGCCCGAGGGCGCGCGCCACTTCTTCCGCCAGCATGGTCTTGCCGGTGCCGGGCTCCCCCTTGACGAGCAGGGGGCGTTCCAGCGTGATGGCCGCGTTGACCGCGAGCATGAGGTCGTCGGTCGCGACGTACTTGTCCGTGCCGGTGAATTTCATGGGTGTCGGGCCGTTCTCGATTCTTGGATGATGAGAGAAGCTGCGGCACGTTACCGGCCGCGGATGGGCTAATCAAGCGAGGTTGACCGGACATGGATCCGAAGGGTGTGGCGGCGGTGGTGACCGGCGGGGCGTCGGGCCTCGGCCGGGCGACGGCGGAAACGCTGATTGCGGCGGGCGCCAGGGTGGCGCTGTTCGATCGCAACGTCGAACTCGCCGAGAAGACGGCGAAGGAGATCGGCGCGCTCGCCGTCGAATGCGAGGTGACCAGCGAGGAGAGCGCGGTCGCCGCCTTCGCCAAGGCACGCGAGGCGCACGGTGCGGCACGGATCTGCATCAACTGCGCCGGCCTGGGAGGCTCGCGCCGGATCGTCGACAAGGACCACAAGCCGATGGTGCTGGAGCACTACAGGCGCGTGGTCGAGATCTGCCTGATCGGCACGTTCAACACGTTGCGACTGGCCGCGGCCGACATGTCCACGCTGGAGCCGGTCGATGCCGAAGGCCAGCGGGGCGTGATCGTGAACACCGCGTCGGTTGCGGGATACGAAGGCCAGATCGGCCAGTCGCCCTATGCGTCGGCCAAGGCCGGCGTGATCGGCCTGACGCTGCCGGCGGCGCGCGACCTGGCGAGTTGGGGCATACGCGTCTGCACCATCGCACCCGGCATCTTCCACACGCCGCTGCTGATGGGCCTGCCGCAGGATACGCTCGACATGCTGGGTAAGCAGGTCCCGTTCCCCAAGCGGACCGGAATTTCGCCCGAGTTCGCCTCGCTCGCGCTCGAGATCGTGCGCAACGACTATCTCAACGGCGAGACGATCCGGCTGGACGGCGCAATCCGCATGGGCCCGCGCTGAACGGCGCCGCATCGGACATTCTCGGAGGAAACGATGAAGCTCCACTACTCGCCGACCTCGCCCTATGTGCGCAAGGTCATGGTCACCGCCATCGAAGCGGGCGTCGACGCGCGCATCGAGAAGGCCGACGCCGCGGCATCGCCGGTCGGCGTGAACCCCACCCTGAACGCCGACAATCCGCTCGGCAAGGTGCCCTGCCTCGTCACCGACGACGGCCAGGCACTCTTCGATTCGCGGGTCATCTGCGAATATCTGGACAGTGTGGGCGGGGGAAAGCTGTTCCCGGCCGCCGGCCCGGCGCGCTGGACGGCGCTGCGCCGTCAGGCTCAGGGCGACGGTCTGCTCGACGCGGCCCTGCTGGCCCGGTACGAGACCGCGGTTCGGCCGGGCGACAGGCTCTGGCCGGAATGGCGCGACGGCCAGAAGGCCAAGATGGCGCGCGCCCTCGACGCGTTCGAGACCGAGGCCGACAGTCTGGGCGACACGATCGACATCGGTACGATCGCGGTCGCCTGCGCGCTCGGCTATGTCGACTTCAGGTTCGACGCGGATCGCTGGCGCGACTCGCGGCCGAAGCTGGCGGCCTGGTTCGCGGGTTTCGCCGCGCGTCCGTCGATGACCGCGACCGCGGCGCCGACGGGGTGAGCGACTGTCTTGTCGGTCAAGCGTTTTGCCACGGGGTTTTGTCCCTGAGGATGGCGTTGAGGATGACGAGGAG
>JBKBLL010000082.1:0-14478 GCA_046296375.1 Alphaproteobacteria bacterium | reverse complement strand
TCTCGCGAAAACGCAAACGTTCCGGATGGTCCGACGCCTTCGCTCGGACCGTCATCGGCCAAATGCGATAGCCCTGGCACGACGGAGAGGAGCCGTTGACAGGTGCGCCGGAACCCGCCGTCATGCTGGCGAACCGCCGCGCAGGACGGCGGACGGAACGGACGGACCCAGCAATCTTGGTTCGATACGAGGATGCTCCCCACCCGCCGGAACGTGCCGTCCCGCACCCGGACGGCGGCTGAGGCTCGGGCGAGGCAACCGGCATGCGCGGTCTGCACGTCCCGGCCTGGCTCGGCGCGGTCGGACGGCCCGGCGCCACGTCGCTGGCGCTGCTGTTCGCGCTCGCCGCCTTCCATCGCGCCCTGCTGATCGCCGTCCTGCCGCTGCTGGCGCTGCGCTCGCTGGGCGACGCCCAGATGGTGAGCCTCTTCTATTTCGGCTCCAGCATCATGGGCCTGGCGGGCAGCCTCGCCGTGCCCTGGATCGTCCGGCGCATCACGCGGCGCGGCACCCTGACCGCCGCCACCGGAGCGGGGCTCGCGGCCCTCGTCCTGATCGGGTTCGGGGGCACGCCGGGCCTGCTCATCGGCATGCCGATCTACGTCTTCGCCCAGTCGGCCTCCGAGATCTGCCTCAGCCTCTACATCATGGACCATGTGGGGCGGCGCGAGATCGGACGGTTCGAGCCGAAGCGCATCTTTTTCGCGGCCGGAGTCTGGCTGACCGGCCCGTGGCTCGGCGTGCGGCTCGCCGAGGAGGCCGCCTGGGCACCCTTCGCGCTCGGCATCGTGGGCATGCTGTCCATGCTGGGCTTCTTCTGGTTCCTGCGCCTGACGGAGCATCCGGCCGTCTCGGCCGGCCGCCAGCAGGCCCGGAACCCCCTCGCCTACTTCCCGCGCTTCTTCGCCCAGCCCCGGCTTCGCCTCGCCTGGCTGCTCGCCTTCGGCCGCGCCTGCTGGTGGAGCACCTTCTTCGTCTACGGACCCATCTACGTGGTCGCGCTCGGCTACGACGCGGCGACGGCGGGCGCTCTCGTATCGGTCGGGATGACCGCTCTGCTGGCGGCGCGGCTGTGGGGACGGGTCGCGGCGCGCTGGGGCCTGCGCCGGTTGCTCGTGGGGGCCTACACCGTGACGGGGCTGGTCACGATCGGCGTCGCGGCGGCGGCCGGCCTCCCCTGGCTCGGCGCCGTGATGCTGGTCGGATCGGCGATGGCCGCGGGCGCCATAGACGGCGCGGGCAACACGCCTTTCCTCCGGGCGGTCCATCCCCTCGAACGGCCGGAGATGACGACCGTCTTCGTGACCTATCGCGACGCCGCCAGCCTCGTGCCGCCCGGCATCTACGCGCTGCTCCTCGCCGTCGCTCCGCTGCCGGCGGTGTTTCTGGTGGCGGGGGGCGGGCTGGTCTTCCTCGCGCGCTTCGCCCTCTTCCTGCCCCGGCGGATGTGACCGCGGCGCAGAGACGGAGCCCGTTCAGACGGATCCCGGCCCGGCGACGCTCCACCCGCCGCCGAGAGCGCGATAGAGGCCGACCGCGGCATTGTGGCGGGCGAGCCGCGTGCGGATCAGCGTGTCTTCCGCGCTGAGCAGGCTGCGCTGCGTGTCGAGCACGGTCAGCAGGTCGATAGCGCCGGCCCGGTAGCGGATCTCGGCGAGCCTGTAGGCCTCGCGGGCCTCCGCGGCGGCCCGCGTCTGCGCGCCCTCCACCTCGGCGAGGAGGGACGCGGCCGCCAGCACGTCCTCCACGTCGGTGAAGGCGGCAAGCAGGGTCCGCCGGTAGATCGCCGCGAGTTCGGCCCGCCGCGCCTCCGTCCGCTCCAGCCCGGCCTCCAGCCGGCCACCCTGGAAGAACGGCGCCGTCAGCCCCGCCGCAAGGTTGGCGAAGATGCTCTCGGGGCGGAACAGCGAGGCGAGTTCCGCGCTCGACGTGCCGCCTGCGGCGGTCAGGCGGATGCTGGGGTAGAAGGCGGCGCGCGCCTGGACGATGTCGGCGTCGGCCGCGGCGAGCTGCGCCTCGGCCCGGGCGATATCTGGTCGCCGGGCGAGCAGCGCGGATGGAAGGCCGGGTGCCGGAACCGGCAGGCGGATATCCGACAGGCTCGGCGCCGACGTCTCGAAGCCGGCCGGAACCTCGCCAGAAAGCAGGGCCAGACTGTTGAGCGTCAGGGCGCGCTGGCGCTCGAGGTCCGGGATCGACGCCTCGATCGAGGCGACGGCACCCCGCTGCTGCGCCAGTTCCAGTGGCGAGATCGCGCCGAGGCGGAAGCGGGTCTCGACCACCTCCAGGATGCTGCGCGCGATATCCAGCGTCGCCCGGGAGGTACGGATCTGGTCGCCCAGCGCGGCGTATTGCAGCCAGGTCGTCGCCACGTCCGCGGCGAGCGTGAGCGCGGCTGCGTCGCGGTCGTAGACGCTGGCCGCGACCCGCGCGCGCGCCGCGCCGACCGCGGCCCGGTTGGCTCCCCACAGGTCGATCTCGTAACTCGCGTCGAACGCGGCCTGGTAGCTGGACCCCCAGCTGGCGAGCAGGCTGTCCGACGTGCCGCGGCCACTGCGCGCCGCCGAACCGCTGGCGCCGACGGTCGGCAGCAGCGTCGCGCCGGCGGCGCGCACGTCGGCGGCGGCCTGGGCAATCCGCTGCACCGCCGCCTCCAGATCCGGATTGTTCCGCTGCGCCGTTTCGACCAGGCGAACCAGTTCCGGCTCTCCGAAGGCCTCCCACCAGTCCGGCCGCGGTGCCGGGGCCGGGACCGGCGCGGACACGTAGCGCCAGGCCTCGGGTGCCGGGGCCTGCGGCGGGGCCGTGCCCGGAACGATGGCGCAGGCGGAGAGCGCCAGGAACCATGCGGCGGCTGCGCCGGTGCGGGCGAAACGTATGCCGGCCATCAGTCCGTCGCCAGCGCCACGACCGGATCGAGGCGCGCTGCCTTCCGGGCGGGCATGAAGCCGAAGAGCAGGCCGGTGAGGAAGGCGGAGGCGAAGGCGAGCAGGACCGGCAGCGCCGAATATTCGATCGGCCGGCCGAAATACTCGAACAGCCACGCCGTGCCCAGGCCGCCGGCCACGCCGAGGGCCCCGCCGATGCCGCAGACGACGAGCGCCTCGGTCAGGAACTGGAGCAGGATATGCACGGTGCGGGCGCCGGTCGCCATGCGGATCCCGATCTCGCGCGTGCGCTCGGTGACCGTGACCAGCATGATGTTCATCACGCCGATGCCACCCACCAGCAGGGAGATCGCGGCGATGGAGCCGAGCAGCAGGGTCAGCGTGTTCTGCGTCTCCGCCGCCGTGTCCAGAATGGCGGCCATGTTGCGGATCTGGAAGTCGACCGTGCGGTGGCGCGCCAGCAGCAGCGCGTGGATCGCCTGCTCGGTCTCGTCGATGCGGGTACCGTCGGCCACCTGAACGGTGATCGTGCGCAGATGCCGCTGGCCGAAAATGCGCAGCCCCCCGGTCGTCAGCGGCATGAACGCGATGTCGTCCATGTCGGTGCCCCAGCTGGTCGCACCCTTGGCCGTCATCGTCCCCACGACCAGGAAGGGGACGTTGTTGACCAGAACATACTCGCCGACCGGATCTCCCCCGTCCGGCATCAAGGCGCGCACGACGGTCCGGCCGAGGACGACGACCGGCGCATAGGTCCGCATGTCGTCGTCGGTGAAGAACACGCCAGAAGCCGTGGGCCAGTCCCGTGCCGCAGCGTAGTCCGGGCCCGTCGCCGTCGCGCTCGTCTGGTAGTCGCGGCCGCGCAGGCGCAGCGTCACCGATCCGCCGATCTCCGGCGCCACCGCAGCGACGTTCGGCAGGCGCGCGATCTCCGCCGCGTCGTCGGGGACGAGCGTCGCGACCCCACCCGTGCCGCGCACATTGGGTCCGCCCGGCCGGACGATCAGCAGGTCCGTCCCCATCGCCTGGATGCTGCGCAGCACCTCGCGTTTGGCCCCGTCGCCGATGGCGAGCATCGCGATGACCGCGCCGACGCCGATGACGATGCCGAGCAGCGTCAGCAGGGTCCGGTAGACGTTCGAGTGCAGCGAGCGAAACGCCATGCGCACCGCTTCGCCGATCTCGGCCAGCAGGAGGGCCGGACGAGGGCGCGACGGCCGCTCCTGCGCCGCCGCCGGGGACGCGATGCGGCGCGTGCCGCGATCCTCCACGATGCGCCCGTCGGCGATGCGGATCTGACGGTCGGCCTCTGCCGCCACGGCCGGATCGTGGGTGATGACGATGACGGTGTGGCCGTCGGCGTTGAGCTGCTTCAGGAGGTCCAGGACCTCGCGGCCGCTGCGGCTGTCGAGTGCCCCCGTCGGCTCGTCGGCGAGAATGACCTTGCCGCCGTTCATCAGCGCGCGGGCGATCGAGACGCGTTGCTGCTGGCCGCCCGAGAGCTGGCTCGGCCGGTGGTCGAGACGGTCGCCGAGCCCCAGCCGTTCCAGCAGTTCGGTCGCCCGCGCCCGGCGCGCCGCGGGCGCCGTGCCGGCATAGACGGCCGGCACCTCCACGTTCTCCACGGCCGTCGCATGGGCGAGCAGGTTGTACTGCTGGAAGACGAAGCCGAAGCGGCGGCTGCGTAGGTCCGCGAGCCGATCGCGGTCGAACGAGGTCACGTCCTCGCCGTCGAACAGATACTGCCCGCCGGTCGGCCGGTCGAGACAGCCGAGAATGTTCATGAGCGTCGTCTTGCCCGAGCCCGACGATCCCATGATCGCCACGAACTCGCCGGCATCGATGCGCAGCGAGACGCCGTGCAGAACGTCGACCGCGAGCGCGCCGCGATGGAAGGTCTTGCGGACGTCGCGCAGTTCGACGACGGCCGTACCGAGCGGCGCGTTCACAGCCGCGGCCCCCGCGGCGGACGCTGGGGAGCCGCCGGCCCCGCGCCGGGCTGGTTCTGCAGGGCGACGCGCTCGCCTTCCGCGAGGCCGGAGCGAACCTCCGCGGCGATCCGGGTGCGCACGCCGAGTTCGACCGTGCGGAGTTCGAGCGTGCCGTCGGGCCGGACGACCTGCACCTGGGCGATCGACTGTGCGGCCTCGCGCCGCGGCGTACCGTCGCGCGCCTCCGCCGGGCGCCCTCCTTCGAGAGGCCCTCCCTGCGGGAGGCCGGCGTCGGCGCGTCCGGCTTCGCCACGTCGGCCCTGGCCCCCGGCCTCGCCCGTCCGGCCATCGCCGCGGCCGCGGGGCGCCGCCTGCAAGGCGGCGAGGGGCACGGTCAGGACGTCCCGCGCCGAGGCGCGCACGAAGAAGACCTGCGCCGTCATCTGGGGCTTCAGGACCTGCCCCGGATTCCGCACATCGAACAGGGCGTTGTACAGGACGACGTTGTTGACGACCTCCGGGGTCGGCAGGATCTGGCGCAGCGTGCCCTGCCAGCGCCGCTCGCCGTATCCCAGCGTCGTGAAGTAGGCGTCCATGCCGATCTCGAGCCGGCCGATGTCCGCCTCCGACACCTGCGTCCAGACGGTCATGGTATCGAGATCGGCGAGCCGCAGGACGATCGGCGCCTGCTGGTTGGCGTTCAGCGTCTGGCCCTGCCGGGCGCTGACCGAGACCACCGTGCCGTTCATCGGCGCGTAGATGGTGGTGTAGCCGAGGTTGGTCTCCTCGCCGCGCAGGTTCGATTCCGTCTGCGCGATCTGCGCCGTGATGCCGGCGATCTGCGCGTCGGCGATCTTGAGGGCGGCCTCGGCGCTCTGGAATGCCTCCTGGCTGGTCGCGTTCGCCTTCACCAGTCCCGACTGGCGCCGGAACTGCTGGTCCGCCAGGCGCCGCTGCGCCAGCCGCTCCTCGCGCTGGGCGCGAAGATTGTCGAGCTGCGCGCGGCTCGCCTCGACCCGGGAGACGTAAACGGCCGGGTCGAGTTCGGCGAGCAGGTCGCCCTGCTTCACTTCGTCGCCGATGTCGACGTGGATGCGGCGGAGCTGCCCCGATACCTGCGTGCCGACGTCGACATAGTCGCGCGGCTGCAGGGCCCCCAATGCAGTGACGGAATCTTCGAGATCCCCGCGGGTTACCGCGACGCTGGGCACCTGAGCCGCGGCGTCCGTGCCGTCGGACCACCACCAGCCCGCCGCAGCGGCCGCGACGCCGGCCGCAAGGAGGAGAATGAGCAGGAGCTTTTTCAAGTCCGGAACGCTTCCACGATCGCGTGCGGATACCGGCCGACATGGCGGCAGCGAGTGGAACCAGTATCTCCGACGCTATATATACCTGCCATGAACGAGCTTCTTCCCTTTCTGGTCGTCGCGTTCGCGATCGCGACACTGGGCGTCCTCGCCGTCGGCATCGTGTCCATGATCCGCGGCGGCGACTTCAACCGGCGCCATGGCAACAAGCTGATGCAGTGGCGCGTCCTGCTTCAGGGCGGGGCGATCCTGCTCCTCGGCATCCTGATGTTCGTGGTAGGCCGCTGATGGTCCAGCTGACGCGGATCTACACGCGCGGCGGCGACGCCGGCGAGACATCGCTGGGAACGGGCAAACGCGTCGCCAAGCACGATCTGCGCGTCGCGGCTTACGGGACGGTGGACGAGGCGAACTGCGTGATCGGGCTGGCGCGGCTGCATACGTCCGGCGAGGCCGACGCCATGCTGTGGCGGATCCAGAACGACCTGTTCGACCTCGGCGCCGATCTCTGCACTCCGGAGGGCGAGGAGCGCCGGGCCACCGCCCTGCGCATCGTCGACGCGCAGGTCGAACGGCTCGAGCATGAGATCGATGCCATGAACGCCCGGCTGGCGCCGCTGCGCTCCTTCGTGCTCCCGGGCGGCACGCCGGCGGCGGCGCACCTGCACATGGCCCGTTCGGTCACGCGCCGCGCCGAACGCATGATGACCGACCTCGCCGGACGGGAGCCGGTGAACCCCGCGGCACTGCGCTACGTCAACCGCCTGTCGGACCATTTCTTCGTCATGGCACGCCATCTCAACGACGAAGGCGCGCGCGACGTCCTCTGGCAGCCGGGCGCCAACCGCTGATCCCGCGCGCCGGCGGGTACGAGAGGCACGGACATTTCCGGTTCATCGCCTTGACACGCCAGTATCGCGCAACTAAGACCGGGCTCCCTATGAAGCCCCAAACACCGCAGCAGCAGGCAGGTCGCTCATGAAGGTCCTGGTGCCCGTCAAGCGGGTTATCGACTACAACGTCAAGGTCCGCGTAAAGCCTGACGGCAGCGGCGTCGAGACGCAGAACGTCAAGATGTCGATGAACCCCTTCGACGAAATCGCCGTCGAAGAGGCCGTACGGATGAAGGAAAAAGGTGCGGCCAGCGAAGTCGTCGCCATCTCGATCGGTGTCCAGCAGTGCCAGGAGACGATCCGCACCGCGCTGGCGATGGGCGCGGACCGGGGCATCCTCGTGAAGACGGACCAGCCGACCGAACCGCTCGGCGTCGCCAAGGCGCTGAAGGCGATCGCCGAAAAGGAGCAGCCGCAGCTCATCATCCTCGGCAAACAGGCGATCGACGACGACTGCAACCAGACGGGCCAGATGCTCGCCGGCCTGCTCGGCTGGAGCCAGGCGACGTTCGCGTCGGTGGTCGAGGTTTCCGGTGACGAGGCGACCGTCACGCGCGAGATCGACGGCGGTCTCGAGACGGTGAAGATCAAGCTGCCCGCGATCGTGACCACCGACCTGCGCCTCAACGAGCCGCGCTACGCGTCGCTGCCGAACATCATGAAGGCGAAGAAGAAGCCGATCGAGGAGATGTCGCCCGACGATCTCGGCGTCGATATCGCCCCGCGCCTCAAGGTGATCAAGGTCGCCGAACCGCCCAAGCGCCAGGGCGGCGGCAAGGTGAAGACTGTCCAGGAGCTCGTCGAAAAGCTCGTGAACGAAGCGAAGGTGATCTGATGAGCGTCCTCGTCGTCGCTGAGCACACCCAGGGCCAGATCAAGGCGGTCACGCGCAACGTCGTGACGGCGGCTGCGCAGATAGACAAGGACGTGCACGTCCTCGTCGCCGGCAAGGATTGCGGCGGCGCGGCCGAGGCCGCCGCCAAGATCGCGGGTGTCTCGAAGGTTCTCGTCGCCGACGATGCGGCCTACGAGAACATGCTGGCCGAGAACGTGGCGAAGCTGCTCGTCGATCTGGCGGGCGGCTACGGCCACATCCTGGCTCCCGCCACGACCAACGGAAAGAACTACACGCCGCGCGTCGCGGCTTTGCTCGACGTGTCGATGATCTCGGAGATCTCCGGGGTGGAGTCCGCGGACACCTTCGTGCGGCCCATCTATGCCGGCAACGCCCTGGCCACGGTGCAGTCGTCCGACCCGAAAAAGGTCATCACCGTTCGCGGCACGGCCTTCGAACCTGCACCGGCGGAAGGCGGCTCCGCCGCCGTCGAAGCCGTCTCCGGCAGCGGCGACGCAGGCCTGTCGGCCTTCGTCGGGCGCGAGCTCAGCAAGTCGGCCCGCCCCGAGCTCGCCGGTGCGCAGCGCATCGTCTCGGGCGGCCGCGGCATGGGCAGCGGAGAGAACTTCAAGATCCTGGAGGATCTCGCCGACACGATCGGCGCCGCCGTCGGCGCGTCGCGCGCCGCCGTCGATGCCGGCTACGTCCCGAACGACTATCAGGTCGGCCAGACCGGCAAGGTCGTGGCACCCCAGCTCTATGTCGCCGTCGGCATCTCGGGAGCGATCCAGCATCTGGCCGGCATGAAGGACTCCAAGGTCATCGTGGCCATCAACAAGGACGAGGAGGCACCGATCTTCCAGGTGGCCGACTACGGCTTGGTCGGCGACCTGTTCCAGCTCGTGCCGGAACTGACCGAGGCACTCGCCAAGCACGTCAAAGCCAGTTCGTAAGGAATCTCAACCAGATGATCGAGCGCATCGGAGTCGTCGGCGCGGGCCAGATGGGCCACGGCATCGCCCACGTCGCGGCTCTGGCCGGATGCGAGGTGCGGCTCGCCGACGTCTCCGATGACCGGCTGCAGGCGGCGGTCGAACGGATCGGCCAGAATCTCGATCGCCAGCTGCGGCGGGGCGTGATCGACGAGTGCCGCAAGCTCAAGACGATCGAAATGATCCGCACGACCACCAACTTCGCCGACTTCGGCGATTGCGATCTGGTGATCGAGGCCGCGACGGAGAAGGAGGCGGTCAAGCGCGAGATATTCAAGACGCTCATCCCCCATCTGCGGGACGACGCGTTGCTCGCGACCAATACCTCGTCGATTTCGATCACGCGGCTGGCGGCGGCGACCGACCGGCCGAGCCGGTTCATGGGCATGCACTTCATGAACCCGGTACCGGTCATGCTCCTGGTGGAACTGATCCGAGGCATCGCCACCGACGATGCGACCTTTGAGGACGTGCGCGAACTGGCGATGCGGATGGGCAAGCATCCGGTCGCGGCCGAAGACTTCCCCGCGTTCATCGTCAACCGCATCCTGCTGCCGATGATCAACGAGGCGGTCTACACCCTCTACGAGGGCGTCGGTTCGGTCGATGCCATCGATACCGCGATGAAGCTGGGCGCGAACCACCCGATGGGGCCGCTGGAACTCGCGGACTTCATCGGCCTCGACGTCTGCCTGTCGGTCATGCAGGTCCTGTACGAAGGTCTCGCCGACACCAAGTACCGCCCCTGCCCGCTGCTGGTGAAGTATGTCGAGGCCGGCTGGCTCGGCCGGAAGACCAACCGCGGCTTCTACGACTATAACGGCCCCGACCCGATCCCGACGCGATAGAGGGCGGCGACTGCGATGCGAAGGGCCGGGCGACCGGCCCTTTTCGCGTGTCGGGGCGGAAATGGCATTATGAAGCGCAAGGACGATCCTCGGCTCTCCAAACGCTCGCCGGAGCGACCGCAATGATCACGAGCCGACTGACCAGCAAGGCACAGACCACCATTCCCCGACCGGTGCGGGCCGCCCTGCGCCTCAGGGAAGGCGACCGGCTGGCATACGAAATCATCGACGGGCGCGTGATCCTCAGTCGTGCTGAAGCGGACGCGAAGGACGATCCGTTCGCGACGTTCACGGAGTGGGAGGGCGACGCCGACCGAAAAGCCTATGCCAAACTTTGAGTGCGGTTCGATAGTCCGGGTCCTGTTCCCCTACCGACCGTGATACAAGGCAGCGCCGGCCCGCCCTCGTCGTCTCGGACGGCCCGGTCGGGGAAGGCCGTACGCTCGTCTGGGTCGTGATGATTATGAGCGCGCAGAACAGACCGTGGCCGGACGACATCCCGTTCGGCGAGCACTACGCGTCATCCGGGCTCCCAGCTCCGTCCGTCGTTCGGCCGAGCAAGATCGCCACGATAGAAGCGGGGCATGCCGAACCAATCGGAACTGCGCCGACCGCCGTGATGGCACAGGTGACGGACCGCCCTCGGCGCACGCTCGGCCTCTGACCCTCACACCCTCCGCCAGGTCGTTCCCTGGGGCGAGTCTTCCAGGACGACACCCTGCGCCGCCAGCGTGTCGCGGATGCGGTCGGCTTCGGCGAAGTCCCGCGCCTTGCGGGCGTCGCGGCGGCGCACGATCAGGTCCTCGATCTCAGACGGCGCGGGGCCGCGCGCTTCCGTCCCCTCGCCTCGGAGCCAGCGCTCCGGGTCGCCGCCGAGCAGGCCGAGCAGGCCGCCCGCGGCGCGGAGCGTGGCCGCCAGTCGCGCCTTCTCGTCGTCGCGCGCCTTGTTTAGGGCGGTCGCGATTTCGTGCAGGGCCGCGATCGCCGCCGGAGTGTTGAGGTCGTCGGCTAGCGCCGCCTCTACCGGCGCCAGCAGTGCCGCGTCCGGCTCGTCGCCGGCCTCCGCATGGCCGCGCAGAGCCAGATAGAAGCGGTCGAGCGCCTGCTTCGACTGCTGGAGCAGATCCCTGGTGAAGTCGAGCGGCTGGCGGTAGTGCGCCGACAGCAGCGTGAGGCGGATCGCTTCGCCCGGATGGTCGGCGAGCAGATCGCGTACGGTGAAGAAGTTGCCGAGCGACTTCGACATCTTCTCGCCCTCGACCATCACCCACCCGTTGTGGACCCAGTAGCGGACGAACGGCCGGCCGCCATGGGCGCAGACGCTCTGGGCCAGCTCGTTCTCGTGATGGGGGAAGATCAGGTCGGCGCCGCCGCCGTGGATGTCGAACGTCTCGCCGAGATAGGCCTCGCTCATCGCGGAGCATTCGATGTGCCACCCGGGGCGGCCGCGGCCCCAAGGGCTGTCCCAGCCGGGCGTCTCGGCGTCGGACGGCTTCCAGAGAACGAAGTCGGCCGGATCGCGCTTGTATGGCGCCACCTCGACACGCGCGCCGGCGATCATGTCGTCGCGGTTACGCCCCGACAGGCGGCCATAGTCCGGCATCGACGGTACGTGGAACAGGACGTGCCCGTCGGCGGCATAGGCATGCTCCCGTGCGATCAGCGTCTCGATCATGGCGATCATCTGCGCGACATGTTCGGTCGCGCGCGGCTCCACGTCGGGGTCGAGCGCGCCGAGGGCGGCCATGTCCTCGTGGAACGCCCTGGCGGTCCCCTCGGTTATCTCGCGGATCGGGCGGCCGCTCGCGCGCGCCGCCGCGTTGATCTTGTCGTCGACGTCGGTGATGTTGCGGGCGTAGGTCACGCGCGGATAGCGCCGCCTGAGCAGGCGGTAAAGGACGTCGAACACGACGACCGGCCGGGCATTGCCGATATGCGCGAAATCGTAGACCGTCGGCCCACAGACATACATGCGGACATGCTGCGGGTCGATCGGCTCGAAGTCTTCCTTCGTGCGGGACAGCGTATTGTAGAGAAACAGGGACAAGCGTCTTTCCTTCAACTCAACTCTTCTTGCGGCCGAGCGGCACGACAACGCCCGAGCCCTCCATCGCAGCCGGCTCGCCGCCGAGGCGGGCCAGCGCACGCGAGCGGCCGATCTCCGGCAGGAGAACGCTCATCTCGGGACCATGCTCGCGCCCGGTCAGCGCCATCCGCAACGGCCGGTAGAGGGCTCGGCCGCGCCGCCCGGTCGCTGCACGCAACTGATCCGTCCAAAGCCCCCATGTGTCCGCGTTCCATGGCTCGGCCGGCAGGGATGCTGCCGCCTCGGCCAGGAAGGCCGGGTCGTCCGATATCGGCTCGATCGTCCCACGGCAGATGCGGTGCCAGTCCGTGGCCTCCGCGACGGTGGCGATATTGCCCCGTACCGCCTCCCAGAAGGAAGGGCCGATATCGTCGAGGCCCATGTCGCGCAGCCGGGCCGCGAGGGCCTCGAACGGCAGGCGCTGGATCAGGGCGGCGTTTACACGCGAGAGTTCCTCGCGGTCGAAACGCGGCGTCGCCCGGCCGTAGCGGCCGAGGTCGAAGCCTGCCGCCAGCGCATCGAGATCGGGCGCAGGCTCGACCGCCTCGCCGGTGCCGATGCGCGCCAGGAGGCTGACGAGCGCCAGCGGCTCGACCCCTTCGGTCCGGAGTTGCTGCAGCGACAGGCTGCCGAGGCGCTTCGACAGCGGCGCCCCGCCGGCGTCGGCCAGCAGGGGCATGTGCGCGAAGGCGAAGCGGCCCGGGTCCGCACCGAGCGCCGCCGCGAGCTGAAGCTGCACCGCGGTGTTGGCGACGTGGTCTTCGCCGCGGATGATGTGGGTGACGCCGAGTTCGACGTCGTCGACGACCGAGCAGAGGGTGTAGAGCGGTCGCCCGTCGGCACGGAACAGGACCGGGTCGCTGAGATGCCGGCCCTCGAACCGGACGTCGCCGCGAACCAGATCGACCCAGTCAATGTCGCCTTCGTCGAGTTGGAAGCGCCAGTAGGGCTCGTGGCCGGCCGCACGATAGCGCGCGCGATCGGCCTCGGTCATGGTCAGACCTGCCCGGTCGTAACGGGGCGGCTCGCCGCGGGCCATCTGCCTGCGGCGCTTGAAGGCCAGTTCCTCCGGCGTTTCGTAGCACGCATAGAGCCGCCCGGCCGACCGCAGCCGCTCGAACGCCGCGCGATAGCGCTCCATCCGGTCGGACTGACGGGCGAAGGCGTCCCAGGTTATCCCGAGCCAGGCGAGATCGGTCTCGATCGCCGCGGCATGACCGGCGCTGCTCCGCTCCACGTCCGTGTCGTCCAGCCGCAGCAAAAAGCTGCCGCCCGTCGCCTGCGCGAACAGCCGGTTCAACAGCGCCACGCGGGCGTTTCCGACGTGCAGCAGACCCGTCGGGCTCGGTGCGAAGCGGACCCGCGTGCTCACGTCACGCCCCCGTCGGGATGAAGGCCCGGACTCACACGCTGCCCCGATAGCCGTTGGTGATCGGATAGCGCCGGTCGCGGCCGAAGGCCCGGCGCGTGATCTTCACTCCCGGCGGGGCCTGGCGGCGCTTGTACTCCGCGATATCGACCATCCGCCAGATGCGCTGAACCGTCGCCGGATCGTGCCCGCGCGCGGCAATCGCGTCGATGGACTGCTCGCCCTCGATCAAACCCTGCAGGATGTCGTCGAGTTGGTCGTAGGGCGGCAGCGTGTCCTGATCCTTCTGGTCCGGCTTCAGTTCGGCGGTCGGCGGCTTGGTGAGGATGTTCTGCGGGATGACGCGTCCGCGCGGCGCCAGAAAACCGTCGCGCCAGTTCTGGTTGCGCCAGTCCGACAGGGCGAAGACGGTCGTCTTGTAGACGTCCTTAAGGACGTTGTAGCCGCCGCACATGTCGCCGTAGAGCGTGGCGTACCCGACCGACATCTCCGACTTGTTGCCGGTGCTCAGCACCATCGAGCCGAACTTGTTCGACATGGCCATCAGCGTGAGGCCGCGGGCACGCGCCTGAATGTTCTCCTCGGTGGTGTCCGTCCCCTTGCCGGCGAATACGTCGGCCAGCATGGCGCCGAACGCGTCCATCGCCGGCCCGATCCCGATCGTGTCATAGACGACGCCCAGCGCCTCGGCGACACCGGCCGCGTCGTCCAGGCTGTCCCGGGAGGTATAGGGCGACGGCATCATCACGCAGCGCACCCGTCCCGGGCCCAGGGCGTCGGCGGCGACGGCTGCCGTGATCGCGGAGTCGATGCCTCCCGACAGGCCGATCAGGACACCCGGAAACCGGTTCTTGTTCACATAGTCGCGCAGCCCGAGGACCATCGCTTCGTAGATCGCCTCCAGGCCCGAAGGCACCTCGACGATCGGCGCGTGGACGCAGCGCCAGCCCTCGCCCTGGCGCTGCCAGCGGGTCAGGACGACCGCCTCCCGGAAGGCGGGCAGCTGCGCCGCGAGGCTGCGGTCGGCATTCAGCACGAAGGACGCGCCGTCGAACACGAGTTCGTCCTGGCCGCCCACCTGATTGACATAGACGAGAGGCAGGCCGGTTTCCATCACGCGCGCGACCGCGAGGTTTATGCGCACGTCCGCCTTGTCCGCCTCGAACGGCGAGCCGTTCGGCACGAGCAGGATCTCGGCGCCGGCCTCGGCCAGCGTCTCGCAGAGGCCGAGCTCGCCCCAGATGTCCTCGCAGACGGGGATGCCGAGCCGCACGCCGCGAAAACTCACCGGTCCCTGGATCTCGGGCGCAGGCTGGAACACGCGCTTTT
>JBKBLL010000081.1:0-14590 GCA_046296375.1 Alphaproteobacteria bacterium | reverse complement strand
GAGCGAAAGGCGGGCGGGACGCCCGCGCTCCGAACGTACCTGCGACGGGCGGCGCGCACGATAATGGTGGCGCCGGAACGTCACCCCAGCAGTCGCGCCATCTCCCCCAGTAGCCGCTTGCGTGTCCTGTCGTCCTCCAGCGCCTCGGCATGGGCGCCGAACACGGCCGTCGCCCGGATGGCGAGGGGCGAATCGAGGAACACCGGGACCTTCGGGAGGTCGCCGCGGTCGATCAGCCAGGCGAGGTCGACCAGAAGTTCCTGCGTGCGCTCAACCGCGAGGGCCGGGATCAGCAGCATCCCCTTGCGCGCGAGCGCCGCGCGAACCTCCTCGCCGAGAACGCGGCGCCGCCGCTCCGGCGTCGGACGCTCGCGCACGCGGCCGCCATACGTCCCCTCGCAGACCACTGCATCGAGATCGTGCGGCGCGTCCGGGTCGGGATGGAACAGCTTGTGCTCGGGCCCGATGTCGCCGGAGAAGAGCAGGCGCCGGACCGGCCGGCCGCCGACGTCATCGGCGGGGGCCACGATCTCGACCTCGATCGAGGCCGAGCCCAGGATGTGACCGGCGTTCCAGAAGCGCACCCGCACGCCGTCGGCCACGACCGTACCGGCGGCACCGCAGAAGGTGAGGGAGACGGTCATGGAACCTCTGCCGCGGGGTCAGTCGACGAGCGGCCGGTCGCCGACCCGCGGGTGAGGTCGTCCGCCGTCGGCGAAGGCCAGCACGACGACGATCTCGTCTGGCCGCGGCCCGTCCGGCAGGGCCACCGTGATCGTGTCGAAATGCGGGAAGGAGAAGGGATCGTCCTTATGCCCGAGCGGCAGGTCGAGCGCGGCACCGACCGGCCCCACCTTCACGTTCGAGGGGATCACCGCCTTGCCGCCGCCGATCGCATCGCGCATCGGCCGACCCAGCTTCGGATGGATGCAGGCGCCGCCATGCTCGAAAGCGCCCGCCACGCCCACGATCGCCGCTTTGCCGTAGGCTACGGCCGGCCCCCCCAGCATCGCGACCAGGTCCGGCGCCAGCGCCCGGCCGATGTCCCGCCCGACGTCGAAGAGCGCAGACAGGTCCTCGACATGTCCGCCGCCGGCGAAGGGATTGCGAATGCAGGCGAGGCCCGCCACCCGGACGATCGCGCGCCGCAGCGGCCGCCCTTCGTCCGCGTGCACGATCTCCTTCACGATCAGCGTCTTGCGCAGATCCCTCATCCGGTCACCTCCCGACGTCGCCGCTCCTCATGGGCGGCCACCCTAGCGCACGAAGTCCGTCAGCAGCAGCCAGTCGACGAAGCTGCGATTGCCGTACATCATCGCTTGCCAGAGCTGCGGCGCCCACAGCAGGAACCGGAAGAAAGCCTGAAGGAGTGCGTCGCCCACCACGGAGCCGAGCGCCTGCGCCGCGCGCTCCATATTCAGGTACTGGTAGATGATGGAGCAGAATACGAACAGGCCGAAAACGATACCCAATATGAAGTACAATCGTATGACGCCGATGACGAAACGTATCATCCGGCTCCCCCTCCCCTCGCCCCGCGCATGGTCGCGCCGGCCAGACTACCGTCCCGCGCGCGCCCTGCACAGGCCGTTCGGCGGTTGTGGAGATCCCGATGCCTGAACGCGCCCGGCGCGGGCGGCTTAACCGGGACGACGTGGAGATCCTGTCGCAGGGTCCGGCCTATCGCGGCTATTTCCGGATCGACCGCATCCGCCTGCGGCATCGCCTGCACGCCGGCGGGTGGAGCGCGCCGATCGTGCGCGAGGTCTTCGAACGGGGGCATGCGGCCGCCCTGCTGCCCTACGATCCCGTCGCCGATCGCGTCGTGCTGCTCGAGCAGTTCCGCATCGGCGCCTGGTCGGCCGGCGGCGGCCCGTGGTTGGTCGAGATCCCCGCCGGCGTCATCGAGCCCGGCGAGACGCCGGAGGCCGTGGCCCGCCGGGAGACGGCCGAGGAAACCGGCTGCCGGCCGTCCGATCTGCTTCATGTCTGCGACTATCTGCCGACGCCCGGTGGCGCGTCGGAGACCGTCTCGCTCTATTGCGGCCGAGTCGATTCGTCGGGCGTCGGCGGCATCCACGGCAATGCCGAGGAGGTCGAGGACATCCTGGCCTATTCCGTGCCGTTCGCCGAGGTCCGCGAAGGGCTGGAGTCCGGCGCCTACGCCAACGGGATCACCCTGATCGCGCTGCAGTGGCTCGCCCTGAACCGGGATCGGCTGCGGTCGCGATGGACGGGAGACTGAGCCGGGCCGCGCGAGCCCGCGACCGGCGCTAATCGAGGGAGAACCGAACAGTGGCAGCGTCGCTCCTCCAGAGCCTGCGCGGGCTGGCCTACAACAACGCCTGGGCGAACCATCGCCTCCTGGGCGCATGCGCCCGCCTGTCCCAGGCGGAGTTCGAGGCCAAGCGCACGGGCTTCTTCCCGTCGCTCCGCGCGACGCTCAACCACATTCTGGTGATCGACCACTTCTATGTCGACGCCCTGGAGGGCGGGACGCTCGGTCCGGCGGCCTGGGCCGACCCCGAGCCCTGCGCGACCGTCGCGGCCCTGTACGGGGCCCAGAGCGCGGTCGACCGCCGCCTGATCCGCTGGTGCGAGGCGCTCGACCCGGCCGGCCTCGACGCCGTCGTGCGCGTCCGTCGCGGCAGCCGCGTGCAGGAGGAGCGCGCCGACCGGCTGCTGCTCCACCTCTTCCAGCACGACATCCACCACCGCGGACAGGCGCATGCGATGCTCAGCGGCACGTCGGTCGCCCCGCCGCAGCTCGACGAGTTTTTCTCCGCCGAGGAGGCGCCGCTGCGCGCCGGCGAGTTCGCCGAACTCGGCTGGACCGAGGCGACGGTCTGGCGCGACTGACGCCGTCAGGAGCCTTGCTTATGCAGGGTGCGCCGCGCCGCCTCGATGGCCTTCGCCTGGGCCGGCGTCACCGGCGGATAGCGGAGGCCGAGCGGCTCCATGGTCGCGATCAGCGCCGCCGCGACCGCCGCCCGGCACACCCATTTGTCGTCGGCCGGAATGACGTACCAGGGCGCGTGCGGCGTCGCCGTATTGCGGATCATGTCCTCGTAGGCCGCCATGTAGCGATCCCACTCGCCGCGCGATTCCAGATCGGACGGATCGAACTTCCAGTGCTTGTCCGGCCGCTCCAGACGGTCGCAGAACCGCCGAAGCTGTTCTTCCTTGGAGACGTTCAGGAAGAGCTTCACGATCGCGGTGCCGTTGCGCGCCAGGTAGCGTTCCATGGCGCGGATGTCCTCGAACCGTTCCGCCCAGATGCCGCCGCCGATCAGGCCGTCGGGCAGGCGCTGGCGGTCCAGCAGTTCGGGGTGGACGCGCACCACCAACACCTCCTCGTAATAGGAGCGGTTGAAGATGCCGATCCTGCCCCGCTCCGGCAGCCGGCGCAGGCACCGCCACAGGAAGTCGTGGTCGAGTTCCTCGTCCGAGGGCGCCTTGAACGAGAAGACCTGACAGCCCTGGGGGTTCACGCCGGACATGACGTGCTTGATGGCGCTGTCCTTGCCGCCCGCGTCCATCGCCTGGAAGACCGTCAGCACCGACCAGCGGTTCAGCGCGTAGAGCTTGTCCTGCATCTCCGCCAGCCGCGCGATGCCGGCGGCGAGCATCGCCTGCACCGCCTTCTTGCCGCCGTTCAGACCGAGTTTGTCGGCCGGGTCGCGGTCGGCCAGCACGAAGCCCGCCCCGTCCGTCACCCGGGTCAGTTCGACCAGCCGCGCGCCTTCCTCTGCCTTCATGCCCGCCTTCCTCCCCGGCCCAGCCGAAACACCCTTTCAACGTGACATGGCACCGGCCGTTCCGCGATCACGGTCGGAAGGGGGACATCGACCGGCGGCGCGTCCGTCCCCGCCAGCCTGGCGTTGCGGACGATCAGATCGAGCGCCATGGTGCCTCTCCCGCTACCGGACGACGGCGCCCGCCATGCATGCGGCGCGCCACCGTCACGGTTGATTCGACCCGCGCCGGGGCCTATATAGCGGCGCTGCTTCGGTCGCCGGCGCGGTGGCAGAGTGGTTATGCAGAGGCCTGCAAAGCCTTGTACATCGGTTCGATTCCGGTCCGCGCCTCCAGCCTGCGACGGCCGCCGCCCGCGAGGGCCGGCCGGAACGTCGCAGGGGGCTCGCATAGCGGTACCGTCTCTGCTATAAGCGCGCCTCCCGGCCACCGGGGCAACGGATCCATGCTGGTCCGCGATAGCTCAGTTGGTAGAGCAGGCGACTGTTAATCGCCGGGTCGTAGGTTCGAGTCCTACTCGCGGAGCCAATCAACCCCCTGGAAACCTGCGTTTCCAGGGGGTTTTGTTTTCCGGATGGAGCGGGCACAGGGATGCCGGCGTCTCCGGGCCGCATCGCGAAAGATTGAGGTTTCCCGGACGCCGCGGTTCCGCTAGCGTTCCCTACAAGCTCGCGGACGTTTGTCCGGGACGATGGACGGCCGGCGGGGCCGCCGGCCACGAACGACAGAGCCAAATTTTGGGAGAGGGAAACGAGATGCTGAAGACATTCGCCAGGCTGGCGTCCGCCGCCGCGGTCGCCGCGATCGTCGCCACGGGGGCCGGATCGGCCTCGGCCGAGCGGCTGGTGTTCATGACCGGCCCGGCCGGCGGATCCTGGTACCCGCTCGGTGCGGCGATCAAGAACATCGTCGAGCAGGAGATGCCCGGTACCACCGTCGACATCCGTCCCGGCGCCGGCCTGATCAATCTCCGCGGCGTCGCCGAGGCCAAGGCCGATCTGGGCATGGGCAACGTCATCTCGACGGTGGACGCCATCGCCGGCAACCCACCCTTCGAGAACAAGCTGGAAGGCATCTGCAACCTCGCGGCGCTCTATCAGCAATATGCGCAGCTCGCCGCGGTCGACGCTTCCATCAAGACCTGGGCGGACCTGAAGGGCAAGCGCTTCGCCACCCTGCCGCGCGGCAACACCACCGAAGTCGCGGCGCAGCAGATGCTGAAGGCGGTCGGGCTGACCTACGACGATCTCTCCCTCGTCAACTTCGCCTCGATCACCGACCAGGTGAACATGGCGAAGGACGGCCAGGTCGACGCCATCTTCAACATCACCGCCGTGCCGGCGGGCGCCTATCTCGACCTCTCGAACTCGCGCCGGACGCATCACGTGCCGATCACCGAGGAGCAGTTCGAGAAGGCCAAGGGCATGAACGCCGGCTGGAGCCGGGTCGAGGTGCGCGCCAACGCCTATCCGAACCAGGCCGAGGCGGTGCCGATCGCCGGCTTCCCGATGCACATCATCGTGAACTGCGAGCGCATGTCCGAGGAGACCGCCTACAACATCACCAAGGCGCTCGCCAAGCGGGTCCAGGAACTCGGCTCGATCAACAAGAGCCTCGCCGAGTTCACCGTCGAGGAGATGGCGATCGACGTCGGCATCCCGTTCCACCCCGGCTCCGAGAAGTTCTACAAGGAAGCGGGCGCCCTCTGACCCGGTGACCTGAAGGCGGTACCGCGGCGGGCTGGAACGAACGTCAACGCTGCCCCGCCGTGCCGGACGGGCGCAGTCTAGGGATGGGAGCCGGCGTCTTATGACAGCGGATTGGCAGCGCCTGGGCGTGGTCGTGCCGACCGTCATCGCCTTGGCGATGATCGCGTTTCACCTCTGGGTCGTGTTCACCGGCGCGCCGGAGGTCTTCCACTTCCGCGGCTCGCATCTGGCGTTCGGCCTCGTCCTGACGTTCCTCTGGTACCCGACCTTCGTGGATGCGACAGGAGCGAAGCGCGTCTTCAGCGGCCTGATCGACGCGATCCTGCTGCTTCTCTCCATATCCGCCATCGCCTATCTGTTCATCGAACACGACTATGTTCTCGACCGCTTCGCCTATATCGACGAGCCGCGGCCGATCGACTACATCCTCGGCATCGGCCTGATCATCGCCGTGCTGGAAGGCACGCGCCGCATCGTCGGCAGTGCCCTGCCGATCACCGCACTGCTCTTTCTCGGCTATGCCTGGTTCGTGGTGGGCGTCCGTCCGGGCGAACTGCTCGACCAGATGTACCTGACGACCGAGGGCATCCTCGGCATCCCGATCGCCGTTTCGGCGACCTATGTGCTGCTCTTCATCCTGTTCGGCTCGCTCGTGGAACGCACGGGCACCGGCAAGCTCTTCATGGACTTCGCCCTGGCCCTGACCGGCTCGGCGGCCGGCGGTCCCGCCAAGGTGGCGGTGATGACCAGCGCCATGTTCGGCACGGTCTCCGGCAGTTCCACTGCGAACGTCATGACGACGGGCGCCTTCACCATCCCGCTGATGAAGCGCCTGGGCTACCGGCCGCCCTTCGCCGGCGCGGTCGAAGCCGTGGCCTCGACCGGCGGGCAGATCCTGCCGCCGATCATGGGGGCCGCCGCCTTCGTCATGGCCGAGTTCCTGGCGGTCAGCTACCTGACCGTCATCACGATCGCCCTGCTGCCGGCGCTGCTCTACTTCATCGCCGTGTTCGTCGCGGTCCATTTCGAGGCCAAGCGCCTCGGCCTGAAGGGCATGCCGCGGGCCGACCTGCCGCGCATGAAGGAAGTCCTCCTCGAGCGCGGCCATCTCTTCCTGCCTCTCGTCATCATCGTCGGCGTGCTCGTCTCCGGCTTCAGCGCCGCCTACGCCGCCACGATCGGCCTGCTCTCGGTCGTGCCGATCGCCATGCTCCGCCGGTCGACGCGGAAGGAGGTCACGGTCGGCGTCGTGCTGGATGGCCTGGTGTCGGGCATCCGCAACTCGCTGCAGGTCGTGGCGGCCACCGCCTGCGCCGGCATCGTCATCGGGGTCATCTCGCTGACCGGAATCGGCGTCGTGTTCTCCGCCTTCGTCATCGGCCTGTCGCAGGCCAGCCTGATCCTGGCGCTGATCCTCACGGCCCTCGCCGGTATCGTGCTCGGGATGGGGCTCCCGACGACGCCCGCCTACATCGTCCAGGTCGCGCTGCTGGTCCCCGCACTCGTCAAGCTCGGCGTCCAGGTCGAGGCGGCGCACATGTTCGTGCTGTACTTCGCCTGCCTGTCGGCGATCACGCCGCCTGTGGCGATCACCCTTTACGCGGCGAACAGCATATCGGGAGCGGGCCTCTGGAACGGCGGCCTCGCCGCGATCAAGCTGGGTGCGACCGGCTACATCATCCCGTTCATGTTCGTCTACGGACCGTCGCTGCTGATGATCGGCAGCTGGGAAATGGTTCTGCTCACATCCTGCTCCGCCCTGGTCGGCGTCACGCTGCTCGCGGCGGGCCTGCACGGTTATCTGCTGCGCCACGCCACATGGTGGGAACGGCTGATGATGGTCGGCGCCGCCTTCGTGCTGATCAATCCGGGGCTCGTCACCGACACGATCGGCCTGACCCTGCTCGCCCTGGTGATCCTGTCGCAGAAGGTGCTGCGCGCACCGGAGCCCCGCACGGCCACCGCCGGCGAGTGAGGCGGGGCCCTTCCGGGCCGCCCCGCCAGGGTCCTCTGCCGGGTGGCGCGGGGCGGGGTATTCCCCGCCGCGCGCGCTCCGCCTATCTCTCTAGCCAGGAGGAGACATGGCGGACGAACGAGACAAGACGCCGGTCCGTCCCGGACAGACCGCTCCGTCCGCGGACGTCGAGGACTTCTTGCGGCGGGTCCAGTCGGCCCCGCCGCCGCGTCCCGGCGGCAGCCGCGGCCGGCTGATCTTCGCGATGGACGCGACGGCGAGCCGCGGCCCGACCTGGGACCGCGCCTGCCAGATCCAGGCGGAGATGTTCCTGGCGACGGCGGCACTGGGCGGGCTGGACGTACAGCTGGTCTTCTATCGCGGCTTCGGCGAGTGCAAGGCCAGCCCGTGGGTCTCGGACGCATCGGCGCTCGCGCGGAAGATGACGGCCGTCGCCTGCCTCGGCGGACAGACGCAGATCGGGCGCGTCCTGGGCCATGCCGCCAGGGAATGCCGCAGGCAGCGCGTCAACGCCCTGGTGTTCGTCGGCGACGCCTTCGAGGAGGCGATCGACGATGTCTGCGCGCAGGCCGGGGAACTCGGCCTGCTCGGCATGCCCGCCTTCATGTTCCACGAAGGCTTCGATCCGGTCGCGCGCAACGCCTTCGAACAGATCGCGCGGCTGACCGGCGGCGCGTGCTGCAGCTTCGACGGGTCGAGCGCCGATCAGTTGAAGGCGTTGCTGCGCGCCGTCGCGGTCTTCGCGGCTGGCGGCATGGCCGCGCTGGAGGATCACGGCCGGCGCCATGGCGGCGAAGCGGCGCGCCTGTCGGGCCAGTTGCGCGCCTTGCCGGGGCGGCGGTGAAGGCTCCCGGCATGCACCGCGGGACGGGCGTCGCCCTCGATGCGGTGCGGGACCGCGGCTGATGTGGTTCCTTCTCGGCATCGCTCTCCTGATCGGCGGCCTGCTGACCGTGCGCTGGTTCGTACAGGCCGACCCCGCCAGCCTCGCGCGCGTCGTGCGCGCTCTCGCCATCGTGATCGGCGGCGTGGCCATCGTGTGGCTGGCCGTGAGCGGACGCCTCGCCTTCGCGTTCATGCTCCTGGGTGCCCTGCTGCCGATGATCATGCGCCTGCGGGCGCTAAGGCAGATGTGGCGCAACGCCCAGGGACCGGCCGCCGGCCAGCGCTCCGAGGTGGGATCCCGTTTCCTGCGCATGACCCTCGACCACGATACGGGCGCCATGGCGGGCGTGATCGTCGACGGCCCGCTGCGCGGGCGGGCGCTCGACGAACTGTCCGAGGACGAGCAGATCGAAACGCTGCGCGCCTGGCGGGTCGAGGATGCGGATTCCGCCGCACTGCTGGAAGCCTGGCTCGACCGCACGCGTCCGGAATGGCGGACGGACGGGCGGGCGGGCGCGGGCGACGGTGCCGACCCGGGGCAGGCCGGGGGCCAAGAGGGCGGTCGGCGCGGCGGCGGCCCCATGACGCGCGACGAGGCCTATCGCGTGCTCGGCCTCGAACCGGGAGCCGGGCCGGCGGAAATCCGCGCCGCGCATCGCTCCCTGATGCAGAAGCTCCACCCCGATATGGGCGGTTCGACCTGGATCGCGGCCCGCGTCAACGAAGCGAAGGACCTGTTGCTCGGCGACTGAGAAAGCACCGCGACCGGCCGGACGTCCATCCTTCCGTGCCACTTGTCCGCCTCCCGCCCGCATGGCACAACCCTCCCGACCAGCGTAGAGGTCCGCTTCATGTCACGATGCGTCCGTACAGCCGTCCTTCCGGTCGCCGGGCTCGGCACCCGCTTCCTGCCGGCGACCAAGGTCATGCCGAAGGAGATGCTGCCGGTCGTCGACAAGCCCGTCATCCAGTATGCGATCGAGGAGGCGCGCGCGGCCGGCATCGAGCGCTTCGTCTTCGTCAACGGACGCGGCAAAGGCATGCTGGAGGACCATTTCGATCTGGCCTACGAGTTGAACGCCACGCTGGAGGCGCGGGGCAAGAAGGACCTTCTGGCGGTCGCCAACGAGGCGACCCTGCCGCCCGGCGCCCTCGCCTCGGTTCGCCAGCAGGAACCGCTCGGCCTCGGTCACGCCGTCTGGTGCGCGCGCGACCTCGTCGGCGACGAACCGTTCGCGGTCATGCTGCCGGACGAACTGACGGTGTCCCAGCCGTCCTGCATGGCCGGCCTGATCGCCGCGCACGAGGAGACGGGCGGAAACGTCGTCTCGGTCATGGAGGTGCCGCTGGAGCAGACCTCCCGCTACGGCATCCTCGACACCGGCGGATCGGCCGGTCCCCTGTTCGAGGCGCGCGCGATGATCGAGAAGCCGACACCCGAGGAGGCCCCCTCCCGGCTCGCGATCATCGGGCGCTATGTCCTGCTACCCGAGGTGTTCGACCATCTTGCGCGCCAGGAAACGGGCGCAGGCGGAGAGATCCAGCTGACCGACGGCATGGCCCGCATGATCGGCCGGCATCCCTTCCACGGCCTGCGGTTCGACGGCCGCCGCTTCGACTGCGGCGACAAGGCCGGCTGGCTGGAAGCGAACCTGGCGCTGGCGCTGGAACGTCCCGACCTGGGCGCGGCCATCCGCGGCTTCCTTCCCCGCTATGCCGGCTGAGTGCGACCGCCGTTCGAGAGGACCCGATGAACAGCAGCGACGCCCACCGCTTCGATCCGACCATCCTGCGCGAATACGACATCCGCGGTACGATCGGCGATACGCTCAACCCGGCCGACGCCCGGGCCATAGGTCGCGCCTACGCCAAGGTCCTGTCGCGCACGGGCGGACGCCGGGTCGCGGTCGCCTATGACGGCCGCCTCTCCTCTCCGGAACTCGAGCTGGCTCTGGTCGACGGACTGGTCCGCAGCGGCTGCGAGGTGCTGCGCATCGGACGCGGGCCGACACCCATGCTGTATTTCGCAGTCTGGCACCTGGACGCCGACGCCGGGATCATGATCACCGGGTCGCACAACCCGCCGGATCAGAACGGCTTCAAGATGATGCTGGGCCGCAAACCCTTCTATGGCGAGCAGATCCAGGAGATCGGCCGCATCGCCGCCGCCGCCGATTTCGTGGACGGCACCGGCGACCAGCGGCAGGTCGCCGTCGTCGACGAGTATCTCGACGCGCTCGCCGCAGCCTACACCGGCACGCGCCCGCTCAGGGTCGCCTGGGACAACGGCAACGGCGCGGCGGGAGAGGTGCTCCAGGCGCTGGTCGCGCGTCTGCCCGGCGAGCATGTCCTGCTGAACGAGACGATCGACGGCACCTTCCCCGCCCATCACCCGGACCCGACGGTCGCCGAGAACCTGGAGCAGATCCAGGAAGCGGTCCGCAGCCGCGGCTGCGACATCGGCATCGCCTTCGACGGCGACGCAGACAGGATCGGCGTGGTCGACGGCCAGGGTCGCATCGTCTGGGCCGACCAGCTCCTGATCCTGCTCGCCCGCGCCGTGCTCGCCGAACATCCCGGCGCCACCATCATTTCCGACGTGAAGGCGAGCCAGATCCTGTTCGACGCCATCGCCGCCGCCGGCGGGCGGCCGCTCATGTACAAGACCGGCCATTCGCTCATCAAGAGCAAGATGGCCGAGACGAAGTCGCCGCTGGCCGGCGAGATGAGCGGGCACATCTTCTTCGCCGACCGGTGGTACGGCTTCGACGACGCGCTTTACGTCGCCGTGCGCACCCTCTCGATACTCGCCTCTTCCGAGACGAGCTTCGCGGACTTCCGCGACAGTCTTCCCGCGCTGGTGAACACGCCGGAACTCCGGTTCCCGTGCCCGGAGAGCCGCAAGTTCGCGGTGGTGACGGAAGTGCGCGACAGGCTCGCCGCAGCGGGCGCCGACGTCGACGGCATCGACGGCGCGCGCGTGAAGACGGCCGACGGGTGGTGGCTCCTGCGCGCGTCCAACACCCAGGCCGTGCTGGTCGCGCGCTGCGAGGCGAAGGACGAGGCGGGTCTCGCCCGTCTCAAGACCGCCCTCGCGGAACAGCTCGAAGCCAGCGCCGTCGCCGTGCCCGCGTTCTGATCGGCTCCGACGGCGGTTGCGCTACTTCCTCTACGGGACGCTGCTCGATTCCGACGTGCGGCACGCCGTCCTGGCGCAGCCTTCGCGATGCGTCGCGGCCCGCCTTGTCGGCTGGCGACGCGTCTTCGTGCGAGACGACACCTACCCGGTGTTGCGACCGCGGGCGGGCGTCGTGGTCGACGGGCTGCTGACCGAGCCGCTGCCCCGCATGCAACGCCGGCGTCTCCACGCCTATGAAGGTCGCGGCTATCGGGAGGTCCCGCTGCTTGTCGCGACCGGGGACGGCGAGTGGGTCGCGGCGCTGGTCTTCCTGCCGCTCCCCGCGGTCTGCGCCACGGGCCGGACGTGGCGGCTGGCGGACTGGCAGTTCCGGCACAAGGCCGCCTATCTCGTCCGCCACGGCTTGGTTCGCCCCGGTCCCGTTCGCCCCGGTCCCGTTCGCCCCGGTCCCGTTCGCCCCGAGGTCGGCCGCGACGTGGGGTCGCGTGCGTCTGGACAGAAGCCCGGGCAAACCCCATAGGATAGGGGATGCCCCCAAGGAGCCCCGCCTTGCCCGAGATCGCCGAGACCGCCGGTCGTCCCGAGAGCTTCGGTCGTCTCGAAAGCGCCGATCGTCCTGTTCTGCCGGCCATCCTGCGCGGCCTGCGGCGGCGCTGCCCGGCCTGCGGCGGGGGGCGATGCCTCCGCGCCTATCTGAAGGCGGCCGACTGCGACCATTGCGGTGCGCCGCTCGGCGCGATCCGCGCCGACGACCTTCCGCCCTACGTGACCATCTTCCTCGTCGGACACATCGTGGTACCGCTGGCGCTGATGCTCGAGCGCACCTCGGCGCCGCCCTTCTGGCTCCAGATGACCCTCTGGCCGACGGTCACGGCAGCGCTCACCCTGCTGCTCCTGCCCTACGTCAAGGGCGGGGCGATCGGCCTCCTCTGGGCCCTCGGACTGCGCGGGGATGAGCGCCAGTAGACGCCCCGGCGGTCGCGTCCCGGCCGCCGAACCGTTCTGGCGGCGCAAGACGCTGGCCGAGATGAGCGGCGCCGAATGGGAGTCGCTCTGCGACGGCTGCGGCAAATGCTGCCTGCTGAAAGTGGAATATGAGGATACGGGCGAGGTCTTCCCGACCAGCCTGTCCTGCCGCCTGCTCGACCGGGACACCTGCCGCTGCTCGGACTATGCGGATCGCAAGCGGCACGTTCCGGACTGCATCCTCCTGACCCCCGGCATGGTCGGCGACCTGTCCTGGCTGCCCAGCACCTGCGCCTATCGGGTCCTCTCCGAGGGCGGCGACCTCGCCTGGTGGCATCCGCTGGTCTCGGGCGATCCGGAGACCGTCCACGCCGCCGGTATCTCGGTTCGCCAGCGCACGATTTCCGAGGACGAGGTCGACGGCGACCTCCAGGACTGGATCGTTGACTGGAAGCTCTGAGCCGGAGCGCGTGCGTTTCGCCGCCGGCGGTCGCGAGATCGACTTGGCGGTCAGGATCAGCACGCGCGCGCGCCGGCTCAGCCTGCGGGTCGACCCGGCACAGGGCGGGATCGTGCTCGTCCTGCCCTCGCCCCGCCACCGCGCCGAGGGTCTTCGCTTCGCCCGCAGCCGGGCGGCCTGGATTCTCGCCCGCCTGGCGGCCGTACCGGAGCGGGTGCCGTTCGCGGACGGCGTCACCCTGCCGCTGCTCGGCCGTCCGCATCGCATCCGCCACATCCCTGCCGGCACCGCCATCCTGTCGGTCGCGGATGCGGAGATCAGGGTCGGCGGCCCGGCCCACCTGCTGCCCCGCCAGGTATCGTCCTGGCTGCGGGTGGAGGCGCGCCGCCTTCTCGTGCCGCGCAGCACGGCCGCCGCCGCCCGCATCGGCCGCACCGTATCGGGCGTGGCGGTGCGCGACACGCGCACCCGCTGGGGCAGCTGCTCGGCCGCGGGCACCCTCTCCTACAGCTGGCGCCTGATCCTGGCGCCGGAACCCGTGCTCGATTACGTCGTCTTCCACGAGGTTGCACATCTGGCCGAGATGAATCACGGACCGCGTTTCTGGCGGCTGGTCGCGGAACTGATGCCCGAGCACGTCGCCGCCCGGCGCTGGCTGAAGGCCAACGGCGCGGCCCTGCACCGCTACGGCTGAGCACTGCACGGCTGAGCACCGCTACGGCCGATCAGAGCGCCCGCGCGAGCCTTGACCCGAGCGGTCCGCCGTCCTGCACGGCGATGCCGCCGAGGCCCAGCCAGCCCGCCATCCGCGCGAGTTCCGCGGCGAGGCCGATCGCGACCTGGTCCGGATCGGCATGGTCCTCGGCGTGAACACCCGGAACGCGCAGCACGCCGGCGGCGCGGTCGGCCTTCAGGTCGACGCGGGCGACCAGTCGCTCCCCCAGCAGGAAGGGCAGGACGTAGTAGCCGTGCACCCGCTTCTCGGCCGGCGTATAGATCTCCAGCCGATAGCGGAAGCCGAACAGGCGCTCGGCCCGGTCGCGCTCCCAGACGAGCGAATCGAACGGCGACAGCAGGGCGGCGGCACCGACCCGCCGGGGCAGGCGCGCGCCCCGCGCCAGCCACGCCGGCCGATCCCACCCCTTGACCAGGACG
Source organism: Alphaproteobacteria bacterium (assembly GCA_046296375.1). Lineage (GTDB taxonomy): Bacteria > Pseudomonadota > Alphaproteobacteria > JAJUGE01 > JAJUGE01 > Constrictibacter. The sequence goes on along the minus strand of JBKBLL010000081.1, from coordinate 545 downwards.
GGGACGAGTTCCCCCGCTTCGGCCAGTTCGGCGATCCGCTCGCGCGCATCGGCGGGGGGCAGGCGAAAATAGTCGCGCAGGTCCCGTTCCGTCGCGACGCCGAGCGCCGCCGCCGCGACGCGCAGCAGCGTGCGCTGGGCCTCGGCGACCGGCGGCGTCGGCCGCGCCAGAATGTCGGCGGGCAGCACGCGCTCTGTCAGATCGTAGATGCGCTCGAAGCCCCGTCGCGTGGACGTCGTGACCCGGCCGGACCAGAACAGGAACTCCAGCGCGCGCTTGCCGTCGCTCCAGCCCCACCAGCCGCCCTCGCCCTTGCCGGCCTCGGACAGGTCGCCGGCGCCCGACGGGCCGCGCGCCGCGATCTCCGCCTCGACGGCCGCGACATAGTCCGGCCGCTCCCGCGCGAACCGGGCGAGGCCGCCATAGATGCCATCGCCCTGCGCGGCGCGCGCATCGACGATCTCTTCCTGACGGACTACCGCACGACCGTCGATGCGGACGCCCCGCCCGTGGAGCTGCTGCGTCCCGAAGGCGCCGAGCACGCC
>JBKBLL010000080.1:0-14723 GCA_046296375.1 Alphaproteobacteria bacterium | reverse complement strand
GCATACACGCTGCGCGCGGCCGAGGGCAGAGGATCGTGGGCGATCGCGCTCTTGCGCGAGCCCCGCCGCACCGGTCGATTGGGGACGCATCCGAAGGGACGAGCGCACATGTCCGTAAGCCAGTCAGCCGGCGCGTCCGGCGCCCTCGCCGGAATCCGCGTGGTGGACCTCACCCGCGTCCTCGGCGGACCCTACTGCACGCAGATCCTCGCCGACCACGGCGCCGAGGTGATCAAGGTCGAGCCACCCCAGGGCGACGAGACCCGCGACTGGGGGCCGCCCTTCAGCGAGGGGCGCGCGGCGTATTTCGAGGGCGTCAACCGCAACAAGCGCTCGCTCGGTCTCGACGTGTCGAAGCCGGAGGGCAAGGCGGTCCTGCTGCGCCTGCTCGAGACGGCCGACGTGCTGATCGAGAACTTCAAGCCGGGCAGCCTCGAGAAGTGGGGGCTCGGCTACGACGAGGTCCTGTCGCAGCGCTTTCCGCGCCTCGTCCACTGCAGCGTAACCGGCTTCGGCCCCGACGGGCCGCTCGGCGGCTTCCCTGGGTACGATGCGGTCATCCAGGCGATGTCGGGCATGATGAGCGTCAACGGCTCGCCGGAGAGCGGGCCGGTCCGCGTCGGCACGCCGATGGTCGACATGGGCACCGGCCTCAACGCCGCCATCGCCATCCTGATGGCGATCATCGAGCGCGGCCGCTCGGGCAGGGGCCAGCATCTCGACGTGACGCTCTACGACTGCGCGGTGTCGCTGCTGCATCCGCAGGGGGCGAACTGGCTGATGTCGGGCAAGACGCCGGCGATCACCGGCAACGCCCATCCGAACATCTATCCCTACGACGTCTTCCGGTCGGGGACGAAGCCCGTCTTCCTCGCCATCGGCAACAACGGCCAGTTCCGCCGGCTGTGCGCCGCGATCGGGGCGCCGGAACTGTCGGACGATCCGCGCTATGCCGACAACGCGCTGCGCTCGGAGAACCGCGCCACGCTGAAACCGGCGATCGAGGCGAAGCTGGCCGCCCTCGACGGCGACGAACTCTGCGACCGGCTGCTGCGCGAAATGGTGCCGGTCGGCCCGGTCAACGCCATTCCGGAGGTGATGACCGCACCGCACACGCTGCACCGGCGGATGCGGGTCGAACGCGATGGCTACGAGGCGACCGGCATTCCGGTCAAGCTCAGCCGCACCCCCGGCACGGTCCGCGCCAAGCCGCCCGAGTACGGGGCCGACGGTCGCGCCATTCTGCATCAGGCCGGCTACACCGACGCGGAGATCGCGAAGCTGATCGACGCGGGCGTGGTGCTGGAGCGGCGCCGGACGGGATAAGGGGGTGTGTCCCATTTCCGTGATGTCGGGTCGCGTGTCGGGATCGGGTCCAGCCCTGCGGCCACGCCTTCGCAGGCGCTACCCGAAGTCGGCGGCGACGGCGCTACGCCCGCAGCGCAGACGATACCAGGGCGGTATCATAGTATTCACAGAAATCGACGATCCGGCCGTCCTTCACCGTCAGCGTGTCGACCTTGTGGGTCGAGATGGTGCGGCCGCTGGTGTTCACGCGCACGGTCACCTGGGTGACGACTGCCGCGCGGTCGCCGTCGGCGATGATCTCGCGCAATTCGAACCGCTCCACCGTGACCGCCGCCGCCGCGCGCTGGAAATAGGTCGCGACCGCCGCGCGCCCATCGTAGCGCCCGGCCCAGGGCAGAACGGCCGGCGACCCGTCGGAGCACCAGCAGATATCGTCGGCGCATGCGGCGAACACGGTGTCCATGTCGCCCTCCGCATAGGCGGCGTAGACGCGGGTGACCAGGGCACGGGTGTCCTCGGTGGTCATGGCTGCGCACTCCGGGTTGCGCGAGAACGGTAGCCCTGCACGCCATCGGCGCGCAATGGCGGGCGCTATCGCATGCCGGCGCGGAGGAAGCTTTGAACGAACTGGCGCTGGAGCACCCGGAAGGTGTCCGCTTCATGACCCGCCGCGGGCGTGACCGTGCTCGCCGCTGTGACAGTATCCTTTCCTCGGCGGCGGAATATTCACCTGCCGCGGGAACCGATGTCGTTAACCGGGCCTTATGTACGGGAATGTGACAATTTGATGGTCAGGGGAGGTGTCGATGAGCGCCGAACTCGCCAGCGTCATGTTGCTGACCGGCTTTCTCGTGATCTGCGGCGTCTTCGCCGTGCTCGGACTGATGGCGGCGGCGTTCGATCGAACCTCGCTCCGCATGGCGGGCGGAACGACGCGGGCCGGCGGCGCGCGCAAGGGCGCCGGATCGGCCCACGCCTGAGGATTCGGGCAGGCTACCGCCTGCTCAACCCTTCTCGACGGTGCGCTTCTCGATGTCGAGGAGGAGGTCGAGGCCGATCGCCCCGTGCAGATCGTGCTGCAGCTTCTCCCAGTCGCTGGCCGGCCTGGAGCGGACGGCAAAGCCTTGTGCGGCCATCTCGGCGTAGATCGTGCGGGCGTTTTCATACATGGCGAGTATCACCGTCTGCGGGTCGGCGAGGATCCGCCAGCCCAGGCCATGCAGTTCCGCCGCGGTCATGCCCGACGCGGCGACACCGCCGGGCCGGCAGAGATACATGAGCGGTCCGCCGAGCCGTTCGGCGACGTGGCGGATCTCTTCGGGCGTGCGCGGACTGAGCAGCAGGACGTCGGCTCCCGCTCGGCGGTAGGCTTCGGCCCGGCGCAGCGCGTCGTCCATGCTGCTCGCCCGTATGCCGTTGGTGCGCGCGACGATAACGGTCTCCGGGTTGCGCCGCGCGGCGACCGCCTCCTCCACCTTCGCCACCATCAGTTCGACCGGGACCATGTGCTCCAGGCCGACATGGTGATGGGCGCGCTTCGGCAGAATCTGGTCCTCGATCTCGATCGCGGCGAAGCCCGCCGCCTCGGTCATGCCGATGGTGCGGCGCATGTGCATCGGGTCGCCCCAGCCGGCGGCCCCGTCCAGAATGAGGGGCAGGGCGGATACCGTGCGGATGTCCAGTGCGGCCTGGCACATCTCGGTCAGCGTCAGGTTGGCTTCCAGGTGGACCTTCATGTATCCGCTGGCGCCGCCGCCCAGATAGAGCGCCTTGAAGCCCGCGTTTTCCGCCAGCTTCGCCATCAGCGGGTTGAGCACCAGCGGCACAGTCACAGGTTCCGGGCCGTCCATCAGGGCACGTAAGGATTGCATTTTAGGAGATCCTCCGGTCAGGCTTGTTGTCGGGGCGCCGTGGCGACTACCTTATGCGCCGCCTTCGCCGGAGAGGAAGTCCGACACATGCCGAGTGCGCTGTTCCAGCCGATCAGGCTGCGTGGTCTCGAACTGCCGAATCGCATTGTCGTCGCGCCGATGTGCCAGTACAGCGCGGACAACGGGTCGGCGACCGACTGGCACATGATGCACATCGGCGGCTACGCGTTATCGGGCACCGGCCTCTTCATCATCGAGGCGACGGGCGTTTCACCCGAGGGCCGCATTACGCCGGACTGCCTCGGCCTGTGGTCGGACGAGAACGAGGCGGCGCTGGGCCGGGTGCTCGCCGCCGCCCGGCGCTACGGCAACACGCCGATCGGCATCCAGCTCGGCCATGCCGGGCGCAAGGCTTCGAGCCAGGCGCCCCAGAAGGGCGGCAAGCCGCTCCTGCCCGGCGACGAAGGCGCCTGGGGGACCGTGGCACCCTCGGCCGTACCGTTCGGTGAGGGCTGGCACACCCCCGCCGCCCTCGACCGGGCCGGGATGGACGCGGTCGTCGCCGATTTCGTGGCGGCGGCGCGGCGGGCGGACAGGGTCGGCATCGACCTGATCGAGTTGCACGGTGCACACGGCTACCTGTTGAGCTCCTTCCTCTCGCCGATCGCCAACCGTCGTAACGACGAGTATGGCGGCAGCCTGGAGAACCGGATGCGCTTCCCGCTGGAAGTGTTCGACGCCGTGCGCGCCGTCTGGCCGGAGGCGAAGCCGCTCGGCATGCGCTTCAACGGGACGGACTGGGACCAGTCCGGTTTCGGCCCCGACGACGCGGTCGCTTTCGCGGCCGCCCTGAAGGCGCGGCGCTGCGATTTCGTCGACATCTCGGGCGGGGGCAATTCGCTTCCGCGGATCCCCGTCGGACCGGGCTATCAGGTACCGTTCGCGGCACGGGTGAAGGCGGAGACGGGCCTGCCGACAATGGCGGTCGGCATGATCCGCGAGCCCGCCTATGCCGAGGAGATCGTCGCCTCCGGGCAGGCCGACATGGTGGCCCTCGCCCGCGGCATGCTCTACGAGCCGCGCTGGGCCTGGCGGGCGGCCGAGGAACTGGGTGCGACCGCCGCCTATCCGCCGCAGTACGAGCGCGGGCGGCCTGCGAAATGGCCGCAGGCGTTCGCCGTGCGAGCGGCCGAATAGATCGATGATGGCGGTGTCGCGGGACGGGGCGAGGGGACATAGTATTCGCGCGTTGTGGGGGGGGGCGCGGCCCGGGGCGCGGGCAATTAGTTGGGGGGGGGGCTTCACGGGGGGCCGGCGGGGGGCCGGGCTTGCGGCAGCGGTCCTGGCGGCGCTCGCCGGCGGGCCGGCGACGGCGCAGGAAGCGCTGATCGTGGAATGCCGCGAAGGCGCCATTATGCTGGAGAATTGGTACGATCCCGCCTCGGCCATCGGCCGGGAGGGGGACAAGGTGCTGCCGCTGCACATGATGCTCCGCGGCGCCGGCTCCTACACTTTCGAGTTCCAGGGCGAACTGCCGTTCGCGGTCTATGCCTACCGCTACGATCCGGCCAGACGCGACTGGACGTTCCTGCCGGAGAGTGCGACGGCGCAGGGCGCCCCCGGCGGCGAACTCCCCTGGTCCTGGACTGTGACCGTGCGCAAGCCGTCGGCGCAGGCAGAGGACTATCTCCTGCAGGTGGCCCCGCAGGGGGAGGCACAGTTCGAGCGGCACCGCTTCCTGCACATCAGGCGGATCGCAGGCTGCCGCTGAGGGATAGGCGCGGCGGAGGCCGCGCCCGACGGCCCTCACCCGAACTTGCTGTCGAGGAGCCGCGCGTTCATGAACTCCTGCTCGCCGATGCGGCTCCAGCCCATCTGCTCGCGGCGCGCCTTGAGGAAGGACTCGACGATCCGCTTGGTGATGTCGTCGCCGGTCTCGCGCAGTTCGGCGATCACCTCGCCGCTCGCTTTGCCGTAGGCCGTCAGAACGTCGTTGGGAAAGCGCTTCAGCTGCACGCCGTGCTGGCGCACCAGCGTGTCGAGCGCAGCACCGTTGCGGGCGCTGAACTCGGCGGTGAGGCGGACGTTCTCCTCGCGCGTGATCGCCTCGAAGATGCGCTGGATGTCCTTCGGCAGCCCTTCAAACTTCTTCTTCTGCCAGTAGTAGGGCGTCGCATGCATGAGGTCGGCCGCGCCGCGCGTGACGCATCGAAGCACTCGAAGGCGGGCACCAGTTCGCCGGCGGCGTAGACGCGGATGGTCAGTCGGTGGCCTCGGCCATGGTCTTGGCGAATCGTTCGGCAGCGGTGCCCTGTCCCGGAAAGTTCTTCGGCCAAGTGGTGACCATGCGCCATTCGACCTTGCCCTGCGTGATCGCCGGTGCAGGGAAACTCGCCGTCGCGGCGGCCGCGCCGCCGACCGCGGCAGTCGTCAGGAATTTGCGTCGTTCCATCATCGACCCCTCCTCCCTCTGCCCTGATTATTCAGGTGAAGACCAGTGTTATTGGAAGGCCGGCGTCGTCCAGCACGAGCGTAAGGTCTTGCTGGGGGAGGCACTTGCGCGTCTTATGCGGACCATTCCCAAGCCAGAGGAGAAGAGGCGATGGATACGTCCAAGTACGACGAGAGCGAGCGCTTCAAGCGCGGCCTGCAGGTCCGTCGCGAGGTGCTCGGCGACGAGTATGTGAAGCCGGCGATCGAGCGGGGAGCTGGGGACGAGTTCCAGCGCGCACTTCAGCAGTTCGCGACCGAGGATTGCTGGGGCAGCGTGTGGTGCCGGCCGGGCCTCGACCGCAAGACCCGCAGCATCATCAACCTGACGATGCTGGCCACCGTCGGCCGGGTGCACGAGTTGAAGCTCCACATCCGCGGCGCCGTCCGCAACGGGGTGAGCAAGGACGAGATCAAGGAAGTCTTCCTGCAGGTCGGCGTCTATGCCGGCGTGCCTGCCGCCGTCGAGGCCTTCCGGTGCGCCGGTGAAGTCTTCGCCGACATGGAGAAGAAGTAGGTGCCTGGCGGCCTCCCCCGCGCGGGGGAGGCCGCCCCGCGACGGGTTACTCCTCGGCCAGGACGGTCTTGCCGGCGCGGTGATGCCGGATCTCGCGCACCACGGAATAGACCAGCGCGGCGATCGTGAGGACCATGAACACCACCGTGACGGTGTTGCTGAGGAAGTACTCCATCGTCGACATGCCCCGCGCGCCCGCGATGGTCATCACCCGCTCCAGATTGCTCTCCGCCAGCGGTCCCAGGATGATGCCGAGGATGATGGGCGCCAGCGGGAAGCCGGTGCGGCGCAGGACGTAGCCGATCACGCCAAGGAACAGCATCAGCCAGACGTCCTCCATCATGTTCCTGTAGGCATAGGCGCCCAGGAACGAGAGGACGGCAACCGACGCGGCGAGGACGCCGCGCGGGATCAGCACGACCCGGGCGAGGTACTTCAGTCCGCCGAAGGCCGCCAGCGCGAAGAACAGGTTCGCCGCGAACAGGCTGAGGATGAACGGGTAGATGACGTGGGCCTGCTCGGTGAACAGGCGCGGTCCCGGCAGCAGGCCGTGGATGAGGAGCCCGCCCAGCAGCGCCGCGCTGACCGCGTTGCCGGGGATGCCGAGGGTCAGCGCCGGCACCAGGCTGCCGCCGACCACGGCGTTGTTGGCCGCTTCCGCTCCGACCACGGCCTCGTAGGACCCCTTGCCGTACTCGTCGGGATTCTTGGAGAAGCGCTGCGCCTCGTTGCGGCCGATGAAGGCCGCGATGTCGGCGCCTGCACCCGGCAGCAGGCCGACGAACGTCCCGATGACCGCGGAGCGGATATAGGTCGCCTTGGTCTTCAAGATCTGCGTCCAGCCGGGCCAGAGCGAGCCGATCGTGGGAATGTCGATCTGCTTGTCCATGCCGCGGCCGTGGCAGAGATAGAGGACCTGGCTGATCGAGAAGAGCCCGACGATGCCGACGATGACGGGGAAGCCCTCGTAGAGGGCCGGCTGGTCGAAGGTGAAGCGCAGCGAGCCGGTGAAAGGGTGCGTCCCGACCGCGCCCAGGATGAGGCCGAGCACGGCGGCGATCAGGCCCTTGACGACCGAGCCGCCGCCGATGGCGCCCACCGTGCTCATCGCGAAGACGACGATCCAGAAGAATTCCGCCGAGCGGATGTGCAGGGCCGCCGCGGCGACAAGCGGGGCGGCGACCAGCAGCACGAGCACGCCGATCTGGCCGCCGAAGAAGGACGCAGTGATGGCGCCGCCGAGGGCGAGGCCGGCCTTGCCCTTCTTGGTGAGTTCATAGCCGTCGAGCATGGTGGCGACGGCCGCCGGCGTGCCCGGGACGTTGATCAGGATGCTGGAGATCGACCCGCCATAGATCGACCCGCAATAGACGCCGCCCAAAAAGGACAGGCCGTGCACCGGCGTCATGCCGAAGGTCAGCGGCACGAGCAGCGCCATGGCGAGCGTCGCGGACACGCCGGGCGTGGCGCCGAAGACGGTGCCCAGGACGGCGCCGGCGAAGACCAGTGCCAGGTTCGTCGGCGTGTAGGCGTCGGCCGCAGCGGCGAAGATCAACTCCAGCATGGTCGCCTCAGTAGATCGCGCCGCGGGGCAGGGGGACGCTCAGGAACCAGGCGAAGACCACCCAGGCCACGACGAGCAGCCCGACGGTCACGCCGACGATCCAGACAGGAGCCCGGATCCCCAGATAGAGCATGTGGCAGACCAGGAAGAGCGCGCTGGTCGTGAAGAAGCCGAGCATCGGCACGAGCAGCGCATAGGCGGCCAGCAGGCCGATCGTCACGAGCACGCGGACGTCGCTGGCGGTCATGGCGCGCGGCGCCCGCGCAGGACGGACTGCACCAGCAGCACGACCGCGAGCGCGATCAGGGCGCCCAGCATCCATTTCGGCCACACGCCGGCCTGTTCGGGGTAGGTGCGGACTTCGAGGAAGCCCAGTATGCCGAGGACGATGAGGACAACGGCTGCGATGCCGTCGCTGCCGAGCCGGGACATCGCCTGCTCCATCGACGGGGTGAGACTCTACCGAGGAGAAGAGGGGCGCCGCGGCAGCGGCGCCCCTTGGCCTACTTCAAGTAACCGCCCTGCTTGAAGTATTCGAGCAGCCGGTCGACATCGTCGTTCGTGCGCTTCATCTCCTCGCCGAACGCCTCGCCGACCTTGGGCTCGACCAGGGTGACGTTGCGCTTCTTGGCGTCCTCGATCCAGCCGGGGTTCTGGGCCATCAGCGCGAACGCCTCGCGATAGAGCTCCAGCAGGTCGGCCGGCGTGCCGGCGACCGTGACCCAGCCACGGGTCGAGCCGCCGACGGCGAGCTCGACGCCGGTCTTCTCCTGGAAGGTCGGCACGTCCGGCACCATGGCGTAGCGCTCGTTCAGCAGGATGGCGGCGTCGACCGAGGCGTCCTTGGTGTTCAGATAGTCGATAACGTTGCCGATGCTGACGCCGACCTCCTTGGAGAGGAAGGAGCGGTTGGCCGGTGCCGCGCCCGCATAGGGGATGAAGGTGAAGGTGGCGCCCGTCGCCTCCTGCAGCGCATAGACGGCGAGGTGGTCGTCCGACAGTGGGCCGTCGGCGCCGATCGTCACCGAACCGGGCTTCGCCTTGGCCTGCTCGAGCATGTCCTCGATGCTCTTGAACTGGTCGTTTACGGTGATGATGTTCGGGTCGGTGACGTCGACGCCGATGGGGGCGAACTTCTCGGTGAAGGGCGCGTAGGGGACGTCACGCGCGGCCTGGACGAGCGCGATCGACGGCAGGTTGATCATGCCGATCGTGGAGCCGTCCGGCGCGGCACGGGCCAGCGTCGCCCAGCCGACCTCTCCGCCGGCGCCGGGTACGTTGCGGACGACGAGGCTTGTCTTCCGGCCGCTCAGTTCCTCGATCGCCGCTTCGAAATAGGGGGTCGCGGTGCGCACCAGAACGTCCGTGCCGCCGCCCGCGCTGTAGGCGACGATCACGCTGATCGTGGACGGGACCTTCACGTCCTTGAACTTCTGCGCGGCGGCGTCGCCGGCCGACCAGAGGGTGAGTGCCGCGGCGCCAACCGCGGCGAGGAGCGTCTTCTTCATTGTGTTTCCTCCCGTGTGGAAACCGCTTGCTGCGGGGCGGCGATGGCCTCCACGGTGTTGAATTATTCGGCAGGGCGCTGTCCCCGCGGAGGGCATCGCGCCCGGCCGAGGGCGTACGCTATCATAGGGAGAGCGGCCGCCCTGTCCACGACGCAGCAGAGGAAGACGAGAGATGACGGCGACGGAGCTTTCGGCCCTGATCCAGATCATGCGCGAGCGGGGGCGGCCCGATCAGCCGACGGTGCCGGACATGCGCGCGCGCTACGAGCTGCTGGGCGAGAAGTTTCCCGCGCCGGCGGATGCCCGGGTTGAGACGGTGTCCGCCGGCGGCTGCCCGGCGGAGATCGTGTCCGCCCCCGGGGTGGCCGGAGACCGTTGGATCGTCTACCTGCACGGCGGCGGCTACGTCATCGGCTCGTGCGCCACCCATCGCAACCTGGCCTATGCGCTGTCGCGCGCCGGCGACGCGCAGGTCCTGCTGCTCGACTACCGGCTGGCGCCGGAGCATCCCTTCCCGGCCGCGGTCGAGGATGCGGTGGGCGCCTATCGCTGGCTGCTGCAGCGCGGCGCGCGGCCGGAGCGTACCGCGATCGCCGGCGACTCGGCCGGTGGCGGGCTCACCGTGTCGGCGCTCGTCGTGCTGCAGGACGACGGCGATCCGCTGCCGGCCGCCGGCGTGTGCATCTCGCCCTGGACCGACATGGCCGGGACCGGGGTGACGATGCGGACCAAGGCCGAGGTCGATCCGGTCATCTGGCCGGGCGTCATCCGCTGGTTCGCGGACCTCTATCTCGCCGGTGCGGACGACGATTCGCCGCTCGCCTCCCCCCTGCACGCCGACCTCGCCGGCCTGCCGCCGTTGCTGATCCAGGTCGGCACGGCCGAATGCCTGCTCGACGACGCCGTCCGCCTCGCCGAAAAGGCGCGCGCGGCGGGCGGGGAGGCCGTGCTGGAGCCGGCGGACGACATGATCCACGTCTGGCACATGTTCGCGCCCATCCTGTCGGAAGGCCGCGACGCCATCGAACGTGCCGGCAGTTTCGTCAAGGCCCGCACGGGCGGGTGACCGCGGTGGTTCGGTCGCCGGCCGCGTGACCGGGCTCGGAAAGCGTGGTTCACTGCGCGCGCTTTCGACGGGCGGAGCGGGCGATGACGTGGCTGACGGCGGAATTCTGGGACCAAGCGCCAGCGGGCGAGCGGCTGGCGGCGATGCTGGCGGAGCCCGACATCCTGCGCGTGCCCGGCGCCCACGACGCGATGGCGGGGCTGCTGGCGAAGCAGGCCGGGTTCGGCTGCCTCTACGTCTCGGGCGGTGCCGTTACGGCGGCACGCGGTCTGCCCGACCTCGGTGTCCTGACGATGGAGGAACTCTGCGCGACGACGCGGGCGATCGCGCGCGCCACCGGCCTGCCGCTGATCGTCGACGGCGACACCGGCTATGGCGAGGCGCTGAACGTCATGCGCCTAGTGCGCGAACTGGAGGATGCCGGTGCGGCGGCGGTCCAGATCGAGGACCAGATCCTGCCGAAGAAGTGCGGCCACCTGAACGACAAGCGGCTCACCGCGGCCGAGGACATGGCGGCCAAGGTGGCGGCGGCGCGGCGGGCGCGCGCGCATCTGCGCATCGTCGCCCGCACCGACGCAGCGGCCTCGGAGGGGCTGGACGGCGCGATCCGGCGCGCCCGCCTCTATGCCGAGGCCGGCGCCGACGTCGTCTTCCCCGATGCGCTGACCAGTGCCGAGGAGTTCCGCGCCTTCTGTGCTGCGGTGCCGGTTCCGGTGATGGCCAACATGACGGAGTTCGGCCGCACACCCTACTTCACGGCCGAGGAGCTGGCCTCCTTCGGCTGCCGCATCGTCATCTGGCCCGTATCGTCCCTGCGGATCGCGGCGAAGGCGATGGCCGGCCTCTACGCCCATCTGGCGGCGGCGGGCGGCACGGCGGACCTGCTCGACGCGATGCAGACGCGCGCCGAACTGTACGAGACGATCGGCTATCACGACTATGAGGCGCTCGACGCCTCGGTCGCGCGCAGCGCGGTGCCGGCCGACGTCCGCAGACGATAGACGCACATTCCACCCGGAGGATCGAGATGAGTGAAGGTCGGCCCACGGTCGCGGTGCTGGGCGGCACCGGCGATCTCGGATCGGGACTGGCGCGGCGCTGGGCGCGGGCGGGCTATCCGCTCGTCGTCGGCTCCCGCGCCGCCGAGAAGGCCGAAGCCGCTGCCGCCGAACTGAACGCGCGCAGCGGGCGCGCCGACGTGCGCGGCATGGCCAACCCCGACGCCGCCGCGGCTGCCGACATCGTCGTGATGACGGTGCCGTGGGGCAGCCATGCCGGCACGATCGAGAGCGTGCGTGCGGCCTGCCGGGGCAAGATCTTCGTCGACACGACGGTGCCGCTGGTCCCGCCGAAGGTGGGCACGGTGCAGCTTCCGCCGGAGGGCTGCGCCGCCGTGATCGCCCAGCGCCTGCTCGGCGACGACGTTCAGGTCGTCTCCGCGTTCCAGAACGTCGCGGCGGCGAAGCTGCAGGACGAGGATCTGGACATCGAATGCGACGTGCTGGTCTGCGGCGACAAGGCGGCCGCGCGGGACGCGGTGATGGCGCTGGTCGAGGCGGCGGGGCTGCGCGGCTGGCATGCCGGGCCGCTGGCAAACTCGGTCGCGGCCGAGGCGCTGACCTCCATCCTCATCACCCTGAACCGTCGCTACAAGATCGAGGGGGCCGGCCTGCGCATCTCCGGGGCGCCGGGCGCTTGAGCCGGCGCGTGCGGCGGCCGGCGTTCGAGGGGAGGCGCGGATGACCCGCCGGGTGACCATGACCGCGCTTCCCGGCATTCCGCTGGTGGCTCCCGGCGACGATCTCGCCGGCCTCATCCTCGACGCCGTCGCGCGTGCCGGCGACCGGCTGGAGACCGGTGACGTACTGGTCGTCGCCCAGAAGATCGTGTCGAAGGCGGAGGACCGCTATGTCGACCTGCGCACGGTGACGCCCGGCGCCCATGCCACGGCACTCGCCGCGCAGACCGGCAAGGACCCCCGGATGGTCGAGGTGATCCTCGGCGAATCGACGGAGGTGGTACGTTTCCGGCCGGGCGTCATCGTGGTGGCGCACCGGCTGGGCTTCGTCTCGGCCAATGCCGGGATCGACCACTCCAACATCGAGCAGGTGGGTGCCGACGAGCGGGTGCTCCTGCTGCCGCGCGAACCCGACGCATCGGCCCGGCGGCTTTCGGACGCACTCGCCGAACGGACGGGGGCGCGGGTGGGCGTGATCGTCAACGACAGTCACGGCCGCGCCTGGCGGAACGGCACGGTGGGCGTCGCCATCGGCAGCTACGGCGTCGAGCCGCTGACCGATCTGCGCGGCCAGCCGGACCTGTTCGGACGGGCGCTGCAGGTCACCACGGTCGGGCAGGCGGACGAGATCGCGGCGGCCGGCTCGCTGGTGATGGGTCAGGCGGCGGAGGCGACGCCGGTCGTGCTGGTGCGCGGGCTCGCCTTCGCGGCGTCGGACCTGCCGGCCTCGGTCCTGGTCCGACCCAAGGAACAGGATCTGTTCCGGTGAGCGGCCGCGTCCTCGCCCTGTCGGGCGGCATCGGCGGCGCCAAGCTGGCCCTCGGCCTCGCCCAGCTCGTGCCGTCCAGCGACCTCGTGATCGCCGCCAATCCCGGCGACGATTTCGAGCATCTGGGTCTGACGATCTGCCCCGACCTCGACACGCTCGTCTACACGCTGGCCGGCCTCGCCGACGCGGAGCGGGGCTGGGGGCGTCGGGGCGAGACCTGGAACTTCATGGCGGCCCTCGGCGAACTGGGCGGCGAGACCTGGTTCAACCTGGGCGACCGCGACCTGGCGCTCCATGCGGAGCGGACGCGCCGCCTGCGGGCCGGCCAGACCCTGTCGGCGGTGACGGCCGACCTCTGCGCCCGGCTCGGCGTTGGTCCGCGCATCGTGCCGGCGACGGATCAGCCGGTGCGGACGATCGTCGAGACGCCCGACGGCCCGCTTCCCTTCCAGCATTATTTCGTCCGCCTGCGCTGTGCACCGCAGGTGACCGGCTTCCGCTTCGAGGGGGCGGCCGCGGCGCGTCCTTCGCCGGACTTCGCCGCCGCCCTCGCCGATCCGGGGCTCGCGGCGGTCGTGATCTGCCCGTCCAACCCGTTCATCAGCATCGACCCGATCCTCGCCGTTCCGGGCGTGGTGGAGGCGCTGGCGGGCGTCCGGGCGCCGGTCGTCGCCGTGTCGCCCGTGATCGGCGGCGCGGCCGTGAAAGGGCCGACAGCGAAGATGCTGGCGGAACTCGGCCGCGACGTGAGTGCCGCGGCGGTCGCCCGGCACTATCGCGGGCGTATCCGCCTGGACGGCTATCTCGTCGACGAGGCCGACGCGGCGGCGGCGGCGGCAATGGGCGCCGAAGGGCTGGCGGTCGCCGTGGGGCACACGCTCATGACCGACGTGGACAGCAAAGTCGCGGTGGCCCGGGCTGTCCTCGACCTCGCTGCGTCCCTGCGGGATTAGAGCAGCGCCTCCACCTGGCGGAGGCTGTTTTCGATCTCGGTTCGTTCGGGCGCGTCACTGCCGGTCCGGTCGAGCCGGGCACGCCAGGTGGTGGCTGCGCGTTCGAAGGCGCGGCGGGCCGCCTCGGAATCGCCCAGCACGGCCTGCGCCCGCCCCAGCCTGACCCAGCCCTCGGGATCGTCCGGCGCGGCGGCGAGCCGGTCGGCCAGCCGTTCCACCATGCCGCGGATGAAGGCCTCGCGCTCTTCCGGAGCCATCGTCTCCGCGGCGGCCATGCCCGCGGCGTCCGGGCCGCGCTCGGCGACGGCGCCGGTGAAGGCATCGGTCGAGGCACCGGGGATCGCGGCCGGTGTGGAGTCCGGCCTGGGGGCCGGCCGCTCCGGCTGAACGGCCGCTGCCACCTGCGGCCCCAGGCGCTGTTCCAGCTGCGCCATGCGCTGGTGCAGGGCCGGGAGCCAGGGTGCGTCGGGCGGGGTCTCGGCCGCGATGCCGCGCATCAGCGCGAGTGCCCCCGCATCGTCGCCCGCCTGCGACCGCGCGACCGCAATGTAGTGGCGCGACTTCAGGTGGCCGGGGTCCCGGGCCAGGGCGGCGTCGAACAGGCGGCGCGCCGCCTCCTCGACGATGCCGCCCGCGGCGTAGACCCGCGACTCGGCGAGGTCGGCCAGCAGGTCGGGGGCGGCTTCCGCCTCCCCGCCGGCTGCGGCGATCGCGCCGCCGAAGGCGTCGATGCTGGCGTCGTAGCGTCCGAGCAGGCGCTCCGCCCGCCCCAGCATGATCCAGCCCGCGACGTCCTTCGGACGTTCGCGCAGGCGCATCGCCAGTTCGACCGTGAGCTGCTCGAAGCGTGCCCGCTCGCCGGCATGGCGCACCTCCGCCTCCGCCAGGCGCTCGGCCAGCGGCATGTCGGGCATGCCGGGGGTTCCGAGGACGAGATAG
>JBKBLL010000079.1:0-14879 GCA_046296375.1 Alphaproteobacteria bacterium | reverse complement strand
GCTATCGGCGCGGCCCTCGGCACCGCCACCGCCTTCATCGTGGTGACCAAAGTGATGGGCCTGCCCTGGGCCTTCGCGCCGGCCGCCCTCGCCGGCAGCGTCCTGGGCTGCGTCGCCATCACGCTGGCTCTGGGCTTCGTCGGCGTCTGGCGCGCCCTGGGCCAGAAGGCGGCGCCGCTGCTGCGCAACCCGTAGGGGCGGTGGCCCCCTTCCCCGGCCCCAGCCGCGGGAGTTCTTGGATTCGACGGCCGCGGCAGCTAAATGTGCGGTCCTTCGCAACCGCAGTCGAGCGCCTGCCGATGCCTGCCTCCGACCTCCAGGCCGAGATCGCCCTGACCCTGCCGGACGGGAGCGTGCGCCGCTTCCCGGCGGGGACTACGGGCACTACGGTCGCGGAATCGATCGGCAGGCGCCTCGCGCGCGACGCGGTCGCCATGCGGATCGACGGCGAACTGCGCGACCTCTACCTGCCGATCGAGCGGGACGCCCGCATCGCAATCGTCACGCGCGACAGCGAGGACGGGCTCGGCCTCGTCCGCCACGACGCGGCGCACGTGATGGCCGAGGCGGTGCAGGACCTCTACCCCGGCACCCAGGTCACCATCGGCCCGGTGATCGACAACGGCTTCTACTACGACTTCGCGCGGGACGAGCCGTTCACGCCGGACGACCTCGAGAAGATCGAGGCGCGCATGCACGAGATCGTGGAGCGCGACCCGCCCCTCGTGCGCGAGGTCTGGTCGCGCGACGACGCGATCCGCCACTTCTCCGACATCGGCGAGAAGTACAAGGTCGAACTGATCGAGACCCTGCCGCCCGGCGAGGACATCTCGATCTATCGCCAGGGCGAATGGCTGGACCTGTGCCGCGGCCCGCACGCGCCGTCGGTCGGCCGCGTCGGCCACGCGTTCAAGCTGATGAAGCTGGCCGGCGCCTATTGGCGCGGCGACTCGCGCAATGCCATGCTGCAGCGTATCTACGGCACGGCTTGGCTGAACGAGAAGGACCTGAAGGCCCATCTGGAGCGGCTGGCCGAGGCGGAGCGGCGCGACCATCGCCGCATCGGCCGCGAGATGAGCCTGTTCCACGTCCAGGAAGAGTCGCCCGGCGCCGTCTTCTGGCATCCGAAGGGCTGGACGCTGTTCCGGACGATCGAGCGCTATATGCGCGACCGGCTGGAGGATGGCGGCTATGTCGAGATCCGCACGCCGCAGCTGATGGACCGCTCGCTCTGGGAGGCCTCGGGCCACTGGGAGAAGTTCCGAGAGCACATGTTCACCAGCCAGATCGAGGACGAGCGGATCTTCGCGCTGAAGCCGATGAACTGCCCGGGGCACGTGCAGATCTTCAAGCAGGGCCTGAAGAGCTACCGCGACCTGCCGCTGCGGCTGGCGGAGTTCGGCGCCTGCCACCGCAACGAGCCGTCCGGTGCCCTGCACGGCATTATGCGCGTGCGCGCCTTCACCCAGGACGACGCCCACATCTTCTGCACCGAGGACCAGATCACCGCCGAGACCGAGGTGTTCTGCGCCCTGCTGCAGTCGGTCTATCGCGACTTCGGCTTCGAGGAACTGACAGTCAAATTCTCGGATCGCCCGGCCGTCCGCGCCGGCACCGACGAGACCTGGGACAAGGCCGAGGGCGCACTGAAGGACGCCGTCGAGGCCGCGGGCCTGGACTACTCGCTGAACCCCGGCGAAGGCGCCTTCTACGGCCCGAAGCTGGAGTTCGTGCTGCGCGACGCGATCGGCCGCGACTGGCAGTGCGGCACGCTGCAGGTCGACTTCGTCCTGCCGGAGCGGCTGGGCGCCACCTATATCGGCGAGGACGGCGAGAAGCACCGGCCGGTCATGCTGCACCGCGCGATCCTGGGATCGTTCGAGCGGTTCATCGGCGTGCTGATCGAGAACTATGCCGGACGTTTCCCGCTCTGGCTGGCGCCGACGCAGGCGGTGGTCGCGACCATCACCCAGGAGGCCGACGCCTATGCCGAAGAGGTCGTGAAGGCGCTCCGGGCGGCCGGGCTGCGCGTGGAGGCCGACCTGCGCAACGAGAAGATCGGCTACAAGCTGCGCGAACACATCCTGGCGAAGGTGCCGGTGGCGATCGTGCTCGGCAAGCGCGAGGCCGAAGAGGGCAAGGTCGTGGTGCGCCGCCTGCCGGGACAGTCGCAGGAAGTACTTGCGCTCGGGCAGGCTGTGGATACCTTAATGCAGGCGGCGTCCGTACCGGCCACAGGATCGCCCTGATCCTGTGGCGGCACGCGTCCCCGGAGGCCCGGGGCGCGGACGCAAACGACGGAGGTTTTAAATAGCACGGGGACCTTACAACGCACCGCCCCAGAAGGACGGGCCGCGCGTGAACGAAGAGATCGATGCCCGCAACGTCCGCCTGGTCGGGCCGGACGGCGAGCAGATAGGCGTGGTGAGCCGCTTCGACGCGCTACGCGCCGCATCCGATGTCGGCCTGGACCTGGTCGAGGTCGCCGCGAACGCCGACCCGCCGGTCTGCAAGATCCTCGACTACGGGCGCTTCAAATACGAGGCGCAGAAGAAGAAGAACGAGGCGCGCAAGCGACAGAAGGTGATCGAGGTCAAGGAGATCAAGATGCGGCCGGGCATCGACGATCACGACTACGACATCAAGATGCGCAACGTGCGGCGCTTCCTGGAGGAGGGCGACAAGGTGAAGTTGACCTTGCGCTTCCGAGGCCGCGAGATGGTTCACCAGGACCTGGGCGCGAACCTGCTGGAGCGGGTGCGCGAGGAACTCGGCGAGCTCGCCAAGGTCGAGCAGTTCCCGCGCCTCGAAGGACGTCAGATGGTCATGGTGATGGCCCCGCGCTGATCCGCGCGGGTATCGGGGGATCGGCGAAGGCCGCCCCCGGCAGCCGTATCCCACGCTCGGAGCGCCCGGGCCTGCAGCTCAGGCCCGGTTGCGCCGCTGGAAGCTTTCGAGCAGGCGGATCGCGATATTGCCCGCATCGGCCGCCTCCGACCGGAAGATCGGCCTGCGAAGACTGAGGAACTGTCCGCGAGTTCGTTCGACGGCGCACCGTCGCAAGCGCCGATATAGTTGAGCGAGATTACCCGACCGTCCCGAACGCCGAACGCGCGGCTACCAGAAGCCGGGTGACAACCGCGCCGCCCGTCATAGTCACTCCGTTGCGAGTCGGTCACGGTGGCCACGTCGGTTGCGCCCACGGCGGGCGGCTTGACCATCCCGTGGCCACGCCGCAGCCTGCGTCCTGCGCACCACAAGGGAGAGCCGCATGACCCTCGACGCCCGCACCATGGAAACACTGTCGGCGGTCTCGACCGCGACGATCACGACGCTGATGCTGAAGAAGGGGCTGCGCAACGTCTGGATGCGCGGCACGCGGCCGCTGCAGCCGGGACAGCCCCGTCTGGTGGGGCGCGCCTTCACCCTGCGCTTCATTCCGGCGCGCGAGGATCTCGCCACGCCCGCATCCTGGTCGTCGCCCAAATCGACGCGCGCCGCGATCGAGGCCATGCCGCCGGGCTGCATCGCCGTGGCCGACGCCATGGGCGTCACCGATGCCGGCATCTTCGGCGACATCCTGTGCGCGCGCATGGTCAAGCGCGGCGTCGCCGCCCTGATCACCGACGGGGTGGTGCGCGATCTGGCGGGTGTGCGCGGCACCGGCCTGCCCGTCTGGTGCCAGGGCGGTGCCGCGCCGCCCTCCGTCGCGGGCCTCACCTTCGTGAACTGGCAGGAGCCGATCGCCTGCGGCGGCGTTGCCGTTTTCCCCGACGACGTGGTCGTGGTCGACGACGACGGGGCCGTCCTGATCCCGGCGGCCCTGCTCGACGAAGTCGTCGCTGCCGCGCCGGAGCAGGAGAACCTCGAAAACTGGATCATGGGCGAAGTGGACAAGGGCGCCGCCCTGCCCGGCCTCTACCCGCCGAACGCCGAGAACAAGGCCCGCTACGAAGCGAGCAAGAAGGGCTGATGCCGCGCACGGCGCCGGGCCGAGTCGTCACGGCACGGCGACTCTTACCGCATCTTGTCATTGTACTTCCCGCCCCGGGCCTTCAAGATCGTCTCAACCGGCCGTTCATGAGCCGGACAAGACATCGGGAGGAACGACAATGGCCAAGGAAAGAGTGCTTTCGCGGATATTGACGGGCACCGCATGCGCCGTCGCGCTGTCGATCGGCATCGCCAGCGTGGCGGAAGCGAAAGTCAGGATGCGCCTGCAGACGGCGTTCAATCCGAACCTGTCCGTTATCGGCGAGGCGAGCAAGAATCTCACCGACAACATCACCCGCATGTCGAACGGCGAGATCGAGATCCGCTTCTACGAAGCCGGCAAGCTGGTGCCGACCTTCGAGATGTTCGACGCCGTGAAGGCCGGCAACCTCGACGCTTCCTACGGCTGGCCCGGCTACATCATGGGCAAGATCCCGGCGATCACCATGTTCGCCTCGGTCCCCTTCGGCCCCACCACGGCCGAATACATGGCCTGGATGCAGGAAGGCGACGGCGGCAAGCTGTTCCAGGAGATCTACGCCCAGCACGGCATCCACGCGATGCTCTGCGGCATGATCGGCGCCGAGGCATCGGGCTGGTTCCGCAACGAGATCAAGTCGGTCGAAGACCTGCGCGGCCTCAAGGTGCGCTATGCCGGCCTCGGCGGCGAGGTGATGAGCAAGCTCGGCGCTTCGGTCACCGTGCTGGCCGCCGGCGAGATCTTCCCGAACCTGGAACGCGGCGTCATCGACGCGACCGAGTTCTCGATGCCGTCGATCGACAAGGCGCTCGGCTTCTACAAGATCATCAAGAACTACTACTTCCCCGGCTGGCACCAGCCGGCATCCACGGCCGAGCTGATCATCAACAAGCGCTTCTGGGACTCTCTCCCGGCGCACAACCAGGCCCAGATAGAGGTCGCGTGCAAGGCGAACATCGCCTGGGAGATCGCGCGCGGCGACGGCGAACAGGCCAAGGCGCTCGAGGACCTGCAGGCCGAGGGCGTGACCCTGCGCACCTGGCCGCCGGAGATGATGGATGCGTTCCGCAAGGCCACCGACGAGGTGATGGCCGAGCAGTCCGCCAAGGATGCCGACTTCAAGCGCATCTACGAGAACCAGCGCGACTACATCGCCAGGGTCCGTAGCTGGATCGATCTCGGGGTGCCGAAGTAAACCCCACCCCTTCCAGCCGGTCCGGGACCGATGTACGCCCACGCGCTGGACCGCTTCGCCCGGGTGATTGACGACGTCAACACCCGGGTGGGCAAGGCGGTCTCCTGGCTTTACCCGTTGCTGATGATCGTGATCGTCTTCAACGTGGTACTCCGATACGTCTTCAGCAGAGGGTCGATCGAACTCGAAGAGATACAGTGGCATCTCTACGCGGCGGGCTTCCTGCTCGGCTTCGCCTATACGTATGTCGATGACGCCCATGTCCGCGTCGATTTCATCTACGCCTCCATGAGCGAACGCAAGAAGGCCTTCGTCGACCTGTTCGGCTGCCTGTTCCTGCTCCTGCCGTTCGCCGGCTTCCTCGTCTACTACTCCGTTCCATACTTCCTCGAATCCTGGGCGTTCAACGAACGCTCGGAAATGCCGAGCGGGCTTCCTGCCCGCTATGTCATCAAGGGCATCCTGGTCATCGGTTTCGCCCTCCTCTTCCTGCAGGGCGTGTCCGTCGTGATTCGCAAGGTGCTCTTCCTCGCGGGGTATCCGACCCGGGAGGTGCGGCGATGAGCGAGTTCGATACCAACCTGATCTTCGTCGTGCTGATGTTCGGCACGTTCATCGCCCTGCTGTTCACCGGCTATCCGCTCGCCTTCGTGCTGGGCGGAGTCGCCGTGATCTTCGCCGTGACCGGCGAGATCCTGAACGCCTATTTCGACGTCTGGGTCGACGCGAACCTCGGCTATCTGCGCTTCGCGGTGAACCGCATTTTCGGCGTGATGAGCAGCTACGGCCTCGTACCCGTGCCGATGTTCATCTTCATGGGCCTGATGCTCGACAAGAGCGGCATCGCCAACGAGCTGCTGCGCTCGCTGCAGATGCTGCTGCGCAGCGTGCCCGGCGGTCTCGCCCTCGCGGTGACGATCATCGGCACCGTGCTGGCCGCGTCGACCGGCATCATCGGCGCCTCGGTCGTGCTGCTGACCACGCTCGCCCTGCCGACCATGCTGCGCGACCGCTACCAGCCGGAACTGGCGGTGGGCACGATCGCAGCGTCCGGCTGCCTCGGCATCCTGATCCCGCCGTCGATCATGCTGATCCTGATGGCCGACCAGATGAACCTCTCGGTCGGCGACCTGTTCATGGGCGCGGTGTTCCCCGGCCTCGTCCTGTCGGGCCTCTACGTCGTCTATATCGGCGTGCTCGCCTTCCTGCGGCCCCACCTGGCGCCGCCGCTCCAGCTCGCACCGGGCGAGGAGGCGGTCAGCACGGCGGCGATGCTGTTCGCGGTGTTCAAGGCGATGATCGCGCCCAGCCTGCTCATCATGGCCGTACTCGGCTCCATCTTCCTCGGCATCGCCTCGCCGACCGAAGCGGCCGGCGTCGGCGCCATGGGGGCGACGCTGCTCGCCCTGCTGAACCGCAAGCTCGACATGGCGACGCTGAAGGACGTGATGTACGGCACGGCGAAGACGACCTCCTTCATCTTCGCCGCCTTCGCCGGGGCGACGACCTTCGCCGTCGTCCTGCGCGGCGTCGGCGGCGATCAGGTCATCGAGGAGGGGCTGCTGTCCCTGCCCTTCGGACCGGAGGGCGTCCTGGCGGTGATGCTGATCGTGGTGTTCCTGCTGGGCTTCATCCTGGACTGGGTCGAGATCACGCTGATCGTCCTGCCGCTCTTCGCGCCGGTGGTGCCGGCGCTGGGGTTCGACCCCGTGTGGTTCACCATCCTGGTGGCGGTCTGCCTGCAGACCTCGTTCCTGACGCCGCCGGTGGGCTTCGCCCTGTTCTATCTGAAATCGGTGGCGCCACCGCAGATCACCGTGATGCATCTCTATCGGGGGATCATACCGTTCGTGATCCTCCAGGTGATCGGATTGGGGATCGTCATCTACTATCCGACGCTGGTGACCTGGCTGCCGAGCGTCGCCTACTGACCGCCACTCCTGTATGATGCGGCAGGCTTACCAGAGGCCGGTGCGGGAAGCCGCACCGGCCCTTCCCTTTCCGGAGGAAACGCATGACCGACGCGCCCCTGACCGAAGCCGAACTGGCCCAACTGCGCGCCCTCGACACGCCGACCATCTGCAACGCGCTGGAGATCGTGGCACCCGAGCGGCGCGGCTACGGCTACACGGTCGACCCGCTCGTCTGTCCCTTCCCGGACCTGCCGCCCATCGTCGGCTATGCCCGGACCGCGACGATCCGTGCCATGCGCCCGTCCGGCCTGGGCGACATCGCGGCGCGCGACGTGCGGATCGGCTACTACGAGTATGCCAGCAAGGATTCGGTGCCGAAGGTCACCGTCATCCAGGACCTGGACGGTGCCCGCGCCGGCTACGGCGCCTTCTGGGGCGAGGTCAATTCCAACATCCACAAGGCGCTGGGCTCGCTCGGCGTCGTCACCGACGGCTGCATCCGCGACCTGGACGCCATTCCCGCGGGCTTCCAGATGATCGCCGGCAGCATCAAGCCCAGCCACGCCTTCGTGCACATCGTCGACTATGGCTGCCAGGTGAACGTTGCCGGCATGACCGTGGCGCATGACGACCTGATCCACGCCGACCGGCACGGCGCGGTCGTCATCCCGAAGGCGGTCGCCCGCAAGGTCGCCGAGGCGGCGGCGCAGATCGCGGCGAAGGAAAAGATCGTCCTCGACATCTGCAAGGGCCCCGACTTTTCCTTCGAGAAGCTGAAGGCCGCGATGATCGGCCCGAAAGACGTGCACTAGCACGCAGCCCGAGCGGGAGGCCCCGCATGACCCCGCGCCTGCCGCCCGCCAATTCCCGTGGGACCGTCGGCATCGCCCGGCGCGACATCGTGGCGCTGGCCCGGCTGTCGACGCCGCGGGTCTGCGACGCGCTGGAGCATCTGGCACCCGAGCGGCGGACGGCGGGACACACGGTTCGGCCGCTCGACTGTGCCATGCCCGGCCTCGCGGCCGTGTGCGGCCATGCGCGCACGGCGCTCGTCTCCACCGCGATGTCGGAAGCCGGCCCCGGTGGAGGACCCGACGGGACTCTCGCCGCCTGGCTCGAGCACCTCGCCGCCGGTCCCAAGCCGGTAGTGGTGGTCTGGCAGGACGTGGACGGCGCCGACGGCATCGGCTCCTGCTGGGACGCGCCGACGGCCGCGGCGCACCAGGCGCTCGGCTGTGTCGCGCTCCTCACCGACGGTGCGGTCCGCGACATCGGCCGGCTGCCGCCCGACATGCAGGTGCTGCACCGCGGCACCCGGCCGGCGCGGGGCTGGCCGCGCATCGTCGCTTTCGGCCGGGAGGCAGCCGTGGCCGGGATGGTCGTGCGAGACGGCGACATCCTGCATGTCGACAGGCACGGCGCCGTGGCCGTACCTCCACACACGCTGCACGACATCGCCGATGCCGTAGCCGCCGCCAGCCGGCGCGACGCCGCCCTTCTCGACGCCTGCCGCCGCGACCCGCCCGCTTCGGCCGGCCTCCGCCACCTGCTGACGGACACGCCGGTCAGCCGCTGACCGGGACGCGGCGCGGCAGATCGCCCGGACGGCCGCCGAACACCGTTGCGAGCATATGGTCGACGGACAGACGGCCGGGACCGAACGCCATCAGTGCGAGCGCCATCGCGGCCCAGGGCAGGTGGAAGTTGGCCCACCCCTCCGGTACGGTGAGCTGGATGATCGCCGTCATCATGAGGATGCCGAAGGCGGCCAGCCTTGTACCGAACCCGAGCACCAGGAGGATCGGCAAAACGATCTCCCCCACCCCGGCGAGGAGCGCCATCAGCGCCGGCGCGGGATAGGCGTAGCTCGCCCCAAAGATGTGCAGGCGGAAGACGTCGGAGAACAGGAACACCGCCCGGTCGGAAAGGCTGAGGAACCCGTCCCACTTCGTCAGGCCGGACCGCCAGAAGGGCACCGCCAGGGCGATCCTGAGCACCAGCAGGGCAGCGGACGCCGGCAGCCGACCCGGCAGCCGGGCCACGTCGCCCAGTGCCTGCAGGAGTGGTGTGCGCATCATCTGCCTCCCCCGAAGGGCCGCGGATCGAGCGCGACCACGGCGCCCAGCGCGAAGAGGCCCAGCGTCGCGCGGCCGAAGTCGAACCCGTCGTCGACCGACAGGGCAGCTTGCGCGGCCTCGCCCAGGGTGGCGCCGGCGGCGAGCGATGCCGCGAAAGCACAGACGCCCGCCTGCAGGCGGTGGACTTCGACCAAGGCGTGCGGACGCAGCACGACAGCCGCTTCGGGCACCCAGACCGGGGGCGGTGTCACGTCGTCGCCCTCGGTCTGATGCGCTGCCCAGATCGACGCGACCGGATGGGCGGATGTCACCAATGCAAGAGACGGATGGAACCGCAGCCTTGCTTCCGGGACCGCCTCGGCGGGCAATCGACCGAGGGCGTCGACGTCGAGGGGCGTCGCGTCGGCAGCGTGATAGGCGCGGCTGCAGGCAACTTCCAGACGGGCGACGTCGGCCAGATAGGGAAGTGCGGCAGCGGGCTCGAACGTCTCCACGAAGTCCGGGAAGCCGTCGCCATACGCAAACAGGAGAGGCGTTTCCGGCAGGTTCGACAAGGCGTAGACCCGCGCCATCGCGCCGAAGAAGGCGTCACCCACCAGCCGCGCGACCACCGGAAACCGCAACCTCAAGGCCCCGATCAGCGCCATGGCCACATTGTTGCGATAGACGTCGAACCGGCGCGTCTCCGTCCGGTCGAGGATCGCCACCGGCACGGGGCGCGCCGGGTCCGTCAGCGCGTCGGCGAACGCCGGCTGGAAGCGTGCGGCGCTAAGCTGCATGGATTGTCTCCCCGGCGTGGATGTGCGCGCGACGCAGCCGCGCCTCTACACGGAGCGCCTCCGCCGCCAGCACCGACCAGGACGGCACCTCGTTGTCGCGCTCGATCAGGGTGGGGAGCGGACCGGTCCGCTCCAGAACCGTGTCGTAGAGCGACCAGACCGGCTCGGCGACCGGCGTCCCGTGCGCATCGATCAGCAGGGGAGCGCCGACGCCGTCCAGCGTTTCGGCATGGCCCGCAAGGTGGATCTCGGCCACGTGCGCCATCGGAAACCGGGCCAGATAGGCGTGTGGGTCGAAGCCGTGATTGACCGCCGAGACCAGAACGTTGTTGACGTCGAGCAGCAGCCCGCAGCCGGTCCGGGCCGCCATCTCCTTCAGGAAGTCGGTCTCGGCGAGGGAACTCTCCCGGAAGCGCACGTAGGTCGAGGGGTTCTCGACGAGAATGCTGCGGCCGAGCACCGCCTGCAGCCGATCGACATGCGCGCAGACCCGATGCAGGGTGCCCTCCGTATAGGGAAGCGGCAGCAGGTCCGACAGAAAGGCACCATCGTGCGTCGACCAGGCCAGATGCTCCGACACGAGCCCCGGTTCGTAGCGGCGCACGAGTGCCGCGAGCCGCGCCAGATGCGCTTCGTCGGGCGGAGAGGCTCCGCCGATCGACAGCGCGACACCGTGGATCGAGAGCGGATACGAGGCCCGAATCGCTTCCAGATAGCGGTGTGGCGGCCCGCCGTCGCACATGTAGTTTTCGGCATGGATTTCGAAGAAGCCGAGATCCGGATTCTCCCTGAGAATGTCGTCATAGTGCTGGGGCTTCAGCCCGACGCCCGCGCGACCGGGCACAGGCGGATCGACATGGCCACGTTTCGGTACAGAACGCATGACGGTTCTCCCGGTTACCGGCGCGCCGGCCGCCGCGCCGCCAGCACGGCACACCGGCCGGCGGCCGTTACGGCCTCAGCTCTTGGGCAGGTCGCGGTCGAGTTCGGTCAGGGAGCCCTTGCGATCACCGGGCAGTTCCATCGTCTCGCACGTGCCCTTGGGGACGAGCGTCCAGGCATTGCCCTGATAGTCGACGGTCGACGTCCCCGCGCAGGTGGTACCCGGCCCGGCCGCACAGTCGTTCTTGCCGGCGAGCGAGACTCCGTAGCATTTCTCCTTCGTGGCCTCCTGAGCCGTCGCGGGAAGCGCGGCCATCGCAACGGCCGTGGCGAGCGATCCGGCCAGGGCGAGGTTGAGCGAGCGGCGGGTCATCTGTATCTCCATCTAGATCGTGGGTTGCCGGCCTTCTCCGGCCTGCACATCCCCATTCGCCATACCCAGATGATTCGTTACCGCCCTCATCGATCCGTAATCCTGCAGACACGCTCCATCAAAAATGATTGATCCAGGCGCCGCCGTGGGTAACGCACTTTGTCGCCGCAGCGAAGGAGAAAGGGCACGTGGGATCGCGGCGCGATCGCTCCGAACTGATGGTTGCGGCGATGGCGGGCGACGCCGTCGCCTATCGCATGCTCCTGGACGATCTCGCGACCCTGGTCCGGGCCATGGTGCGGCGGGGCTTCGCGCGGGCGGGCCTGGGCGGAAGCGAAGTCGAGGACGTGGTGCAGGAGACGCTGCTGGCGATCCATCTAAAGCGCAACACATGGCGCACCGACGAGCCGCTGGAACCCTGGGTGGCCGCGGTCGCCCGGCACAAGCTGATCGATGCGCTACGCCGCCGCGGGAGGCGCGCCGAAGTCGCCATCGAGCTGCTGCCCGAGGAGCCGATCGCCGAGAACGCGGCTCCGGACGGCGGCCGCCGCGATGCGGAACGGCTCATCGCCCGGCTGGACACGCGCCAGCGGGACATCGTGCGTTCGATCTCCCTGGAAGGTCGATCGGTGCGCGAGACGGCGACACGCCTGGCGATGAGCGACGTCGCCGTCCGTGTTGCGCTGCACCGCGCCCTGAAGGCTTTGGCCGCGCTCTACCGGAAAGGCATGGAATGAAGACCCGGCAGTTGATCGACGCCATCGCGGCCGACTCGGGCAGCCGCACGCGCCCGCCGTCCGTGATCGTACCCGCGGCACTACTGGCCGGCGCGGTGCCGGCCGCTGTCCTGTTGGTCGTTTGGCTCGGCGTTCGCGACGACGTCTGGGCCGCCCTTGCGACCGTGCGCTTCCCGTTCAAGTTTCTCGTCGTCGCGGCGCTCGCCATCCCCGCATGCCTGCTCCTCCTCCGCCTCGCACGGCCCGGTGCCCCACCCGGTCTGCCGGAACGGGCGCTCGCCGCGTTCCCGATAGTGGCCGGCGCCGGCATCGCCGCCGAACTCGCGGCCCTTCCCGGCGATGCCTGGCTCCCCGCCCTCGTCGGCGGCAACGCCCTGGTGTGCCTCACTGTCGTGCCGGTCCTCGCGTCGGCTCCGCTGGCAGCCCTGCTGGTCGCGCTGCGACGCGCCGCCCCGACCCGGCCCGGCCTGGCGGGTGCCGTCGCGGGCCTGACGGCGGGTGCCGTCGCCGCCTTCCTCTATGGCTGGCACTGTACGGACGACAGTCCGCTCTTCGTGGCGACCTGGTACACGCTGGCGATCGGCGCAGTGGCAGCGGCCGGCGCGGGGATCGGGGCGCGGCTGCTGCGCTGGTGAGTTCCGCCTACTCGACCACGATCTTCACCTTGTCGCCCGCGCGCAGCGCCTCACCGGGTGCCAGGTCGTTCAGCACCAGCAGCCGCTCGACGCGATAGTCGGAAAACGGCGTGCGCGCCGCCAGCCCCTCGATGGTGTCGCCCGGGCGTACGGTGTGGATGCGGATGCGCCAGGGCCGGACCCGCGCCGCCTCCGCCTGGGACAGGCGGCGGAAACTGTAGGTCGTCCGCTGCAGGTCCGGCGCCAGGCGTGCCGTCTGCGCGGCGGGCGTGGCCATCTGCAGGCGGTAGATGGTGTCGCCGTCGCCGCGGATCGCGACCAGGCGCATGTCGAAGGCACCACCCTGTCCCTGCACGCGCGTCGTCGCCGTGGCGGCCGGCATCCCGCCCACGGTGATCGCCTCGAGGCCGGACAGGCGCGCCCGCGGGGTCCAGACCCGCTGGATGTAGCCCGTCATGCTCGCCGCGGCGTCGGCGGCCATGTCCATGACGATGATCGCACCGCCCGGCCCGGTGGCGCCGACCCGGGTCGGCATGTTCACGAGTTCGAACCCGTCCGGCACCTCGAAGCGGAAGCGCAGCATCGGATGGATGAAGGCGCGGCCGCGGATCAGACCCTGCTCGCGACTGTCGCCGTAGGTCATCCCGTCGATCCGCGCCAGGAACGCGTCGCGGCCGCGCATCGGATCCGACACCTCGACGGCGCGCGCATGTCTCGCGGCGGCGGTGACGCGTTCGCGGGTCGGCGGATGGGTGGCGAGCCAGCTCGCCCCCGTCTGCTGCCTGCCCTGGATGCGCGCCAGCAGTTCGCTCTGCGCCTCCATGCCGGACAGGAAGCTGGGCATCGCCATCGGATCGAAACCGACCCGTGAGAGATAGCGCACGCCCAGTTCGTCCGCCTGAAGCTCCTGCGAGCGGGAGTAGCTGGCGACATAGCCCTGCCCGACAGTCGAGGCGAGGCCGGCCGCGGCGTCGCCCAGCAGGATACCCGCTGCCAGCGTACCGATTCCGGCGATGAGCCCCTGCCCCTGACGCTGGGCCGAGTGGCGGCCCGTGACATGGCCGATCTCGTGGGCCAGCACCGCCGCCAGCTCCGCCTCGTCGCGCGCCAGCGCCACCAGGCCGCGGGTAACGTAGATGTAGCCGCCGGGCAGGGCGAAGGCGTTGACGATCTCCGAATCGATCACGGTAAAGCGCCAGTCGAGCTGCGGCAGTTCCGACGCGCTGGCGAGCAGCTTGCCCACGCTCTCGACATAGCGCGCCAGTTCGGCGTCGCCGTACTCGCCGCCGAACTGCGCCAGCACCCTGGGATGCTCCTGCGCGCCGAGTGCCGCCTCGGACGAGAGCGGCACCAGTCCGGTGAACGTCGTGCGGCCGGTCGCCGGCACCGTCTCGCAGGCGGCGAGGGCGAGCGATGCGAGAAGGGCGAGGATGGCTGCGCGCGGCCGCGCGCGGGTTCCGATCATGGGTCCAGCACCTCGATCTGCTCCGGATGGGTCACTTCGACCTGGGGCCCGTCGCGCGTACGCAGCCAGCCCCGCACCCTGACCGTGCGGTCGGCATAGTCTCGCACGTCCAGCCCTTCGCGTCGAAACAGGCGGACCGTGTCGGGCGGCAGCGTGATCGTGAAGTCGGTGCGCCAGCCCTCGCCGAAATTGAGGAAGCCGCGCCCGCGCACCACGGACGCGTTCAGCACCCGGCCCTCGATCAGCTGAAAGGTGCCGATGTCGCGGTCCAGGCGGTCGTGCGGCCGGACGGCGTAGAAGCGCAGCGCCCAGATACCGCGGCCCGCGGCGCGCGCCTCCGCCTCCAGCGCCAGCATCTCGGGCACCCGTGCGCGGTTGTCGGCGAAGCTGTACACCCGTGCCATGCCGGCGCGCAGCATCGCGCCCTGGACCCAGGCCGAGTCTTCCCCTGCCGCGCCCTCCCCAACCGCGCCTTCGTCGAGGAAGAGATGCGCCAGGTGGCGCCCGTGCCGGTCCATGCGCGCGCCGCCGAAGCGGAGCTGGACGCGCCGTCCGTCGACCATCTCGGCGAGGAGCGCGCGCGATTCCGCCGCGAGCGGCCAGGTCGGGAAGTTGCGGCGGCCGAGGGGCAGCTTCGGCGCCTGCAGCCCGACCAGCCGCACCTCGCTGCCGTCGTCGAGCACGACGGTGTCGCCGTCGACGGTCTCGACGACCGTAGCCGTCGGGCCGGGCTCGAGGGCTGCCGCCACGGCGGCCGGCCAGACGATGGCGACGACCAGCAGGAGAAGGCGCCATGCCGGAGCGCGGGCGTCCCGCCCGCCCATCATTCGTCCGCCGAGGGACGGAGAG